>CALDYC010000038.1 GCA_937941245.1 uncultured Acidimicrobiales bacterium | reverse complement strand
CGGTCGACTACTCGACCATCAAAGAGGCCATGAACGCGATCGACTCTGCTCCTGGACTGAGTGACGATGCCTATATCGCACAGTTTGGCTATGGCGTTTCAACCCAGCCAGCGAATCCGGCTGCCGACATCAGCCTCGGGCCGACCAATCTGAAGACATTCAACGCTCTTGGGTCAGCAGATCAGTTCGCCTACCGGTTCACTCTGCTCGGCGAGGAAACCGACTGGCCATTCGTCATAGCGCTCGACGCCGAGGACCTCTCGAACCTCGACGGTTGCACCGCTGAGGCAGTCGAGGGAGTGTTCGATGTGGCCGAGCTGGCATCGAGTTATGTAAACCCCAAAGACGCTCTGGTTGAACAAGACCCTCGCATGATCGAGGCCAACGACGCCTGGGCGACGTGCATGCAGACGCTCGGCTTCGATTACGGCCATCCCGATGACGCCGAAGATGAAACACGCGAGCGATTCGCTGATCTACTCGGCGATCAGTCTTTCGCCGACCTGCAGGCCACACGACCTCAGGTGCTCACCGACTTCCAAGGCGAAGAGAAGGCAACAGCTCGGGCCGACGAGGACTGTGCAATCGAGTTCCTCGATCCAGTCGAGGACCTGGTTGAACAAGAGATCTTCGGCGCTGGCGGCGCCTAACCAGCACAGCTGACACACTGACCAATTGAGACCGAGGACCATTTCATGCGAGTGCTTGTAGTCGAAGATGAAGAACGGCTTTCGACCTCTCTCAAGCGCGGCCTTGAAGCGGACGGATTCGCCGTTGATGTCTCGCTAGATGGCACCGAGGGCCTGTGGATGGCGACAGAGCACAACTATGACGCCCTCGTGCTCGACATCATGCTTCCTGGACTCAACGGCTACCAGATCTGCGCAGCGCTTCGTGAGAAAGAGGACTGGACCCCGATTCTTATGTTGACCGCCAAAGCGGGCGATCTCGACGAAGCCGAAGCTTTCGAAACTGGCGCAGACGACTACCTGCGCAAGCCGTTCTCTCATGTGGTGCTCGTTGCCCGGCTCCGGTCGCTGATACGTCGTGGTGCGACAGAACGGCCCGTCGACCTGCAAGTTGGTGACCTACGCGTTGACCCGAACCAGCGTCGCTGCTGGCGAGGCGAAACCGAGATCGAACTCACGACCCGAGAACTGTCGGTGCTTGAATATCTGATGCGCAATCGTGGCACCGTTGTTTCGAAACAGGACATTCTCGACAATGTGTGGGACTACGAATTCGAAGGCGACGCCAACATCGTTGAAGTTTATGTGCGCCATCTTCGGCGCAAGATCGATGAACCGTTTGACCAAGTGTCGATCGAAACTGTGCGTGGTGCGGGATACCGGCTGATTGAGCAACGCCGGTGAAGATGCCAAGCAGCATTCGCTCCCGAGCCACAGCGGGAGCGACCATCGTGTTCGCAGTAGCGCTCGTCGCCGCTTGCATTGCTCTGTTGGCGATCTTGCGATTTACCATGCTCGGTGGAGTCGACACGGCTCTAGAGCTACGGGCTGAGGACATCGAATCGCTGCTCGAGGCTGGCGCCGCCCCTGACAGCGTCGCAATCGATGATGACGACGAAGGACTGGCCCAGATCGTTCGCGGTGGTGTCGTCCTCGCTGCGAGCGAAAACATCGAAGGCGAACCTCCAATCGATATCCGCAGTCCGGGCGAGCCCTATGCCTCGGACGAACTCCCTGTAGCTGGTGAGTTCCTTGTGCTCGTCGACGAGTTCGAGATCAATGGCGTTCCCGTCACGCTCGTGGTGGCAACTTCGCTTGAGGACATCAACCAAACCACTCGCATCGTGGCCCTTGCTTTGCTGGTTGGTGGGCCCCTGTTACTTGCGCTGGTTGCAACGATCGTGTGGCGGGTGGTTGGTCGAGCGTTACGGCCAGTCGAGCGAATCAGTTCGGATGTCGAGGCCATCTCAGGTCAGGCACTCACCAAACGCGTAAGCGTCCCCGCCAGCGATGATGAGATCAGACACCTTGCTTCGACAATGAACTCGATGCTCACACGGCTTGAAGAGTCTGCCGAACGCCAAGGGCGTTTTGTGTCCGATGCCTCGCACGAACTGCGAACGCCGATCGCCATTATTCGCCACGAACTCGACGTAGCAACCGCGCACCCAGAGTTCGCAGATTGGCCCGAAGTCGCAGCCGTGGTACTCGAAGAAGACCTCCGCATGCAGCGACTCGTCGACGACCTCCTGTGGCTGGCCCAAGCAGACGGGGGAGTGCGGCCAGATCGCAACGACTTGCTTGATCTCGACGATCTGGTAGGCCGCGTGCTATCGCTGAATCACCACGACTCATCGATCGACTTCGACTTGTCAGGAATCTCCGCTGGCCAAGTCCGAGGTAACGCCGACGAACTCGGCCGCATCATCACGATCCTGACGAACAACGCAGTGCGCCACGCGAACAGCGTTGTAGTCATCGCGGTCGAGAGCATTGACGGCACTGTGCGCCTGCACGTCGACGACGACGGGGAGGGCGTGCCCACCGGCAGCGAAGCCAAGATCTTCGAACGATTCGGCCGCGCCGACGAATCACGAGCCCGTGCCCACGGCGGAGCTGGCCTCGGCCTCGCCATCGCCACCGAAATCGCACACGCCCACGACGCAACCCTCACACTCAGCGAGAGCCCCTTCGGTGGTGCCCGCTTCACACTCACCATGAACGACGCGCGCACCACTGCGAGCAGCGGCCCCAACATGCATAATCACGGTTAATCACGCTAGACGAGCCATTATGGGCCATTATGGGGGAGTGCGGTCGAAAACGGCCTTCCAGAACGGCTCCTAACAGCACCAACGCATACTCAGCGGGTCGCAAGTGCGGAAAAGTGGTTCAGACGATCACAACGGCCGCAAGGTCAGTCAACGGCGAACAGCGGTTATCCGAGAAATCTCTTGACACGCGCACAAAAAGTTACCTGACCCCTCATTACAGCTTCCGTCACGGGAGGCCTTCAACAACAGGCTGAGACCGATATGGACTTCGGTATCTGACTATGCAGACACCTCGGCATTCGACACGGATATTTACGATTATCCGTGTTCCAGTAGACCTTATAGCCATCTTGCCACCGGCGGCCTCTTCCACGCCGACTTCTGCACCAACCCCGAGCATCACACCTGGTCACGGACCGCTCCCGCACATGCCGGAGTCGCGCTAGTCGAACCAGCCAGTTGATCTCTAAGTGCAGCGTCTCAGTCGATTCCTTGTCGTCGTGTCTCGGCTCTTTCGTCTTGAGCTGATGCGTCTTGACGATATGTCGAGGCGATTCGCCTAAAGATTCTTGCGACACGAGGGGCTTCATGTTGGCAATCGGTGGCGATGAGGTCGTAGCGGTCTGCCAGGTCGGTTTCTTGGTCACCACCTTCATACAACGTTGCGGTCCTGATCCCGCGCCCATTTCTTACAGCGTCCTCGAATCCCCTATCGAGTTCTGTGCTGCTCGCTCCTTGAATGATCGAGCGCACTGAGGCCGGCGGCCATGTGACATCACCGTTGTCGTCCTTGTCGCTTGGCGCGCTCACGAGGAGCTGACCAATTGCGTAGTCCCCGGCCTGTTTGCGGTCCGTCTCGGCGAACCCGGCCCTTGCTTGCTCGACCCAACTTTGCAAGGTCTCGGCGGATGGGGCTTCTTGCCCAGGGTGGGCCCCTGGGGGACCTTTCCAGTTGAGGAGCAGTGTTGTCGCTTGGCGGCCAATCAGCGGGTCAACACCACTTGTGTCGCCCTCCTGGGAGTTATAGGCCATCGATGCGATCTCACAGTAGAAGTTCGCGTCGGTCGCCATTCGGGCATACAAGCTGGGGGGCTCATAGAGCGGCCCGAGTCGGCTCAGGTTGAGGTAAGACCACTCGACGGTGGCGGCTCGCTGAAGGAGCTGGGCCTCGGAGCGATGGAGAGCCATTGCGCTAAACAGCGTTTCCCAATGATGCCCGTCGAGCTGCCTATGGTCGTCGGCAGTTTCATGGCCGACAGTGTGTTCAAAGAAGCTGATCGCAATCGCGCCGAGATCGGCCTGTCGATCAGATGTTCTGACGTTGACGGCAATAAGGAGCAACGCTGACCACACCCGACCAACGTCTTTGAGCCGCGCCAGGGAATCAAGAATCGGCACTGAGCTGAGTGCGAAAACGCCGATCCTTGACCAATACAGGTCCGATACGTCACTGCCAAGGTCGGCTAGTCGATCGATCGCTTCGCCCGCGTCGCCAACTGTCATGCATAGATCTGCAACCACATCGGCAGGTAGGTGCAGCCGGTCAACCAAGTCTTCAAACCAGTCCCAGCCCTGTTGCTCGAACCGTGTGCGAAAGTACGCAGCCGGGAAGTGCTTTGAGTCGTCGTTCGCTAAGGGCAGGAGACCGACCATTCGTTCATCAAACTCGCCCTCGTCGCTTGCATCTGCAAGCGCGATACCGACATGCCCGCCTGCCGATACAGCGGCGCTGAAGTCGATGATCTGTTCGAAGCCGCCCTCAACGATCAGATCCTCGACGGCGCTCTGACGGGCGGCTCTCAGTCGAGACTCGAATTCGTCACGATGACCGCCGAAGCGAGAGACTCCATCGACCCAGCCGACACCGGGCTCGAAGAGCCAAGCGGCCCGCACCACTAGGGACTCAGGCGCGAGTTGCGCTAGGACCTGCTCAAGTCGTTGGACTTCGTCCTCCGGAAGAGACCACTCCGCGTCGGAGAACTGGCGGTGCCGCGAGATCGTTGCTCGAAGAATAGGCCAGAGTTCTTTCTTAAGCGCCTCATCTGCATCTACAGCCACCTCGGCCAACGATTCGAGCACTTGTGTCCGGTGTGCGAACAAAAGTTGCGGCAGTTGAGCTATCACACTTTCCCACCGTTCGGCATCTGAGCAGGCGTGAGCGAGCATCGTGTCGACGATCCAATTCAGCGCACTAGCTAGTTCCTCGACCGGAGGAATTGCAGATTCGCGAGGCTTCCAGTCTCGATACGCCGGTCCGGGGTCGATCAGACCCCCCTGACCTAGTGGAAGCATCGATTCAAGTACTTTCCAGGCAAGTGCGGGCCATGACTCGAACAAAGTCTCAAGCGTGGTTTGTTGGGCTGGCCATGTCGCCAAGGTGTTCGGACGAATCGGCTTTACGAGGGACTCGATTGCTTCGCCTGGCCGGTCACCCCAGTCGCCGCCAGGGTCGAGGTCATCGAAACGCGCAAGAATCTGTACGGCGGCGCTCAGATAGACGGGACTCCACGCAAGCCGTTTGAGAGCAAACACGAAGTGCGTGTGAGGCGACCGACGCGGGCTCCCAAACTCCTGCGTCCCGACGGTGTCCTCAAACATCGCTGCAAGTACAGGCTTCTCCCCTGCCATACCAGCCTCAAGTGCCGCAATGAACTCGTCGGGGGCAGCCTCGGCAAGCAAAGGAAGCTGCGGTGTGAGCGCTCGCCATATCTCAAATGTTGCGTCCTCGTTCGCCGCACACAGCAGACGCCCAACGATCGCGTTAGCGACGTTCTCGCCAGTCCACGCGCCGTCGCTTGTATCGAGGTTGAGGACTCCTAGCAATGCCAAGCTCTCCGCAATTCCTTGGCGAAGGTCTTCAGAGTTCGACGGTGCTGGGTGGTCACCGGAGGCAACCGACTTGATTTGTTCCGACACGGACTGCCATCGAGCCGGATCTGGTGACAGCAACACCGTCGCCGCCAACTCGGAGAAGCCCTCAAGATCAGCCACCGTTAGATGGTTCCCCAGCAATAACCAGGTCTCTATCTGAGAGATCAAGAACCAACGTCGATCCAACACGCCAAACACTGGTTCTGGTCGAACCGCTGCCATTTCTCGTGCACGCTCATCAAGATCCGCCCAGGAAAGTTCAGCGAAGTCGCTTATGGCTTGTTTGTCGCTGGCATTCCTGTCAGTCCAGCGACCGACAAGCAGCAGCCGGCGCAACGCCCTATCGGGCACCCCGACCGCCCACGGTGGACGGTGTTGAGCTGGTTTGTTCGCATGCCGCCGGCGCAGCGCCGCCAAACTGCGACGAGCGAGTGCCCCATCGTCTTCGGCTCTCCGAAACGTAGGCAGGCGATCCTGTAGCCAGGAGGTAGCTATTTGAGCATCAATAGGCGGAATCAGCAGATCTGCATGAATCGAGCCTGGCTCGAGCAAGATGAGCTGAGCTGTTTCCGGAACAGTTGTTTGACCCAAAACCTCGGGGGTAAGTACAACCGCCGCCGACGGATGCTGGCTCAACAGCGCTGATGCCGTTTTTGGATCAGTCACAATGAGCGGGCTAGCGAAAGTGGGTTCGTCGCCAGCGGCTGCGCACGCCGCAGCAACAAACGTCCGCAGCTCCTGCTCGTGACGGCCGCCAACTGTCGTGATCCCCGCGGTGCCAAGGCGCTGCCGAAGCTCTTCGGCCTTATCGGCGCGACCCGCAAGCACAAGATCCACATCAAGCGGAAAAGCCGTTGAGCTAATCCACGACTCCCAATGCGCATCCACACTCTCCACACCTGCGACAGGCTTGTCGATGCGTTCGCGGAACCACAGTGAGGTCTGCGGCGCATTCTCCAGCCACTGCTCGATGCTGTCAACGTTGAGGGCCCACACATCATCGAACTTGCTGGACTGTTTCGCGGCCTCAACGAAACTACTTGCCTTCGTCCAGGGCTGACAGATGACTTGCACGTACGTTGTTCCGGCACGCTGGCCTGCGGACAGCCTTGAACGCTTATCGAAGTCGGCCTCTGCCTTCGCCCGGCTTTTCTTGTTTACCGACAACTCCCAGCCAGACTTGCCCGACGGTACGAACAAAGACGAGCCCGAGGCCTCGACCCAGCCATCCCAACCTCCTGAACTAACCCCCGAACCGCCCGGAAACAAGTAGTGCGCCAACCCGTTGGCTGTCTCCACAACCAACCTCCGCACCAAGAATGGCAACTCGTCTTGGGCACCCGAAGCCCACGCGAGGAGATCGTCCCGAGTCACGCGCAATATGTCCGACATAGGCACCCCGGCCCCCTGTTCGATCATATGGGGGATGTCCCGCCGACTTGGTTAGGTGGAAAGGGGCTAGAGAACCGGGCTAGTGCGCTTTCGACTTCGCTTTTGGGCGTCATCCCCAGACGTTCACAGACTTAGATCTCGTTGTGGTCGGTCGACGGTGAGATCGGCCTCTAGAACCCTGAGCGAGGATCGATGCGGGATCTGTGGCGGTGACGGGATTTCGCCGACAATGCCGGATACGTCGAGCTGGGCTTCGAAGAACCCGGGTGCTGCTTTCGGCAGTCTGGCCACGGCGCCGATAGTCCGGTCGGTCGCTCTTTCGATAAGGGTGCATTTTTTGACCAGGTGACGTTGGACCATCTCGGTAGCGAACTCGATGTCTTTGTGTCGTCCGGCCTCGAGTTTTGCGATCACCAGATCGTGTGGCTCCAGACACCACCCAATGATCCCATTGGCTGCTTCCGGAGCGAAGGGCACGAGCCGATGCTGCCATCCAGACGGCGGCGTCGCTGTTTCGAGCGAAACGCCATCGGCGAACATTCCGTGTGTCCGCTGAAACTGCGACAACTCGCCAAACGCACCGTCGATCTTGTCTGCTGTCGCATCGTCAAAGTCAGGAGGCACCAGATCGGCTTCCATCGACCGGAACAACACGGTCGCAGCCACCAACGATTCCGGATAGCTGCCAAGCAGCGCAGCACTACCCACAACGATGAACTTGTCGCACTGCAAATGAGTGCCAGCGGCTCGCAACAAATGCGCCAGCTGGCTGCGTTTCACGCCGCAGCCGCCGCTCGGTACTCAAACAAACACTCAAGCATCAGATCCCGATCCTCAAGCGACACCACATCAACCAGTGGCGTGTTGCTGTACAAACCCGACAGCTCCCGGTCATAGCGCTCGTACATCCCAACAAGCAGTTTCGGATCGTCAAGAATCCGATCCCACTCGTCCAAATAGCATCGACCGCGATCAGACTCGCGCCACTGCTTCTGCCGACGACGCCCCATCTCGACAACCGAATCGACGTCCACAACAAGCTCTCGCCACACGAGCCGACACATCAAACTCTGCAACTGTTCCGACCGGTTCAAACCACCAAGCTGCGGACGCGACAACTCGAACAAATCTCCCACGCTGAGCTGCTCGACTGTCACCTGCATACGAGAAATAGTACAACTTGGGCGATTCGTAGTCACTTTGACCGGACCTTGCTAGCGATCACCTAAGGCTCTCGACCTGGCCGGGCAGTGCGGGCAGGACGCCTGCCGGCGAGCAGGGTTTCCACATTGAATTTGGTTGCGGAGGCGAAGTAGTCGTGGATGATGCCATTTTTGAGCCTGAACAACTGCTTGCTCGCCAGCGTCTAACCGAGGCAATCCAAGACGCTGGTCTCACCGATGTCCAAAGACGACGCGCAACGTTGTTTTTTAACAGAGATCGCCGAACTCGAGGACGTAACCACGACGGCTGTGCGAAAGAGCATCCGCTCAGCGACGTCCAGCATTCGCGAGCTCCTTGGCGAGGCCACATTCGAAGAACTTGAGCGAAAGTGAGCCGCTCAGATCATCTCAGCGCTCCTAAAAGCCCTTTCGTTGGGGTATCTGTGCTCCCAAATGAGCCTGGAGAACTGATGCGCGAGAAACACATCATTTATCGTTGGCGAGGATGACGATGATCCAATGGCACGACAAACGGATGTCTGGCGAGCTCTTCGAACGTGTTGTCGCAGTTCTACTCGGCCGCGTCCACCCAAAGGCACGGAGAATACGGCCAGCGTCAGGTGACGGCGGCGTCGATATCTACGCTCCAATTGGCGACGACGAGGTCGAGATCTATCAATGCAAACACTTCATCGATCGCATCCGCTGGGACCAAGTCACCAAGTCACTCGACTCGCTTAACAGCGGTGAGGTCCATGACCGAAAGATCCTGCGTTGGTGGCTTGTGGTTCCGAAGACTCTGTCCACGAAGGCAAAGAATACCTTCGACGAGAAGACCAAGGACTATCCGTTCGATTGCGACTGGTTTGCCGAGGATCAACTCGATGGCTTAGCGGCTGACTATCCCGAAGTCGGCGAGTACTACTTCGGCGAGGGCGAGATGCGCTTACAGCAACTCCGCCACGACTACGACCAGACGTACCAGCGGATTGCCGATGGGGTGGCCGTCGACGTCAAAGAAGCAGAGAGCCGTCTGCGTGAGCTCTCTGAAGCGCTCGGACGCAACGACCCACACCTCCGATACGGCTTGTCCATTCAGCCAACACCTGTGCTCCCACCGTCCGCTACAACGCCTGGCTTGCTCATGTCTGAGGCCACGTTCCTAGACGGGATGCACTTTCAAATCTCCACCTATGCGCGATACAACGGCGCAGACGAAGACGCACGGGACCGCCTTCAGTTCAATCTGTCAATGACAGAGTCAGCTGCGGAGCGTCTTGACCATCTAATGGCGTTCGGCGGAGATCCTGTGAGTATCCGACCAGAGGAGTTGCTCGGCTACTCGCCACCAGATGCATCGCAACTCGCTCAATCCGCTATGCAGCCAATGGTCGTCCAGATCGGGATAGCAGTCGAGAGGACGAGCGCCGAAATGCGCATCCACCTCGACAACGGCGAGTGCAGCGGAGAATTCATTTTCACTCGAGTTAGGAAGACGCGAGGGCACAGCGGCGGCACCACGGATTGGGAGTCGCCCGGCAAGATGCTCCACATTCGCCTGATCGGAGACAGCCGCGAGGGGACCGCGAGAATGCAAATCAAGTGGGCCAAGGACTTTGCATCTGCAACTCTCGCCGAGGTCATCAAAGACCTGCAGCTCTTCAAGTTTCTACGCGATGGCAATGTCCTCACGCTTTGTCAGACGCTCGGCCCCGTCGAGGGGCCCAGCCTGGTGCTCGAGAACGGCGACATGGTCCGCCAGGTTGACATCGCCCTCTGCCAAGCACTGGCGAATTTCCAGAAACTGACGGTCACCCAGATCGAGATCCCTGATCACCTTGACCCAACCCAGTTCTTCGAGGTGCTGAAAATGGGTGCGATTCTCCAAGGCGATCTAGTAGCCCAAGCCCTTACCAGAGACGCTTTCACCATGACCTTTCCAAGCTCGGTGGGTGTGTCCCCGGACACGAGCTGGTGTATGGCCGAGGTCCTCGCAGTAAACCTCGAGCTACCGCACCAGCCGATCGAACTGAGGGAACTGATCAAGATCTTGAGGACCTTTCGAACACTCAAGATTCTTGGACCTGTTGACGAGGACACGATCGAAGACGACCAGGAGGACGTCGTGAAGATGCTCGTCGAGGCTTCACCTCATCGAATTCTGATCGAATATCTGGCTGATGAAGATCTCGCAATCGACGAAGACAACCCAATCCCTTTAGACACGCTCTCCCCCTCATTCGAGGTGGAAGAAGCGACGACGTTCGATGACCTAGTGCGACTACTCGCGAATCCGTGCCGGGCCGATCAGTGACGGTCTATCAACTCATTGTCGATCGACCGCTCACGCAAGCCGAGCTGCAGACGACATTCGAACTCCACGCCAAACTTGAGCGCAACGGCGAGTACGACCAGTTTCTCTGGTTCCGTTGGACCTTTGAAGACGCTCAGAGTGAAGTACTCGATAGAGCGACCGAGATGCGGCTCGCATCGATGGCGCTCCACGCGGCGCAAGAGTGGCAGAACGGTGACCAAGACGACAGACCAGATGGTGGACCTAGTTACAGGCTTGAGCTTCGCCCTGGTTTCGATCCCGCGGTACCCCTCGTCAGGCGATATCGGAATGAGGAGCGTTACCTCATAGGCGAGTGGTCCGATTGGAGAGCATCAGATCTGCGTCGCCATGTGATCGTTGCAATGCTCGAGGCTGATGACGCCGGCACCGACCTGACCTATGCCCTCGCGCATTCGCTCGTTGCTGCGCAGGTCACCGAAGGAGATCGTCAGCGAGTCTTGAAGTGGCTTCATCGTCAGCAGCTGGTCGACGGGATTCTGGAGACAGCTGCTGATGGTTCCTACTACGTCTTTGAGGTGGACGTGTTGTTGCCAACTGCCTACGAATGGACTGCGGCACAAACCACTACCGAGCCGGTGGTCCAGAACGAGTCGAATGGCGTCCCCTACGCCTTGAGCTCGGAGCAGTTCAGCGACGTCCTCAACACAATTCGGACGCACCAAGACTCGGCCGAAAGGCTCCCCGGCGCGGGTCCAGATGCTTCAGCAGGAGAAGATGCGCACCGAGACAATCTGCTTTCGGCGCTCCGGATCAAGTACAGCGATGGGACCGCCGAGAGTTTCTCCAAAAGAGGCAAGACCGACATTCGAGTGGTGGTGGCCGACAACGCCACCTTCTATGCAGAGTGCAAGATCTGGAGCGGCCCAAGCACTGTCGATGAGGCTCTCGAACAACTGCTGCATAGATACCTGATCCACCGTGACCGCTACGCAGCCTTAGTGTTCTTTGTCCGCAATCGACAGAGTCCCAACGAGCTTCCACAGAAGGCCATTGACCGGCTAACTGATGCGCACGCTGGTGTTCGCCAAGCGGACGTTGCTGGCTTCCCAGTCGTAAGAGTGGCCGTCTCAAGCGACCCCGTAGATCTCGCACTCATCTTCATCACCGTCGACCAGGCGAAGCGATAGAGCCGATCATGATTCGAGTGTCCCACAACGGTGCGACAGCGTTCTGCCCCTTTATGCCAGAGGCGCAGAGCTACGACGTAACAAGCCGATCCAGCTAAGAGGCGCGGGACAAGGACAACCACCGAAGGCCGCACAGTGCCCAACCACTCCCAGAAAGTGACCCCTAGGAGGACTCCGGCGAGCGCTGCCAACAAGAGCCTCGCAACTGTCACACGCGGAGGACGTCCTCGTGCCAGCGTGCGAAACATGGTTCAGCTGGCTTGGAGAATCTGGGCGACTCGTTGATGCGATAGCCCGATAAGTGTGGCGACGTCGCGGTTAGGTAGGCCCTTGGAACGGAGTTTTTCATGGGGATGTGTGCGGTGACAAACCAAACACACGTTCCCTACCGGAAGCAGGACAATCCCATGACTCGCAGCCATCTAGGGCCAGCCGATGTTGGCCCAGTGTCGGCTTGGATGAGCGATCTCGTCCTTGATGGCGTTCGCCGCCTCTATCACATGACCTACGGCGTTCCCGATACTCCCGACATGCGTCAGCACGTTTTCGTCGAGTCCGACCTGGAATTCCTGCGGGAATTTAGGTGGGTAGGCCCGCGGGTGCAGGCTTACGTAAGAGGCGACGCCCAGTTCGAGGTCAGTCTTGGCGTCCCTGAACCTGTTGGCGAATCTGGAGGCGCTGATTATCGAGTTGTCTACCAGAGGGCTGTCGGTGAATTCGACTTCTTCGATTTCGCCAGATTTGTAGGTAGCGACAACTTTTGGAACGACTGGGTTGAGGGGCGTGAGGTGCCTGTGCTTGTCCCTGTTGGAGAGGTAGCCCAGCGCACCCAAATGCCTGCGCGTCTCGGTGATCCTGGCATCCCCGTGCGTGGACTCATCCCGAGCACGGTACGGCTGGAACGAATCGAGAAACTCAACCGCCGCAGGGCTCATCCCGAACGTCATCCGAGCCCAGCTAGCAGCGCCACTTGGGCTATCGGCGGGATTCCTGACGTTCAAAGGAAACGCCGTATAGGTGTTAGAAGCCCCGTCAGTCTCGGCTGGCCCGAGACACCACGCGATGTGATCCAGTGCCTCGTGCAGGCAGCCATAAGCGTCTCCAAGCACAGCGGACATGAAGATCGGAACTTTGGTCAACTTCAGCCGGTACAACCGGACCTTGCAATCGCTGTGGAGTTCACCGACGACACGCCACGGGCCTTCATCCAAGTAGGCATCTTGAGCAACCTTGAGCGCATCGAGGTGGTCCTTAGCGATGCGCTGCTTGACCAGAGCGGTTACGAATGCCACATCTGAGAACATCCCTTCAGGCGTCGCATCAAGCGACACCTGGATTTTTTCGCCGGGCTTAGGTCGTTTCTGATTGGTCACGCATCAAGCGTGATAGCGCATCTTCAGGCCCCGTGTCGATCTTGAAACGCTTGTCGCTGTCGCCGTAGTGCTTCGACACGCCGTTAGGGATGCCCTTACGCGAGTTAGGGCGTTGCTCAGGTTCGGTGTCTGCGGCCATGCCCGGATCGCAGCCCATCCGAAAACGAGGATTGACCGCAGGAGAACCCTGCGTTCAATCGCCTCCCCCGACGGGCGTGATTTCGATTGACAGATTGCCGCTTTGGTCGAGCGCTCGACATACGTAGGCCGTCACGTAGATATAGACCGAGGTGGATTGTCGTGGTGGCAGCACCGCTGGCTGACCTACCGGCAATGTGGGCTGCAGGGCTGGGGAGATGATCGTTGTCTGAGGATCATCTCCGCTGTCCCATCCGACACGAGCAGCCTCAACTCCCCATTGCTCCCGGGACGGATTTGATATTCGAATGTTGACCCACACACCGGTCAATGCGTCGCTGTAGGTCGTGAAGCTTGTCGCGTGCGGCTGCTGCCGCTCAAACTCCGTCTGGTCGGCAAGAACAATGGTCGCGGGCTCATCGTCCTCGATCGCTTGCCGCGCGATTTCGTTCGACTCACGACTGATCTGATTCGATTCGCGATCAATATCGAGCGCTTCGTTGGCTTGCTGGTATGCGAACACCGCTAAAGCCAAACCACCGAACCCGACCAAAAGGCTCCCTACAGCAATCCATAGCGCTAGCTCTTTGGTCCGGCCGGAGGTTCAGGCCCACCGAATCAGAGTAGGCGGTACCCGGAACAGCGGCTAGAGAACCGAGACCACGTAGATAGTCATGCGCGAACCCCGCTTGAAGCCGCCTGCGCGATCACGTCCACGGGATTGGGAACGAGAGCTGGGGGGAAGGTTCGACTGTGATCGTCACGCCGTGTGGTCTCTGTGCTGCGCGAGCGCGTGTTGAAGGGTGGCAATGAGTTCTTGTTGGGCGGCGATCGTCGCGTCCTTGGAGGCCACGAGAGCTGCGGTTGTTTCGCGGTGAGCGGCCAGTTCCATCTCGTAGCTCATCCGAAGTGGATCGTGGTCGACAGCAGGTGTTGCTGAGACGCCGTTGTCGTTGAGGGCGTTCGGACGCAAGATGTTGCGTAGTCGGGCGATGTTGCGACGTGCGATCTCTTGTCGTTCGGGGTCGATCTTGTCGACGGCTTGTCGCTCGTCTGGGTGAGTCATCGGTTATGCCCGTCCGAGACGGTTGGCGAGTGGCGTTCCGCTCGCGCGGCGAGGACTTCGCCGATGAGAGTAACAGCTTGCGCGTTTGAAAGGCCATGAATTGGCAGTGTCGAGGGCGCCATTGCCGCGGACCTACGGAGATTCTCAAGTATCTCGTCGGACATGCACACAATTTGACTCTACGGAAAACCTGTGACGGCGCAGCTAGCGATCGGCGTTGTAACTGTGAACGCCCACGTGGGCGGCGTGACCGGCGAGACTAGTCCGGGCCTCGTTAACGGCAGGGCGAGGGTGTCGCCAGCGAGAACGATGTCGTCGACCGGTGAGCCACGGTGCCGCCTTCGCTGCGTGACCACGAACCTTGGACCTCATAGCTCGACCCTGGATCTACATCGAAGGTATGCAGGACCGACTGCTCCCAGCTGTTCTCCGCCGAAACCTCCTCGCCCTCTACCCGAGAGCACATCAGCTCGGGTGGTGTCCAAGACGGGAGCTGAGACGCGGGCGGCTCATCACACCTTCCATTGGGGCATCTGAACACGCGAATATTGCTGTAGGTCGCCTCGAAGTACTCGCCATCTGCATAGGCGGTGCCAATATCGCTGTGTGTCTTCAGTGGATCAGTTCATTCGGTGTCGTATCTTCCCGGACCGCGACCATGACCCGCAGTCGCCTCTCGGTCACGGCCTGGATCGCAGCCAGGCGTGGGTGGAGAAGACTTGGCAACAGGCGAGGTTGTGGCGGGTTCCGACAGAGGCGCTGGGGCCCATGACGACAGCGGAGCGACAACGCCAGTATCGAATGACTCAACAGATCGCCGAAGACCTTGTCTGCCTTGTGGAGATAGAGGGCGAGAAGATCGTGCGGCGGGACCTGCTCGACCAGGCGCGTCTCCGCGCGGACAACGAAACAGAACGCAGTGGTGCGTCGCGGTCGTTGAAGTTTCTGGTTGACGGTCAGCTTGATCTTGTGGTGTCGCTCGCTCACGTTGTCGTGAACCTGGTTGCGCGGGTCGTGGCGTCGCACCCTCGATGGCATGTCGCCGACTACGCGAGCGTGACGAGCGATGACGCAAGGCGTTTCGAGACGAACCAGAGTGGCGTGATCCCTGAGGTGTGGATCAGTGCGAACGCGAAGGCAGCAACCACCGTCGGAGCGCTGGCAGAGACGACTGCCGACCCAAAGATGGTCGACCTCGCGAAGGCGCTCGCGGACGTCGTTGCAACGTCAGAGTGGGTTCACGCAATAAAGGTTCGCGGGAAACGGCATCACCGTGATGGCCGTTCGCTGCCAGAAGGCGTGAACGCGATGCCCTCCGCTTCCCCGACGGGTGGTGCCTACGGCGGCGGACCACCTCGATTCCACAACGAACACGGAGTCATCGATTCTGACAAGGAGGCCATCGACCGGATCGATGAGGCCGACACTGCGGCCTCGGACGCCGTCAAGGTAATCGCAGCGTCACTTGAACCGCTACGGAAAGCGCTCGAAGCGACGCTGAACCATCTCGACGATCCAGAACTGCTGACGCCATGGTCCTCACCCGAGCCGAGAGTTCCAGCGACGAGCGCGTCGGGGCGACCGTTCCCGTACCGGTTCTACATCGAACTCGATGCGAACGGGCTGCGAACAATGCGCCAAAGCCCGCTCTGGGACGGGTTCCGGTTCCATCTCGTCGCGCATGACGTTCCCACCATCGAAGTGTTGATCGACGCGCCGTCCTTCGACGAGGCGGTCGAAGACGCTCGGACGAAGCTGGGCGAGCTTGATGTCGTGCTCCAACGTGCTGAAGGTGCGTTGGGTTGGTGAGGCTCGGAGCGGTATCGCTGAAGTCTCCTGCACCGCACCACCGGTTTCACCAGTGCGCCGAAGACGGCCTCGAACGCCGGAACGCACGACCTGAAGTGGGACCAACGCAAAGTCAGGTGAAGTCGAGTTTCGGAAGGCTCTCGATGATGTCGAGGGTCCGCATCGACACCGTCACGACGCGACCGATCAAATCCAAAATGTAGGTCGGATCGTCGCGCTCGGCAGCCCACGCGTTCGGGTCGTTCGTGATCTGCGTCTCCTTGTGAGTCTTCACCTGCCATTGGTCCACGACCCATCACACAATTCCTGCCAAGCGTTGCTGCTAGAGGGCGGCGACTCTGTCGGTGGACGGTTCGTGTTCCACGATTCCGGCGGCGTCGTCGATGAGTGCGCGTAGTTGGTGGGCTTTGGTGCGTAGGGCGTCGAGGGCTTGTTGTTGTGGGAATGGTGTTGGTGTGGTGTCGGCTTGGGCGTCTGCTTGGGCTTGGGTGAGAAGAGCTTGGAGGTCGGTACGTAACGTTTGGGTGCGTTGGGTGGCTGCGGCGATGCGGTCGGGCAGCGTGTCGATGTTGCTGATTGATGTAGGGGTGTAGGTCAGGATTGGTGGTGAATTGGTCGGTGCGTCGTCGGCTTGGATGACGTAGCGGAAGTTGGCGATGTGGCGTTCGACGCTCAGTCGGAATCGCGTTGGGTGATCACCGAAGGCTCCAAGACGGTTGTGGCCGTATTCGGGGGCGGTGAGTGCGTTTTTTGTGAACCGTTCTCGTGTGGTGCCGAGCGCGGCGACAAGCGTGTCGCCGTCGAGGTCGACGGTTTGGGTGTCGAGCGCGTCGAGGGCTGCGAGTTTGAGGTTGGTGTTGGCGATGGTGTTGTGGGCGCTTTGTTGGCGTCGGGTGGCTGCTCGTTGGTTGCGGGCATGTGAGGATTTCTTGGCGGTGAGGCGCACGAGGTCGGCTTCGATTTGGCCTAGTTCGATTAGTTCGGGCGATCCGATGGCCGCCGCTTTGATTTCGGCGAAGCCGAGGTCCTTGGCCAGCTCGTCGCTGTGGCCGAAACCGATGTCGGGGTTTCCGTGGCGGGCGTTCCAGAGCTGGGTGATGAAGCGGGCCTTGTTTTCGAGTATTTGCCATTTGTAGGCGTCGAGGCTTCCTTCGGTGATCCAGGTGTAGATGGAGACTTCGTCGTGTTGGTTTCCTGGGCGCAAGATGCGGCCTTCGCGTTGTTCGACGTCTGCTGGGCGCCAGGGCGCGTCGAGGTGGTGAAGGGCGACGAGGCGGTCTTGGACGTTCATGCCGGTGCCCATCTTTTCGGTTGAGCCGATGAGTACTTGGATGCTTCCGTTGCGGCATCGTTCCATGAGTCCGGTTTTGGTGCGGGCGTCCTTGGCGTCGTGGATGAATGCGATCGCGTCGGCTGGTAGGTGCCGGTCGACGAGGTGCGCTGCGAGTTTGTCGTATACCGATCCGATGGCTCCGGGCACGCCGAGGTCACAGAACACGAGTTGGAGTGCGCCAGGGGTTACCGAGGTGGTGCCGTTGCGGTCGAGGTAGGTGTTGTTGGCGGTGGCGTGGGCGATCTCAGCGATGGTGTCTGCGGCGGCGGCGACTTTGGATTCGGGTGGTTGTAGGCCGGGTTCGAGTAGGTCAAGGTCGAGTGCGGCTTTGATGCCTTCGCTCATGATTTTGAGCATGTTGTCTTCTTGGTTGCCGTAGCCGAGTTTGCGTGAGCGTTCTGCGAGTTGGCCCATGATTTGAGTCAATGGTGGTGTGGCTGCAACCGCGGAGATGGTGCGTTGGTTTCCTTTGAGGGCGGGTCGCTCTAGGTCGAGGTCGGCTGCGAGGCGGATGTCTGCGTTGAGGGCCATGAGGCGCATGAGGTCGTGGACGTTTTGGTAGGACTTGAAAC
Source organism: uncultured Acidimicrobiales bacterium (assembly GCA_937941245.1). Lineage (GTDB taxonomy): Bacteria > Actinomycetota > Acidimicrobiia > Acidimicrobiales > UBA10347 > UBA10347. Next base: position 3,237 of record CALDYC010000038.1, on the reverse strand, counting down.
GTTCGATGCTGCGGAATCCGTCTCCGGTGGTGCGCAGCTCGACGGCTGATTCGAGCTTGCCGTATTGGCCGACCCACGCGTCGAATGCGTATGTGGACGACTCGGCGAGCACGTCTGGTTGCACGAAGCGTTGCATGACGTAGGCCTCGCTGATCTTGTTGGCAATTGGTGTGCCGGTGGCGAGCACGATGCCTGTGTGGTCACCTCGTTTCTCGCGCAGCATGTTGAGCTTCATTTCGAAGTCGGTGGCGCGTTTGGAGCCTTCGCCGAGCAGTTCGGGGCGTGTGGAAACGACTGTCAGGTTCTTGTACCGGTGGGCTTCGTCGACGAATAGAGCGTCGACGCCGAGTTGGTCCCACGTGACACCGTCGTCTCGTTCGGTGTCTTGGAGTTTGGCGAGACGAGATTTGAGGCGTTCTTCGATCTTGACGACTTGTTTTACTGTTCGACGGCCGGGCGCTGCCGCTATTGCGCGTTGGAGCGATTCGAGTTCGGATTGGATGTAGTCGTGTTCAACATCGGGGGGCACGTCGAGTCGGTTGAAGAGCGACTCGGGCAACACAATGAGGTCCCAGTCCCCCACTGCGCATTTGGCAGCGAATTCTTTGCGGCCAGCTTTGGTCGTTTCTGCTTTGGTCGGCATCAACACGTTCGCTGTCGGAAACCATTGTTTTGTTTCGGCGGTGAACTGCTCAAGGAGATGGTTGGGGACGACGATCGCTGGCTTTGTGAACCGGCCGATCCGTTTCCCTTCGATTGCTGCGGTTCCCATGACTCCGGTTTTGCCTGCTCCGACGACGTGAGCGAGAAGCAGACGACCATCGAGGAGGATCTTCTCGACGGCTACACGTTGGTGTGGGCGTAGTTCGATTCCTTCGGCGAGCCCTGGCGGGTCGATCCAATCGCCGGTTGTTTGTGACGCTGCATGCGATCGGAAAAGACGGTTGTAGGTGTTGGTCACTTCGGCTGTTCGGGCGGCGTCAGTACCGAGGAGCCATTCGCTGAAGTGTTCGTGTAGCTCGTCGGCTTTGGCGTTCACTTCAAGAGTCGCTTCCATATCGAGGTAGCGGCGCTCGTTGGCGTCGCGCCGGTAGATGGCGAGCTTTTGGCAGGTCAAGATTTTCGTGATGAGTTTGGGAGCAGGAAGATCTTCGGTTCCCCAACGTTCTCTGACTAGGAACTGGGGGGCCATTCCGGTGGAGGCTTGTTCGACCATCCATCCAACGGCGGGGTCATATCCGACGTTGAGACGGCCTTCGTTGCCGAACAGTTCCGAGAACCACTCCGAAACGAGGTCTGGGGTGACCCAGGCTGCGCCCAGGCGCACCTCGATGTCGTGTTCGCTGAGCTGGTCTGGCATCGCTTCGGCGAGTGCATCGACATTTGCCTGAAATGTCGGATCGATTTCGGCAGCGGTTTGTGCGACGGCGAGTTTTTGTCGGATGTTTCCCGAAAGGTACGTACTGGCCGGTGTCAGTATGTGATTGTTGGCTGGGTCACGGAATGCGTGACCAACGAGGTCTTCCTCGTCGATGCGGCGTTGCATGGCGTCTGAGACCACCTCGACGTCGATCGTCGCACCAACGGCCATCGAGTGAGCGACGGCCTCGGCGATGCTCGTTGTGCGTAGTGCTGTGGCAGGTGGCCGGACGACGCGGCGGTCAAAGATCGGCGCTAGCACGATGTCGCCGTTGTCGAGTTCGGTTTCAAGCGCGAGAAGCGACGGGTAGTCGGGATCGAGACCGCGAACTTTGCCCATTGACGGGTAGCGGCGATGCCCTGCGGTGGTGACGGTGTGGCGGCTTATGGGCCCGTAGCGGTCGGCATAGGAGGTGTAGGCGGTGTTGAGGCGTGCCCGTTCGATGTCGCATGGACCGTCGGTAGCGGTTTCGGCTTGGAGTAGGTCCATGAGCGCATCTCGGACGGCAAGAATTTTGTCTCGTTCGGGTGAGCGTTTGAGATCGAGGTCCTGTGGGGTGCCGTTGGCGATTTGGACGGTTCGGTCGGTGCCGGGGACGACGAACATCGACCCTTCTTTGGCCCAGGTGGGCGGGGACCACTCCCCTACCGAATCATTCCCACCTCGGTCAGCGGCAACCGTTATTGGCGTGTTGGTTTGTGATGGAAGCGAGAGGTATGGGTTGGCTACGACAGCGTTGAGTGCGTCGTCGATCTGTTCGAGGAGTTCTTCGCCCCATAGGTTCGACACGACAGTTTTGCCCTGGCCATAGATGCCTCCCGGCGCGTATTCGCCAATCACCAGGTGAGGCCGTTGCTGGTACCAATTGGACTGGTAGCGCGATGCCAGGCCGTCGATCTCTGAGACGTGTGGGTGCGGAGATGGCGAATCGAGTCGCCGTCCCAACGCCTGATAGATGACGATGTCGGTGGTGACGGAGGTGTTCGCGTTGGCCTTGAAGGTCTCTTCGGGTAAACGAACCGCTCCCACGAATTGGCCCCATGAAGCGATTTCGTTTCGTTGGCTGGGAACTGCGGCGTCGAGCGTGTACTGGCTGGTGATAGCCATGACGAGTCCGCCCTCGTCGACGAGCGAGAGTGCCTTGGCGATGCAGTAGTTGTGGAGGCTGAGTTTTCCACCGAATTGGCGGTCATAGGGTTTGACGTTCGCGAACGGGACATTGCCGATTGCGGCGTCGAACTTTCGATTTGGTGTGAAGTCTTCAAAGGGCGTGTGGTGCACGTCGACGTCGGGGTGCAACGCGGCGAGTACACGGCTTGTGGCGGCGTCTTTCTCGATGGCCACGATCTTGGCGGTGTGTGGGGCGGTGGCTGCAAACACACCAGAACCGGCACCTGGTTCGAGGACGGCGCCGCCGGCGAAACCGAGTTGGGCCATGGTGTCCCACATCAGCGTCGCGATGGCTGGTGGCGTGTAGTGCGCGTTGATTGTCGAAGTGCGAAGCGATTCGTAGGTGTCGGCGTCAACGAGGCGTTTGAGCGAGGAACGGTGGGTTTGCCAGATGCCGGTGGTGGATTCGTCGAATACGTCAGCAAGTCCGCCATAGCCGCGGTACTGGGCGAGCTGAGCGAACTCGTGGGGGTCGTCTGGGGGTGTGTCGGCGTAGGCGACGCGGAGCGCATCGAGGTTCGCTGCAAGTCGCTGACCCGCTGGTAGAGGGCGCCCGTCTCGTGATGGCGCTACATACAGATCAGGGGTTACTGCTGGTTCGGGTCGGTTCCGTCGATCGGATTGTCGGCGAGGTAGTTGACCACGAC
>CALDYC010000037.1 GCA_937941245.1 uncultured Acidimicrobiales bacterium | reverse complement strand
ATCGTGCCCATCCATTTGTGCGGATTCCACGAGATCGAGTCCGCCCGGTCAATGCCGGCAAAAAGATGTCTTTTCTCGTCAAGCAGCAGGGCCGAGCCAGCCATCGCCGCATCGGCGTGGACCCAGGCTCCGTGGCGGGCTGCGACGTCGACGATGTCGGACAATGGATCGAATGCGGTCACACCGGTCGACCCGAGCGATGCCACGACAATCGCTGGCACTCCCCCGCTCGCTGCATCGGCTTGCATCGCCGCATCGAGTGCCGCTGCTGACATGTCACGTGACCACGGATCGGTTTCGACCTGCCTGAGGTCATCTGCTGCGAAACCTGCGAGCAGCGCCCCTTTCCGCACTGACGAGTGCGCTTCGGCTGTTGTGTAGACGTGCAGCCGCTTACCGAACCCGAGGACACCGGCGCCAGCCTGGCCGTGATTGGTCGCCCGCTCTCGCGCCGCGAGCATGGCGACAAGACACGCGGTCGACGCCGTGTCCTGGATGACACCGCTCCACTCGTCGCTCAGCCCGGTCAGCTGTCGCATCCAATCAACGACCACCTCCTCGACCTCGGTCAGGCTTGGAGAGGACTCCCACGAAATGCCGAGCGAACCGAGCCCCGACGATGCCATGTCGCCAAGAATCGATGACAAACTGGCGTTAGACGGGAACCACCCGAAGTGCATGGGATGTTGCACCTCGGTGATCCCTGGGGCGATTAGCTGGTCGAGGTCCCTGAGAAGTTCCGCCGATGTAGACGTCGCATCGGGAGGCTCTGTCGGAAACCGACGCGCGATGTCGCCCGGCTCAATTGCGGGTCGGACCGGGCGTGATTCGAGCGTGATCCGTTGGTCGGTTATCCAGTCCACCAACTCGTGGGCGGCCTGGCGAAAGGCTTCGGGCTCCACAACATCTCCGCGCTCGGCAACAGTGCCTATGCACCGTACATTCCACGTTCCGGTCAGTCGCGGGCCAGTTCAGCCTCGACGTGGGCACGCTCAAGCGCTGCCTGATCATCGACGAGGACAACTTCGACCTTCTCAAGCACTCCCGTGAACGCGAACGGCCCCAGAAACTGACCCGTGCCGTCATAGTCTGCGACCGTCGTACCCCGGTCAAAGCCGACATCGAGCCCTGACCACGAGATCAGCACGACAAACACGTGATCGGTGTCCATCTCTGCGACGACATCGTCGTTGATCAGCAACGAAGCGTGTCGGGCATTGGGGCCGCCGTCTGGGTTGGCAACAAGCCGGAAGCCAAGCCGCGTTGGTCCGGTCGGGATTGGCCGTTCCGACACAAGTTCTTGATGGTGTCCGCCCACGTTGAGGTCATGGACCAAATGGCCGTCGCGGACAAACAGCGAGTACCCCGACGTCGCATCGCCATGAGCGATCAGCACGCCCTCGGCTCCGCCGTCCGGAATGTCGACGTAGGCCGTGATCTCGTAGCTACGACTACGCAGGTCAGGAGCGACATCGGTCGGCACATGGCCGACGCCGTTCCAGAATACGTATCGAGTGCGATCCCCTCGATGGCGTTCGGCGTTCTCTGCGAAGCGTGCGACAAACCGATCGTCGAGAGGCAAGACCTGGTTGACGCGAGCCTGCTCCCACCACAGTTCGATCATCGCTTGGAGCCGCTCGGGTTCGGTACCCGCCAGGTCTCGGCATTCGTTGAAGTCGGCGCTCAAGTCATAGAGCTCCCACACGTCGTCGTCGAATGGCGTTCCGCTTTGATGCCACGCGACCGCCTTCCATCCTTCGTGCCAGATCCCACGATGCCCAAACATCTCGAAATACTGGGTGCGCTTGTTCGTCGTGTGGGCGGTGCCGCCAGCACCAGCGCCAGCGCTTGCGGACGTCGGGGCGAACGTCGTAGCGAAACTCGTGCCCTCGATATCGGCCGGAGCATCAACGCCGATCGCATCAGACAGTGTTGCCAGCACGTCACTCACATGACAGAAGTTGTGTCGAATCCCGGTTGCGACCCCTGGCCCGGCTACCACCAGCGGATCCCGCACTCCCCCGCCGTGGGTGTTTTGTTTGTAGCGACGCAACGGCGTATTCGCGGCCATCGCCCAGCCCCACGGGAAGTTCGAATGGGTGTCGGGTCCGCCAATGTCATCGAGACGAGCGAGCTTGGCTTCGATTGGCTCCCGTAACCCGCTGTAGGGGCCCATCGCGTTGACGAACCCCAACGGTCCGCCCTCTTGGCTCGCTCCGTTGTCAGAGAGCGCCAGAACGAGAGTGTTGTCGAGTTGACCCGCCTGTTCGAGGAAGCTGATCAGTCGTCCGAAGTGCGTGTCGGCATGCTCGAGCATTGCCGCATAGGCCGCATTGAGACGGGTGAAAACCGTGCGTTCGTCGTCGGAATAGCTCTCCCATGGCTCCACGCCATCGTTGAGTGGTGGCAGGTTGGTTCCGGGTGGGACCAGACCAAGGTCAATCTGGCGATGCAGACGGTCAGCTCGGGTCTGATCCCAGCCCTTCGCAAAGATCGCGTCGTACTTGTCGATCAGCTCACGTGGGGCTTGATGCGGCGCGTGGCAGGCACCGGGCATGACCATCATCAGCCACGGGTCGGTTGGCGCGCCCGCGATATGGCCCTGTACAAAGCGAATCGCTTCGGTGAACAGATCTTCGGTGAGGTGGTATCCGGTCGCGTGGGTGCCGGGTGCCTGAATGTGGCTGTTGTCGCGAACTAGTTCCGGCAAGTACTGGTCGGTTTCGGCATCGAGGAACCCGTAGAACCGGTCGAAGCCACGACCGAGTGGCCATCCGTCAAACGGGCCAGTCGGGCCGGTCTCGGTGAGCGTGGTCGCATGCCACTTGCCGACGTAATAATTCCGGTAGCCGAACGGGCCAAGCCATTCGGCGATCGTGGTTGCTTGTTGCGAGATCTTGCCCCGGTAGCCCGGGTATCCCGTGTCGAAATTGGCCAAACAACCCATGCCGACCGAATGGTGGTTGCGTCCGGTCAACAACGCCGCACGGGTTGTTGAACACATCGCGGTGGTGTGGAAGCCCGAATACCGCAGGCCCCGCGCTGCCAACGCGTCGATTGTTGGCGTATCAATCTCACTTCCGTAGCGACCAAAATCGGCGAATCCGACATCGTCGAGCATCATGATCAGCACGTTCGGAGCGTTTGCTGGCAGCGGCGGCGGATCGGGCCACGCTGCCACCGAGTCTTGAACGGTTGCGCCAATCGTCGGCAAAGCGGAGGTCGATGCAGCCATAGTTCGCACGCTACAAGTCGGCGACTGTCAGGTCGAAACGCCGCCGGTGAGATCATCGATCATCTGCAACAGGACGTCGGCTGCGTCCTTCCAGGCCGTGTCGAGCATGAGGTCATGTCCGCACGATTCGATGATCGCCAAGGACGAACCGTAACGATCCGCCAGTCGCTGCTGCGATGTCACCGGGAACAAGGCATCGTCACGGGCAGCGATCACGCCGACGGGGATGTCCACCCGGGCTGGGCGCGGCGGGCGCACGATCATCGACCCGAAGGCCAGCAAGGACTCGTTCTGCAACCGACGCCAGGCTGCGTCGACGATGGGGCCAGGAGTCTCGGGCCGAAACAGGAAGTTCGCAGCTAGCGCTGGCGTCGCGACGGTTGGCCATAGCGACATCTGGCCGACCAGTTCCGCCATTTGGCGGGGGTGAGTTCGAAGCAACCTGGCCACGAGCGGAACGACGCCACGGGTCGATACCGAGGTGAGCAGCACGGCCGCACGGGCGAGGTCCGAGCGTCGCTCGATCGCTCGTTGCACCACCAACCCGCCCATCGAATGCCCGATGACGACCGTTTCTGGGCCAAGTGCCGCCAGTTCGCGACGTACAGCGGCGACATAGCTGGCGAAGGTCGGGCCGATCATGCGGGCCGAGTCTCCCGGGCGGTCATGACCGGGCAGGTCGATCGTGTGTACGTTGCACCCTGCTGCGGTGAGGTACGGCACCCAGTTGTCGGTCCAGCACCATGCGCCGTGCCATGCGCCGTGCACAAGGAGCAGTGTGGGCTTGTCGGTCACGTCAGCGACCTTAGTCCCGAGCTGTGTGATCGTTAGCACTGCACTAGGCGTTTCGGCGGTGTCTCGTTCCGGGTGCCGTCGCCGATACGGTCGCTTCGTGAGTACCCGCGATCTGTTCCGCAAAGCGGTCACCGACGCGGGAGCGCTGGCTCGCGACACCGCCGAACGCTTGGGTGTCGACCGCCAGCTCGACGCTTTACTGCCGTCGCCGGCACCACAACCCACGCGGCCGCTCGAGACCATTCGGGCCGAGCTCGACAGCCTGGTCGGGCTCACCGAGGTCAAGGCCCAGGTCGAAACCCACCTCGCGTTTCTCGACGTCCAACGAGAACGCCGGGCTGAGGGCTTCGAGGCCGTCACCGTCACGCAACATCTGGTCTTTCTTGGTAACCCCGGCACGGGTAAGACAACCGTCGCCCGTCTGCTCGCTGAGCTGTATGGGGCAATGGGCCTTTTGTCATCAGGGCATTTGGTCGAAGTCGACCGCGCCGGGCTGGTCGGCCAGTACGTCGGCCACACCGCAATGAAGACCAGCCGAGCTGTGCGTAAGGCCCTCGGCGGCGTGCTGTTTATCGACGAGGCATATGCCCTGACTCCGCAGGGTCCTCGCATGGGCGACTTCGGCGCAGAGACAGTCGAGACCCTCGTCAAACGCATGGAAGACCACCGAGATGACCTTGTCGTCGTCGCCGCTGGCTATCCGAATCTGATGGCTCACTTTCTCGAATCGAATCCGGGCCTGCGATCTCGTTTCGCTCGCGAGATCAGCTTCCCTGACTACCGCTCGACTGAGCTGGTCGCAATACTGCGATTGCACGCGGCAGCATCGGGTTACGACATCGACCCGGCCGCTGACGAAATTGCCGAGCGGGTGTTCTCGGCCGCAGCTGGCAGGCCCAGCTTTGGCAATGCCCGATTCGCGCGGCGATTGTTCGAACAGTCAATCGAGCAGCAGGCGCTGCGGCTGGCACGTGACCGGGCACCACGCACTGGCGACACCTTGCGAGTCGTGACCCGTGGCGACATCACCGACGCTGCGGCGCTGATCGTTTCGTAGCCGAACTCGCCGAAGACCACGACGCTGTTTAGAGGACCGTGTTTACAGGACGCAGCGCAATCCCGCCGCTGTGGCTGCGGGTTGCTTGACGTGCACCATGTGTCCGGCGTCGGCGACGATCGTCTCACCCTTGACTTGTAGGCGCTTCGCGAACACCGCAGCCGAGGCGAGGAAGCGTTTGTCCCGCTCGCCAACAACAACCGCAGCAGGCACCGTGATCTCGGCCAATCGGTCCAGGACCATGGCATCAACGTGCATCGAGATCTCTTCTTGGCCGTCGGGGATGTCACTTTTGGCAGCCGTTGAGCGAACCGATTCGTTCCACTGTTCGCGGCTGTCGGGATTACGGAAGCCCGGACCGGCAGCGACGAGACCCAACGCAGACACCCGGCTGGGGTCTTCGATCGCCAATGCGAGCCCGAGGTAGCCGCCCAACGAGTGACCCACGACAGTGGCGGACTGCACCCCAGCCTGGTCGAGCACTCGGCGCAGATCGTCAAGCACGAACGACCGTCCGTATTCGCCTGGGGTCGCTGACGCGCTCGCGCCGTGTCCGCGCAGATCAACCGCTATGCAGCGATGAGAGGACGACAGCTCGGCAATGACTCCGCCCCACACTGATACATCATTCAACCATCCGTGGATGAACAGAATCGGGTCCCCTTCACCCGTGTCGGACACGTTGAGCTGCAGCGCTGATGTCATTGCCGCGACGGTATCGGGCGGCGGTTATGGTCGAAGCGTGCCCTCTGTCCTCGACAACGAAGACCTCGTCGCCATGCACTGCGACATGATCGCGGCGCGTGCCACCAGCGACCGCCTGTGGAGCCTGCAACGCCAGGGCCGCATCGGCACCATCGCTCCGATCGACGGCCAAGAGGCCACGACAGTCGGTGCCGCTCACGCGCTCGACCCGGCGACGGACTGGATCATCCCGCAGTATCGCGAGCCGATGGCATTGGGCCGATACGGACCCGAGATCATGCGACGCTTCGTCGCCTGGGCGATTGGCCACCCTGCCGGCGGCCATATCCCCGAACCGCACAAGGTCTTCCCACCGCAGATCTCGCTAGCAACCCAAATCTTGCACGCGGTTGGACTGGCGTGGTCGATCAAGCTTCAAAAGCAGCCAGGCGTGGTCCTGGTGTTCTTCGGCGATGGCTCAACATCTGAAGGTGACTTCTACGAGGCAGGCAATCTGGCTGGTGTGCTGAAGGTGCCGGTCATCTTTGTGTGCTCAAACAACCAATGGGCGATCTCCACGCCAACCTCGGCTCAAACCGCAGCAACCAGCTTCGCGTCAAAGGCCGCTGCATTCGGAATCCCCGGCGTCTCGGTCGACGGCATGGACCCAGTGGCGGTCTATGACGTTGTCGACGCGGCACGCGATCGGGCACTGGCCGGCAACGGGGCAACACTCATCGAGGCAGTGAACTACCGGCTTGGAGCCCACACCACTGCCGACGATCCGAGCCGCTACGTGCCCGACGATGAGCTCGCTTGGGCCCGAGAACGCGATCCGCTCGTGACCTTCCGCCGCCACATAGAGGACCGGGGACTATGGACCCGGGACCTGCAACGCGATGCCGAGACCGCAGCCGAGACTGCTTTTGACGAAGCCTGGGCCTGGGCATCGAATCTGCCACTGAAGCAAACCGAGCTGTTCGACCATGTGTTCGCGAACCTCACGACTCGCCAGCAGGCCGAGCGCGACGCTTTGCACGACCACCTCGGAGAACCACGATGAGCGACACGTTCGCCAGTGAGATCGCCGCTGTGGCGCAGACATTCGCCGGCACCGAAGTCCCAACAGACCCTGGCCCTCCAACTGGCGACGCCGTTTCCAAGAGCCGTCAAGCAAGCGGCGACGGGCTCAGCGACCACCCGGCGGTGCCTGACGGACCAATGACAATGGTTGCAGCCATCAACGCCACGCTGCGATCAGAGATGGCCCGTGATCCGAAGATGATCCTTTTCGGCCAAGACATCGGCATCAGCGGTGGGGTCTTTCGCGCCACTGACGGTTTGCAAGCCGAGTTCGGCAGTGACCGGGTCGTCGATATGCCGCTAGCCGAAGCTGCGATTCTCGGAGCTGCGGTAGGACTTGCCGCAGGCGGCATGGTCGCTGTTCCGGAGATTCAGTTCTTGGGCTTCAGCTATCAAGCGATGCATCAGTTGGCGGGCCAGATCGCCCGCTTCCGCTACCGCAGCGGCGGCCGCTTCCCCATGAACATCACCATTCGGGCACCATTCGGCGGCGGCGTTCGCACTCCGGAGCTTCATAGCGATTCGATCGAGGGTCAACTCACCAACATCGCCGGGCTCAAAGTGGCTATGCCATCAAGCGCCGCCGATGCCAAAGGGCTGCTGACCGAGGCCATCCGTGACCCCGATCCGGTCCTGTTCCTCGAGCCGCTGCGCGGGTACCGCGGCATTAAGGGCCCAGTGCCCTACGGCGAGTACCGAGTTCCGTTCGGTTCGGCCCGCTGGGCAACCTCGGGGACCGACGTCACCATCATCACATGGAGCTACCAGGTCGAGGTCGCTCGCCGGGCCGCGAGAGAACTCGCAGCTGAAGGCCTGTCCGTCGGGGTGCTCGACCTGCGCACCCTTGTCCCGCTCGACACCTCATCAATCATCGAGGCCGTCGAACAAACTGGACGCGTCGTGATCGTCGAAGAGTCTGCACCGACCGCGGGCTTCGCTGCCGAAGTCATGGCCGTCATCTCCGAGCACGCGTTCTGGTCTCTCGAGGCTCCCCCGGTGAGAGTGTCGGGCTTCTCGACGCCGTACCCGGTCGGCATGCTCGAAGACACCTATGTTCCAGACGTTCGCCGAATTGCTGCCGCGGTTCGCAAAGTCGCTCGGATATCACCATGAGCACGACACATGACTTCCACCTGGCAGATATCGGCGAAGGTCTCGACCAAGCCGAGATCGTTGCATGGCGGGTTGCCGTCGGCGATGCCGTAACCCGCGATCAGCCGCTGGTCGAGATCCTGACCGACAAGTCTCACGCCGATCTACCCGCACCGGTTTCTGGAACCATCGTCGAGCTGATTGGTGATGTCGGTGACATCATCGAGGTTGGCGCCATGTTGGCTCGAATCTCACCGTCGACAGATGGCTCGCCTACGCCTCCGCCCGCGACGTTCACGGTTGCGGCAACGGCAATCGATGACACCGCCCCACCAGCGCTAGGCGAGACTGCTGAATCTGGTCCGGTTGCTCTGAGCCGGGTCAAAGCCTCCCCAAGCACCCGGCGCGCGGCCGCTAACCGGGGCATCGACCTCACGACAATCACCGGATCGGGACCTGGCGGACGCATCTTGCTCGCTGACCTACAGCCGCACCATGACGGCCCGGCGGTCGAACACTCGTCAGTACCCAGCGGCCAAACAGCGGTTCCGGATCTAGTTGAGCGAAACATGAGCGCCGCGCCCGTGTCCGACTCGTCGCTCGCGGCGAGCCCCGCAGCGCCACACCCTGCGACGGCGTCTTCCAACGATGCCTCTCCCAACGAGGCCTCTCCCAACGATGCAGCCTCACCGACCTCACCGCCAGCACACCCGTTACCCGAAGCCGGAACCTGGCCGCTGCGCGGCATCCGGCGGGCCGTCGCCCGGAACATGAGCGACTCATGGACCGAGATCCCACACATCCATACGTTCCTTGAGATCGATGCCCAACCGCTCCTTACGCTTCGCGAAGAGCTGCGACATCTGCCCGGCGGAGCCTTCGCGGGGCTGACTCCACTGTCGTTCTTCGTCGCCGCTGTGGCCGACGCGCTCCGTTGTTTCCCGGCCGCTAACTCGTCCATCGATATCGACAATCAGACATTGACGGTGCATGACCAGGTGAATGTTGGTGTGGCCGTCGCCAGCGACCACGGTCTGCTGGTTCCTGTGGTGTCCGCTGCCGACCAGCTTCGATTCACCAAACTGGTTACCACCCTTGCTGATCTCGTGAGCGCTGCCCGTTCTGGTGCGCTCGACGCCGCCTCTACCCGTTCGGGAACCTCAACGATCACCAACTTCGGCAGCCTTGGCGGCGAGCAGGCGACCCCACTTGTGCGCCCACCCGAGGCAACTATTTTCGGGTTCGGGTCCATCGCGATCCGCCCGTTCGTTGTCGATGGCGCTGTAGTCGCTCGCCCAACTATGCATCTGGTTCTCGGGGCTGACCATCGTCTTCTCGATGGCGACGTCGTCAGCGCCTGCCTCAACCATGTCGGCGAGCTCCTAATCCAACCGCTTCGACTGGTACTCCAAGACTGATGGTCGTCGGAGCCATCTCGAGCCGCACCGAACTCGCCATCATCGGCGCGGGACCAGGCGGGTACACCGCAGCGCTGCGTGCCGCCGATGCGGGCATCGAGGTCGCCCTCATCGATCGCAGCGATGTGGGTGGAGCGTGCTTGAACGTGGGCTGCATCCCGTCAAAAACGTTGATCGAAGCCGCGGCCGCAAGGCACAAGGCATTGGCGATGAACGGGCGCGGCTTTCACGCCTCGGTCGAGGTAGATATCGCCGCCCTTTCCGCTCATGTTCGATCAACGACCGATGGTTTGCGTGACGGGATCACCCACCTGTTACGAGCAGCAGGCGTGAATCTCATACAGGGTGTCGCCAACTTCGCCCGCCATGACCGGCTCGCAATCGAGCAAAGCGGCGCAGTCAGCCATCTTGAGTTCGACGACGTCATCATCGCAACTGGCTCCCGCCCGATCGAACTCCCGACCTTCGCAGCAGACGCACGCACAATCACGTCGACAGGTGCCTTGTCGCTTGCTGAGCTTCCAAAGGCCACAGTGGTCATTGGCGGCGGTTACATCGGCGTAGAGCTTGGTACTGCGTTGGCCAAGCTTGGCTCAACGGTCACCATCGTCGAACAGTCCCCCGATCTGTTGCCCGGTGTCCCACGTGAACTGGCCCGAATCGTGCAACGACGTCTCAGCCAACTCGGCGTCACCGTCCTGACGGCAACCCACGCGCTGGAACCGACCGCATCCGGCGTTCTGCTTGACACCCAACGCGAGCTCGAAGCCGACGCAATCGTCATCGCTGTCGGGCGACGGCCCAACACCGACCGCTGCTCGATCGAAGTGACCCAAGCAGCGGTCGACGATCGCGGCCATATCGCCACAGACCATGCAGGTCGAGCAGCCCACCACATCTATGCGATTGGCGACGCCACATCGGGACCAGCATTGGCACATCGCGCCGCTGCCGATGCTGAGCGCTCGATCCAGGCCTTGACCGGGAAGCCCGTTGACCCCCACCCGCCTGTCATCCCGGCAGTGGTGTTCTGCGATCCAGAAGTGATGACGGTCGGCGTATCGCCACACGAAGCGACCGAATTGGATATGCACGTTCATCGATTTGGTCATTCCGCTTCAGGAAGAGCGCACACTGCCGGCGATGCCAGCGGCGTCACCATGATCGTCAGCGACGCACGCGGAACGGTCACCGGTGTGCACGTCGCTGGCCCCCAAAGCTCAGAGCTGGCCGGAGAAGCAACCCTCGCGATCGAGCTTGCCGCCACGGTTGACGACCTGATGACGACCGTGCATGCGCATCCAACGATGTCAGAAACCATCGGCGAAGCTGCGATGGTCGCTGGCGGAAAACCGCTGCACATTCGTGGCTGATCACCGTCACGGACAGCCGCACGCCGACGGTGTGGCCGCCGAACGGGCCCACCAGATGGCAACAGCGGCCGGCAAGGACGGGTACCTCGACCCGCAATCAGGTCTGTTTGTCATGACCGCAGCAGCGCTTGCGGCCAAAGGCACCTGCTGTGACAGCGGCTGTCGACATTGCCCCTATTGCGACTAAACGACCCCGACTTTGACGGCGTTCAACAACCCGGGCCGGGCGGACGGGTGTCCTCGATGTTGGTATCGACGACTTCGACGTGGACATGTGCCCATGACGGCTCAGCGGTGAACTCATCGATCTGAGACTCGAATGGCAGTGGATTGGCTGAAGCCGCAACCACCGATTCGCCAGCCGAAACCCGATCACCCACGCTCACCGTTCGTCCAGCGACGTGGAACAACCGAACCTGCCATCCAGGCAACCCGTCCGGTTCGATATAGACCAATTCATCGGTGTATTCGCAGTACAGGACATACTCCGACGACGACACAACCGTGCCGGTGACCGGAGCCAGGATCTGTTCATCAGGCGGCACCACAATGTCTGCGGCCGAACGATCCGGAGTTCCGCGCCCTCGGCTCGACAAAACCATCGTCGGAAGCGAGTCGTTGGTCTCGGTCATGTTGCGAGATCCCGGATGTCCGGCCTGGTGAAAGCCGACGAGCTCCACCGCCGCTGCAGGAAGAACAATCACCACACTCTCGGCATTGGCAAGCAGCGACGGGCCGGGTCGGGCAACGGTCCGATTTGCCGATGCGGCTTCGTCGGTCGGCACCGGCGCCGCCGTCGGTTCAGGTTCAACGGTCGGTTCAGGTTCAACGGTTGGTTCAGGCTCGGCCGTCGGTTCAGGCTCGGCCGTCGGTTCGGCTTGTTCGGTGGCCGAAGCGGGTTCGAGTTCGGCCCCGGTGGCTGTGGGTTCGGTGGCTGTGGATTCGGTGGCAGTGGATTCGGTGGTCGTCGGTTCGGTGGCGACTGTCGACCCGTCAGCGGACGTCGGCTCAGGCCTTGGCGTCAACTGCGCTGCGCTGGTCGGCGTGGCGGTAGGAATCGGCTCCACCGGTGATGCCTGAGTCAGTGGCGACTGCAGCGTTCCAGGGACTGGAGTAACCGCTGGAACGTCGGTCGGCAGCGCAAGCGGAGGTGTGGTCGCAGCTGCTTCGATGGTCGCTTGAGCATTGGCATCGCTTGCTCGGTCGACTTCAGACTCGATATCTGCAGAGACGCCAGCAACGACGTCGTCGTTGATCGTGACGATGAGCGTGTCGGCCGAGCACCCTGTCGCGATCGCGAACACCAGACAGGCGCCGATGGCGCACCACCGGCGCCGGGGACGGTCGAGCTGACGACGGGTCGCCCATGGTCGGATCACAGCTCCGAACGGTAGTTCAGGGTTAGGTCGGGTTTCGGGCACCTCTTGGGCCCGCTGGCCCGCCGGTGAACCGAGTGCCGGACGGATCGATCGCCCATTCGGCACGGGCTCCCCAGTACCCCTCGAACACCACGTCCCCAAGCGGTTTGCGTCGCACCGGACCGTGTCGCCCTCGTGGGTGGCCGATCGTGACCGTTGCAGCCACCAGAACATGATCGGGGATCGCGAGCAGTTCTCGAAGCTCAGGCTCGCGTTGCCTATGAAACATGGTCAGCGCCGCACCCAGGCCGCATGAGCGGGCACCGAGCAACAGGTTCTGCACGGCTGGATACACCGACGCCCCCTCGCTCACAACGGGAGCTCGATATCGCTCTAGACATATGAGCACCACGATCGGAACCTCGGCGAAGGATCCGACGTAGTCGTCCATCGTCCGGATCATTCGACCTGTCGGCGAGTCCGTGTCGATCGCGAGGAACTCGCCCCGATTGGATTTCTGTGCCCACATCTCACGGGCGCCATCGCTAAGGACCTCGCGTGCCGTGCGTGCAACCGGACTGTCGCGAAGAACAACGAAACGGGTGGGTTGGCGATTCGAACCGGACGGAGCACGCGTCGCGAGGTACAGAATTTTCGCCAAGTCTGCTTCTGACACGGGTTCATCGGTATATCGACGGATTGAACGGGTAGTTGCGAGACCCTCAGCAAGCGTCACCTCAGCGTCTGGCGATGCGTCAGCCATGTGGCGAAATCAGCAAAAGAGGAACGTCAAGTTGCGCGGAACGCCGAACGGTCGCGACCTCTCGGCCCGCTTGGACGGCAGGTCGAATTGGCGACAGATGGTCACCGAACGCTGTTGCTGACCGGCGCAGGTTCGAGGTCGTGAGCGCGATCCCCCACCATTGCGCTGGTTCATCTCCGGTGGGTTGTGCAGGTCCAACGAGTTCGCAGATCACGTCGCCAAACCAAAAGAATGTCTGCACGCGGGCATCGGAACCTTCTCCGATCGAACGTACCCGTCGGGCTTCGAAGCCAGCACGCTCAAATGCTTGAGTCGTTCGCGAGACATCGGGTGTTGTCGCGACGATGTGGTCGATTGCGAACACGCCGTTTGGGTGCTCGGGTACTGCACCGTCTCTGGACCGTGTCGGCTCCGCTGGGACGGCCGATTGCCCCGCGTGCATGGCCAGGTCCAACCCGTCAAGGTCGTCGACCCCGTCAAGCGCTACAGACACAACCCCAGTCGAAGCATCGCCCGACGATGCAGTGACTGTTCTGATCTCGGATTGGCCGATGGGCACGCACGAATCGCGGGTCGCGAATCCGCAAGCCTGCCAGTGCGTCAGCTTCCCGGTCACGTGCACCGCTACCAGCTGGCCTGTCATGGCTGTGCCTGTGGTGCATGCCGAGATTCTGGTGCAGGCGGCGAACTCAGCCACGCACGTTTGAACGCCAAGCCGAGTGCGGCGATCGACAGCACGGCTGCAATGGCTCCCCAGAACCAGTAGGGCAGCCACAGTTCCTCGGCGATTCGTTGCGTGTCAGAGGCTTGAAACCCGTCTCGTTCGAAACCCTTCACGAACAGGTAATGACGACCAGACCAGGTCGCCATCGCCATCTGGATCGCAAGCAGCTGGGCGAAGACGATTCGTACCAACGGACTACCGAAGCGGGCCACCAACCCAAGCCCGACCGCCACGAGCAGCATGGCACCGAATCCGAAACCGTTGCGAACCCAGATCAAGGTGGACAGCGCAACGACGACGGCGAGTGCGCCCACCACTCGCGGCGCACCTCGGCTGCTACTTCCAGCGATCATGACCGCTGCCCCGACCAAAGCTGGCCCAACGAGCCCAAGCATCGAGACGATGACCTGAGCCAGACCATCGGCACCGGACGTCAGCGCCTGGCCTCCGAGCGACGGGTAGATCTCGAGCTCGATGAACCGGTTGCCCGTGATGATCGCTCCCAGGCCGTGCCCCATTTCGTGTGCCCACGTGGCGAACAACGAGAACGGGTAGATGACATAGCGGCCCCAAGAGAACGCACCCAACACGACGCTGGCGACAACCGCGCCAGCAAAGCTCGCCAACAGCACTGAGCGCAATGGCGCACCAGAGCCTTCTGACAAGGTCCGCGATAGGTCAGATCCGAAGGTCACGGGCCCCATCGTCGGCGCGTTCGGCCCGAATCGCAAGTGCAGCACCGACACACATGACGCCAACTGTCTCTTGTGCACTCGGAACCTGGCCCAGCACGACGAGACCTATCGCCAACGCGACGACCGGAAGCAATGCCTGCAGCAACGCGAATCGGGCGCGAGAGACGAGCTTCAGCACTACCTGGTCGACCGAGTATGGAATGACGTTCGACAGCACGCCTGCAAGGATCGCAAGCCCGATTGCACCGATGGCGACCTGGGGTTGCGCAGAAAGCGACCAGACACCCATCGGGGTGAGCAGAACCGCAGCGAGCAGCATCGAGACGCCAAGGCCCGTGACGCCGTCACCCGACGCCGCAACGCGCTTGCCAGCGACGATGTATCCGGCCCACATCGCACCCGCTGCCAATGCCCATATGACGCCTTCGGCCGAACCTTCGCTCGACGGTGCAGCGACGAGCAATCCGCCAACCGCTGCGAGCAGCACGATCACGGCACCTCGCCGCCCCCGAGCTGCGAACGCTGCTACCGCGATCGGGCCCATGAACTCGATTGCAACGGCGTTGCCGAGTGGCAGCAGCTCGAGGGACAAGTAGAAACACACGTTCATCCCGCCGAGAAAGCCGCCGAACAACGCGTTGCGCCGGAGCCGGTCGCCGCCGAAATCAGCACGCGTGGGCCGAGCGATGCTCACCAACACAAGCGCCGCCGACAGAACTCGGATCCAAACGACGGTTCTCGCCCCCAGATCGGCAAAGACCGACCAGGCCACTGCAGCACCGATGTATTGCGAAACTGCACCGACCGCGAACAGGCGCTCAGCCTGGCGCGGGGAGAGCCGAATGGGTCTGGTACTCAAGCGAGACCTTCAACGAAGTGCAAGTCATCGGCCGAACCGAGCTGGCGGTAGTAGCAGGTGGTTCGAGTCTCACCATCGGCATTGCGTGTGTGACACACACCCGTCTTTGCCGGAATGACCCGATACAGAACTGCATTTTGCTCGCAGTTGACCCGCACGTCGACAACGTTGAGCACGTCACCAGACGTTGCTCCCTTTCGCCACAGTTCGTTTCTGCTCGTTGACCACAGCACCGCTGTGCCCTCTGCAAGCGTCGCAGCAATCGCCTGCTGATTGACATAGGCCACATACAGCACATCGCCAGTTTCGGCGTGCTGGAGTACCACCGGGATCACGGCTTGGCCAGTTTCGGCGACGCTTTGCAACTTCGAAAAGTCGAGTTGCAGGCTGAGTCCTTCTTCGAGTTCTGTGCTCACCACGCCATGATACGACGGGGCGAGACAGTCAGGCCTCGTGGACGATGTCCACCCGGGTTCCAACCGGGACCTCGGCTGCAAGCATGGCAATGATGTCGTTTGGCACCCTGATGCAGCCGTTCGACGCATACTGCCCGATCAGGTCGGGTCGGTTGGTGCCGTGCATCGCTACCTTTGGTAAGCCGTTGTTTGCACCGAACGTATTGATCGCGTTGCTGAAGGTGCCGAGACTCATCATCCACGGTCCGTACGAGGCGCTGAAGCCCGGCATGATCTCGTCGACGTAGGTCGACACGATGGGCGTTTCTCGGCCAGTGTCTCCGGTCACGACATCGGTTTGCGCAATGATTTCATCGCCATTCCAGACGGTTACCGAGTTGTTTCCAACGTTTATCCTGACGTAGTAGTCAGAGGTCGACCATTCCCAACCCTCGGTTTTGATCCATCCAGTCATGATGGGGCGAGTCGGAATCTGGACGCGGGCCCATTCGTCGCCTTCACTGCCCTCGAGCACCAACACCGCGAGCGGGTTGTCGAACGATGTTGGGTTCGTGAAGTGGGAGAACAAATAGAGCTCGCCGTCCAAGCGGGTGTAGGTGACTTGGATCTCTTTGCCATCGGGGGCGTCGTACACGAGTGGCGTGCCGCTGATGTCATCGGTGGCCGTGAGCGCACGTGTTTCTTGGGCAAACGAAGGACGTCCCGTCGGGCCGAAAAGCGGCGTCGGCGTCGGAATGGCAAACGAGGTTGGTTCGGGCACCGCTGTTGGCAGCTCAACGGGTGGCGTCTCGGCGACTGGGGTGGTCGGCACGATGGTGGCCCGCACCGTCGAGGTATCCGCATCTGTGTCGATGAGGTCGCCGACCTCGGTTGTCGCTCCTCCGCCGCAGGCGGCAGCCACAAGAACCATAAGAACAAAGACCGCAATGGCACGCATAGAACTATGTATCGGCCGTGGCCACTCAACCATGAGGGCAGCCTAGGTCGGCCGACCACAACATATTTCGCGCCCCATTTGGGTGAGGAAGCAGATCTGTATGCACTCGTGATGCACTCGTGGCGAATCGACACGGGCCCGAAGCGCTTGTCCCGACCCGTGAGGAGATAGCTTATGGAGCGGCATGGCAACGCGAATTGACATCGAAATCACCAGCGACAAAGGCGACGGCACCTATACGTGGCGCGCAGCTGGTGCAAAGCAGCCCAAGGGCACGTTCGAAAGTGGGCTGCTGCCTGATGGCGCAGCCGTCGGCGATGTGCTGCGCGCCGATGCCGAGTTCACGGTAGACGGCCCGGAGCTCCTCGCAATACTGCCCGCAAAGGCAGTGCGCGGAACCACGATCGAAACGCTTGAGCTGATCTCGACGGCCTCAGATTCACCCGGAGTGACCACTCAGCTTGCGGGCAAGGGCGGGCGCCGTCCTGATCGCGGACGCGGTCGTGACTCCGGCCGGGGCCGCTCAGATCGTTCCGGCGGCGGCGGCGGACGCGATGGCGGAGGCCGCGACGGCAAGCGCCGCGATGGCAACCGTTCCGACAAGGGTGGCCAGCGAGGACCACGCCGGTCAAGCGTGCGGGCCCGTCGCACCCATCGCGAAGCGTGGGTCGCAACAGTCGCCGAAGGTCGCCGTCCCGTAGCCGAGCAACTCATGCACGAAGGCCGCGACGGCGTTGTCGGTGCACTCGAGCGTCAGAACCGTGCGGCCAAAGAAGCCGGCGGCAGCCCCATTGATATTGCGCCAATCATGCGCATCGCCGACCAGCTTGCGCCGGCGCTTGCGGTTGCTGAGTGGCGAGACCAGGCCGATGCTGCGATCGAGAACATGAGCAGTGCCGACCTGCGAGACTTGCGACGCATTGCCGTACAGGGCGAGCAGTTCGCCCACGACCCAGCGTGTGCCGAAACCCGCAAGAATTTGCTTTCACGCCTCAATGCCCGCATCGATAGCGATCAGGCAACATGGTCACGAGAAGTGCGCGAGGCTCTTGCCGAGGGGCGAACCGTCCGGGCACTTCGCCACAGTGGTCGCCCGGCGCGACCTGGACAGCCTCTGCCAGGCGATCTCGTCGAATCGCTCACTTCCGCCGCACTCGAGGCCCTCGATCCCGAGGAAGAATCGCATCGATGGACGACCGTGATCGAGGCACTCGCCCAATCACCGGTTCGGCGGTTGGTAGCTCCTGCGGCCAAGCCCGAGGACGCCGACGATGACCTGCTCGACACGGTCGACCGTTACGCCGAGCGGGTACCTGCGATTGCTGAGCTGTTCGGTATCGAGGTCAAGCCTCGCCGTCGTGGCGGGCGCCGCTAAGGCTTCCCCCATTGCGGGTGCGACCTCGGCCGTTGTCTCGACGGGTGAGCCGATCGATCAGCCCTCGTCAACCAGTGGTGCACTCACTCGCATCAGACGGGTGACCATTCCCAAGCGTTCAAAGAAGTTCTTGGCTTCTCGGTTACCGGGAAGCACCTGAGACTCGATGTGTGTGCACCGGTGCTCGATCGCCCAGTTACGCACGGCTGCCAGCAAAGCTTCGGCGACACCCGCCTGTCGGGTGCGTGGGTCGACGTAGAGCTCAGCGATCATCGCTACTCGCTCGCCTCCGAGTTGTTCAACCGTCGCCTGAGCAAATCCCACGGTCGCCTGCTCGATGAGGCCCACGAACCACACCGCCCCAGCTTCGGGCGACTCGTCGGCCGTTCGGGTGGCGAGCAGCAGAGCGCCACCACGTTGGTCCCGAATTTCAGCGATGGCCTGAGAACGTAGCTTCTCGATTGCTGGTTTGTGCTCCGGTCCGGCCTTGGCCGCGAAAACGGTTGGCCCTTCGACGCCTGGGCTCACTCGCCGAGTCGCTTGGCAGCGGCCCGCAAAATGGTCACTCGCTTCTTGGCGGAGCGTTCGACGGCGTGTACCCACCGAACGGTGTCGATTGGAGCGTCTCGCACGAGCTCAACGACCTGGCGTGCGGTCAGATCGCCATAGCCGGCGACTGCATACAGAGCCGCAGCCGATACGCCCGGACCCGGGTCGACGTCACGGTCACTGTCTGTCGCAGCGTCACTATCTGGAGGCTCACCGTCACTGTCTGGAGGGTTCGCGCTTCGAACAGCAGATTCGATCGTCCGCAGAGCGACCTTTCCAAGCGAGCGGCTAAACGTGACTTGTTTGCGGCCAGCAGCGGCCAGATCTGATGTCGCTCGATTCGCGTCGAGCCAAAACCCGATCGGGGCGAAAATCAATGCGTCGGCCAGTGAAGATCTGACCGACCGGGGTCGGGCCGGATCGCTCACAACTTGGCGAGCGAGGGACAATCGCCGTCACCTGATGGACAGGTTGGCGACTCGCGTTTGCCGAACTGGCGAGCGGACACGATCAGGAAACAGCCGTGGCATGTCCATTCGTCTTCGCGCTTGGGAGCAACCTTGTTGTCTTCGGTTGCCTGAATTGGCGGAGCAACGATCTCTTCGTCATCGTCGTCAACCTCGCCCTCGTCGTCGATGTCCTCGCTCGAGGTCAACCGATCGCGCAGAATCGTGTTCAGGTCTTCTTCGACGTCGTCGGGATCTGGTTCGTCGTCATCGTCATCGTCATCGCCCGCAGGTCGAGCAACGGCAGCAGCCGGTGCATCGTCTGCATCGTCTTCATCATCGTCATCGTCGGCCGGTGCAAAGACAGCGACATCGTCGTCTGCATCGTCGAACGGGTCGCTGAAATCGTCGACTTCGAGATCATCCTCGTCAAGACTTTCGGCGTCATCGACATCGACCACATCGTCGACTTCGAGTTCGTCTTCATCAGCTGGAGGCACAGAAAAGTTCCGTTCGATCAGGTGCTAGATGCCGGACTATAGACAGAGCGGCGCGGTGTCCGCGTGACCATCGGCCCATGCACTGTTTTGGGGTCGTTCATCCTTGGTGCTCGATGCGGCGAGACTCGGCTCGCCGTTCGGCGTCGAGACGCTCAAGAGGGGTCTCGTCGGAGTGGTCTACGAAGCACATCATCGCCGCAAGCGCATGATGTCCGGCCTCGTCGGCGATTAACCGATGCATGTCCTGACACACTCGCCGATAGGCCGGATGGCCTTGTGGCGAAGTCCGAAGCTCGAGCATGTGCATGGACTGCCGGGCGTTCATTTCGATCACGAACCGCAGACGATACGCGAGCGCAACCGCGTACGGCGCTTCGGTCGGGAACGGATCAAGCATGAGGTCATGGAGCTCGGCCGATCGATGCATTGCTTCTTCGAACGGTCCAGTGACACCAGCGGCGTCGACAGCTTCGGGCATATCAAAGCCGTGTAGCGGGCTAAGAGCCTGCCAGTCGATCGTCATCATCCGATGTCGCTGTAGATCCCGAAACGCCCCGTAGTCGGCCAGCACATCGAATCGGTAGAACGGGCGCTCGAGCGCACGCCCAGGACGAGTTCGTCGGTTCGTCCGATTTCCCTCGTAGGCCCGTAAGACCGCGATTCGCTCGTCGACGCTCATGGCATGCACCCGGCGCAGAATCTGGTCCTCAGATAGCGATGTGTGCGGGTAGAGAGCAGCGGCGACAACCTTCGCCTCGCCATCGGGGTCGAAATCGAGCAACCGCACCTGCGGCGCTGGTTCGGCAGGGGTGTCTGCGAACACCCGGTCCGCGATATCGCGCATCGCTCGATGGTTCGTCTTGATGTACGTGCTTGTCACGACACCTCGATCTTCGAGGTCGACTCGCCGCAAGAACGACGGAATGACCTTGCGAAGCTCAGTGAGCATGAGATCTGCGTATGACCGGGCTTCGGCGAGCGGATGGGCCCGCATACGAAGCAAAAGTGCCTCGTAAGCCTGCCCATCGCCGTAGATACCGAGGTTCGAGATCGATGCTGCCGGCAACATGCCGCGAATCGAGTCGAGCGCCTTTGCTTGGATTGCTTGGCGGTATACGAAATCCGAATCTGTCGGTGCCTTGGGGGTTTGATCTCGGAAGAAGTCGACAAGGTCTGGGATCAACGCCGAATAGGCCGCGAACTGACGATCCATTTCGGCGACGTACCGTGTTCCAAGCTCGGACTTCAATACTGCGGGGGGCCGGAAGTAGCGATAGCGACCGCCAAGGCGGCTGTCGTACGCGATGTACCGGGTGCTCTGTTCGAGGTACGACATCAATCGTCCCCACTCAAGGACCTTGGTCAACACATTCGACGCCTGCTCGCACGCCAGGTGCACCCCACCCAGTTGAGCTACCGAGTCGTCGCCATATTCAAAGAACACTCGGTTGTAAAGCTCTTCGGCTCGGTCCAGGCCGACCGTGGCATCGATTGTCACGTCGCCCTCGATGTCGAGGTCACCGACGAACTCGTCGAGGAAAAGTCGGCGCAACGATTTCGGTGAACGCGAGTAACGCGCGAACAGCGCGCCCTTCACCACTTCGGGGAGATTCACCAGGGCGAAAACTGGCTGATCGAGGTTCGTGAAATACCGCCGCAGCACATCGGCTTCGGAAGCATCGAACTCTTCGGCGATGTAGACCGTCACAAGAGTGAAACCATAGGTGCCCAGTTCAGCCGAACCGGCGATAGGCAGGCTCGAAATCTGATGAGCTCAGACAGCCAGATATACCTGGGCATCTTGCACCGTGATCTGAACGTTGCGAGCTCGGCCAATGTGCTGACCATCGACCGCCACCGACAGCGGGCGGTCGCGGACCACCTCGAGGGTGTCGGCCCGGCGTACACCGACTTGCGGATGCGGGATATGGGTTCCGGTTCGCATGCGCCGCCGAGCCTGGATCTGGGCTCGACGATCCAGGTGCAGGTCGATCAGATCAGCTCGACCGTCGCCGGGGTGAGCACGCGGTCCTACGTTCAGATCGCCGCACCACGCAGCATTCATGACATAGGTAACGCGTGATCCAATGAGCCACGTACCGATTCGCACATGTCCAATGGCATGTTCAACCCTGCCGTCATCAAGTTCCACCCGAAGCAGGTCGATCGGAACAATGTGCGACGCCCGGCTCGGGTTGAACCGAACACCTACCCCGAGCGTGCGAGCCAAATCACCTGCCGTGACCGCAACGGTCGACCCAGGATGTTGCACCGCCCATGCGGCCAGATCGGCATCGTTCGAAAAGACCGGCGCATGAGGCGGCAGCGCTCCAGCCCTGCCCCACTCATGTCCCTTTTCAATCGGCATTGGCGGGTGTTTCGCTGACGTCGGCGGCATCGTCGCCGACAGCCGCGAGTTCAAGGAACGGCAAATCACGACCGCTCCGCACGACACCTCGATCGAGAGCGTGCACGGCCTGCACCGCGACTTCGGCGATGTCGGCTGGGGCGACCGCCGCAACTTGGCGGCACAGGTCAATGGTTTGGCGCATGATCCGAACGAAGTCTCCCCCGAGCAGCTCATCGGCGATCACCTCAGCCAGGGGGTCGCCCGAGGCCCACCGGTACGCAATATCAGCCACCCCAGCATCGGGTCGCCTGGTGAGCGTTTCGCCAATCACCCGACGCTCAACCGCACCAATGCGATCAGCCTCCTGCTGCATGGACAGCACGGCCCGACGCACTCGTTTCGTCGGCCAACGAAACGCTGGAGCTGGGCCAGATCCTCGCGGTTCGTAGACCGCCGCGGACAGGACCGACGCAAGCTCGGCTTCGTCAAGACCATCGAACACCCGATTGTCGACGCCAGACGCCAGTACCGCTTCGCAGTCTCCAAATAGGCCCGCCAGCAACGCTCCGGTGCGGGTCAGCTTCCAGCCATCCACAAAGCCCGATTCGGTTAGGGCATCGACGACCGCATCGAATGCCGTCACCATGCGTTCAGACCGCTTGTCGGTTCGGCGCTGAAGCTTGTCGCGACGACGCGTCAACCGAGCATGTTCATCGAGCGCGGCAAGGTGTTCTGACAGGCGCGGGCAACCAGCGACGCCCGGAAGCACGACGTCTAGAGCGACGACCTGATTGGCGACCTGCTGAAGATGCTGCTCGCTTCGAGGTACAAACCCGACGGGAAGATCAATCCGTGACACCGGCTCAACCGGGCGAGGAATCGAACCTGCCCGCCATTCGCGCGACGACGATGCTGCGTTAATCGTGTGCACGACGACGCCCCCGCCCCGATGGGCAACTGACACCACGGCGTGGCAGTCGGCGTCGACGACGATCACATCACCGGGGCGGAGCGTTGCGAGCTCATCGTCCCCAGCGCGCTCGCTGTCCCTCATGTATTGGTCAAGGTCGCCCCGATCACAGCGCGTCTGCGCGTGTAGTAGCTCAACCTCAAGGTTCAACTCGGCAATATCGGCCCGTGCACGAGACGTGCTCGCGTCTCGTTGATATTGGGCGAAAGACCGGTTCACAAATGAACGAGCGGCTTCTTGCGGCATCCGCCGAATCAGGTTGGCGACCATGTTGTAGCTGGGCGCAAACGCCGAGAACAGCGGAAAGTCGGTGCTGGTAGCTAGAGCTGCGATGCTCTCGAGGTCGGCACGATTGTTCCAGCAGATAACCACGTTGCCGGTGGTATCGAGTCCCCGACGGCCTGCTCGTCCAGTGAGCTGTGTGAATTCGAGAGGAGTGAGCAGCTCATGGGTTTCACCGTTGTATTTGACGAGACGTTCGAGCACCACGGTTCTGGCCGGAAGGTTGACCCCTAGCGCCAATGTCTCAGTTGCGAAGACCACCG
>CALDYC010000036.1 GCA_937941245.1 uncultured Acidimicrobiales bacterium | reverse complement strand
GTTCAATGACCTCGGTACACAACACCAGATCACACTGGCCCTGGGGAAGCTCCGAAGCGGTGATGTCGTCGACCCGACACTCAACATTGGGGAAGCTCGCAACGACCCCTCTGGTGTGCTCCAAGTACTGCGGTTCAATATCAGACGCGATCACCTGGCGGCTCAAGGCCGCAAGCAATGACATATAGATGCCCGAACCGGGTCCCACCTCGATAGCCAAATCGACATCTCGGCCCCGAGCCGAGTCTGTCAGCGCCTGAGTAACCCAGTCACGGCGGCGATTATGCAGCCACGCTCGCGTCGGATTTTTTGAGTCGTACAGCGCCTCTTGTAGTTGAACGAGTTCACCCTTACCGCTGGCCATGTGCGTGCCCTCCGCAATCAGACTTCGGGATCGCTACCCGAAACAAGAGGTTGAAAGAATCCATAACTACTCCGGGAGATGTGCGGCTCAAACGGTCGGTCTGGGTCGCAGCAGTCGAATCAGCCATCAACGAATATCGGTGCGTAGCCCACGGACAGAATGGGTCGTGACACCTCGTAGATCACCAAATCTTCGAATGTGAATACCGGGTCGAGCGCCCGATGTTCGGCGAGCAAGGCCAAGGTCGCCGGGTTCGCCGTGGCGGCCTCAAGCGTGCCGACGATGACGTACTCGACGTCGTAGGCACGCAAGAATCTGTCGATCACATCGACCTGATCCGTGGTGTAAAAGTCGCCGACATCGCGGTTGCGCTCGTTCACCTTGAACCCAAACAGCGGTCGCTGAGTGACCTGGTGCCACCGCCACCCCACCACTGTTGGAAGCCCTGTGGTGATGCTCATGCGCCCCCACCACTGATATTCGGCGCCGCCGACGGCTTCGACAATGGTCGGACGCCCTTGCACGTTGTCTCGCAGCCAATCGACGAGAGGACGGTCACGTCCCGGGTCGATCACTGAGTCCTCGCCGAGGTAGGACCGAATGCCGACCAGAGCTTGCCCCGGTTCGAACCATTCGTGCCCGTCAAGGGTGGCACTGATCGCCGGGTTGAACCGATTCTCGATGCGCGGCCGCAGGGTCAATATCGGATAAAGCATGCCACATGCGATGAGAGCGCCGAGCGTGCCCATGAAAATGCGACGCCTCGACGCTGCGTCAAACGCTCGGGTGCGAGCATTTGCTGCCTGATGAGCAACCAGCGGGGCGGCCGAAGCGATCACCCATGCAGCAGAAAAGGCCGCTGCTACCGCAAACAGATGCCAGACCTGCAGCCAGAACTTGAAGACGGTGTTAAGCCGCGCGATGTCATTGTTTTGGGTAAAGCTCTCGACGCCCACAAGGACCGCGAATGCGAGCGTCCAGCAAGCCGCGACCATGAGGTGCGCAGTCGACCGATACCGAGCAAACACTTCGACAACGAGCAGACCCATCGATGCTCCAAGGCCAACCAGCGCCCACGCGGCCACCGAGCCAACCGACATGTGCAAGCCGACCGCGGCAACCGCAACCAGCCCGATCGCACCAAACTGCGTTGACCGTTGCACGACTTCGGTTACATCTTCGCGACGTTGCCAGAACCGTGTCGCAACGTACACGCATCCGACAAATAGGAAGATGCCCCAGTGCACGAGCCAGTCGTCAAGATTGGTCTGTGATTCTGACCGCTTGAAACCCGAATCAGCGACCTGGTTACTGGCCCGGTACGGAGCGGTGACCGCCAAATGCACCACCCCAGCGACCAGTAGCTGGCCGATCGCGGCCTGGCATCTCCAGCGCGCACGGCCGGGGCTCGAAACCCACGCGATACAGATCGCCCCCAGCACTGCGATACCTATCGTGGGCAGATCCCACGTGTGGACCATGCGCAGGATTCCGGTCAGCGCTCCGAGGGCGGCAGCCAGCAGCCAGCTGCGCGTAACCTGACCGGTGCGTGTCGCATGAATGTGCCCGACGCACAGCGCGAGTCCGAGACCGAAGATCGGCATGGCCATAAAGTGCGGGTGTAGGTCAGCGAAGAAGACGGTGAAACTGGGGAACTCGGTCACCTCGAACCCAGGGCTGTCTTTGTTAACCCGGCTCGGACCCCACCAGTCGAAGTCAGACAGCGGTTGGTTCTCGCGAACTCTGACGATCACCTGCCGCAACGAATCCAGATTGCCGATGATCAGGAACAACACCACGCCGAGCAGCCCAGTGCGGATCTGCGGCAAACGCCGCTGACTGGTTCGGTTTGCCTGGTCGACGAGCAAGCTGACCGTGGCAAAGACCGTCACCGCTGCCAGCGCAGCGTATGTAGCCACGCTCAGATTGAATGCGACGTCGGGCATAAGCCCCAGCAACCGGGTGGGGACCGCGACCAGGAACCACCCGACGTAGTAGTAGTTAAGAGTTCCGCCAGCGAACCATGGATCGAACGGCGGAAGCGTGGTCGAGCCGGTGACGGCGGTGAAGTACGCGAGCTCCATTGGCTTCTCGCCGCCGCGCCATGGGTGCCACAAGTCCGGGTTCGCCGAGCGCAACAAAACGACCGAGAGAAATACCGCCACAAACACACACTCGGCAGCAACAATCCATCGCCGATTCGCTACCCACCAGCGCCGCAGCGCACCTCGAGTCGTCCACCCGCGCCAAATTCCCGACGACGCGACTGCCAGCAGCGTCCACACCACCAGCCCTCGGCTGAAGTTGAACACCCCCGTCGATACCAACAACCAAACCGGCATCGCGAAGGCAAGCAATCCGACGATTTTGCTTAACCCATACGCCGCGCCGGCGGACCTTCCGCCAAGACGGACGATCCACGGAACAGTCGCAAAGGCCGCTATCTGGATGACCGTGAACCATCCGACAACAGCTGAAACACCGCTGGCGGGGTTGGAATGTACGTCAGAAAATGACGAGCCATTTTGTTGTGTTGCGTACTCGGTTGGCGTGAGCATCGACGCATTCGCGTACGAGTCCTTCGGCAGCGAGTTGATCGAAGTTCGAGCCCGGTCGGGGTTGAGCAGTTGATACGCCCGCTCGACGCTAAAAAGGTCGGTCTTTTGCCAGATGTGCACCGTCGGGTGGTCATAGAGCGTGAACGCCTCTTCGGCGGATGAGTCGTCGATACCCAACCCGAACAGTGACGGCTGATTGCGGAATGTGGCAATGAGTTCGAAGCCAAGCGTTTCGTCAAACAACCGTTCGTAGTACGTCGTGATTTGCGGGAAGCGCGCTGGAGTGCGAGGCAACGAGTCGTAAAATTTGTTGCTCGATTCGATGACGTAGTCGACCTGGTCAAGGCCCTCGACCAGTCGCTCAATCTGTTCGATCGAGTCGCCGCCGAACGAGAACGGCCGGAGCGTGACGAAGTTGAACGACGAGGCGCGACCCCACGGAATCGGGTCATCCCATTCCTGCACACTCACCGAAGCACCAGCAGGAAGCTGTTCACTCACCCAATCGCCAGCAGCGAGCCGAGCGTTGTCTTGGCCATAGACCCCATTGACGAATGCAAGGGCCCAGAAAGCTGTCGCGCCGACGCACACAAGTGCCGTGCCTTGCACCAACCGGCGCAGGTTGACCCGCTCAGGGCCGAGGGACGACGCCCATCGCCACGATGCGACCAGTCCGACTGCTGCCAATGCGGTCATGATTGGATAGGTCGGTTGCAGGTAGCGAATAATGGCGTAGAACTGCAGGGATACAAGCACGAAGTACGCGCCAATTACCGCCAGCGGAACCGCCCAGTAGCGTTCACCTTGCTTCCAACGAAACGCTGCCCGAGCGATACCGAAAGCCGCGGCAAGGCCAAGTCCTGGGCCCATGCCCCACAGAAAGGCTTGCTTGAGAGGGTGCCAAAGGGGTGTCGCTCCAACCAGGGGATGCACCCACGGCCAATTTCCACCCTGGTTGATATCGCTCAGGTATTCAACGTCCGCAAGGAAACGGCCATTGAACATGAGCGAAATACCAGCCTGGAAGTCATACGGCTGCACGACGCGGTAGAAGACGACCGCCACAACCCCCATCACGAGCCAAGGTTCGACCGTGCGGAAAATGCCTCGCCAGTTGCGCCGACGGGCCGAACCGCTGACCGCCGCAATCAGGTCAGGGCCGACGAGCACTGCTAACGCGACAATCGGAGCTGCGGCGACTGCGATTCCGCTCAGCTTTGATCCGATTGCACAACCGAGAGCCGCGGCGGTGCAGAGCCGGGTTCTCCACCCGCCGAGCCCTTTGGCCAGCCTCACCGAGCCGAGAACTGTGATGGTAACGAAAAAGGCTACCCACGGTTCTGAGCCCAGGAAATGCGAATACTGAATGTGGAGCACCGTCATCGCCTGCAAAAACGCCGCAAGCAGTCCTACCGTTCGGTCACCCAACGTTCGGCCGAGTGCGTAGACCGCCGCAACCGTGAAGGTGTCGACGATCGCGCTCATCAAACGACCGACGATCGTCACGTTGTAGCCCGTATCAAACCGCCGGCGTTCGTTCGGGGGCGCTTCGGAGGGCTGATCATTCAACAGATTGATGCCGAGCCCATCGAGCGCCGAGGTGGCCCATTGCATGTTGTCGGTCATCAACACACCGGCAGCGGCTTCGGATGCCCACAACGGCAGCGTGCCGTACACGTAGGTCGGTTTGTAGACCCGGGGGTTCAGTGGCGACCGCTCGGGATCCAAGATGACGCCGAGGTCCCAATCGTCAGGATTGTTGACGTTGGCTGCGACATCGCTCCAGAAGCGTTCGTCTGGTTGCAGATGCGTGCCGCGGTCCCAATCCAGGTTCCAGGCCCGAAGCGCAAACGCGACGAGCAAGATCGCGGCAAGCGCGAACCGATGCCAGTCCGAACTGCTGGCCCTCGAGGCGCGCGTCGTCGAATCGGATACAGATTCGTCAGCGCGTGCCAGCTCGGCCGAAACGGTCACCGCAGATGGTCAGGACGTTGCCGGGACGAGATGCGGCGTCTGGTCCTGCATAGCTTCGAGCACTTGTGCAGGATTGGGATTGACGAGACTGATCTCGCCAATCCTCACGGTTGGTACGACCTCGTTCCCATCGGCAACCGACCGCACGAATGCGGCATCGTCGGGGTTCTCCCAGATGTTGAATTTCTGAAACGGAATGCGCTTTAGCGTGAGTCCGCGTTCAAGCGCCGCACAAAAGCCACAACCGGGCCGCCAGAAGAAATCGATCTGTTCAGGTTCGGACATCGTGGTTCTCCTCGGATCTCGGGCAAGACTACCGACCATGAACGACTCGACTGGTGGCAGCCCTACGTGATTCTTGTCGATGCCTCGGGGATAACACTTAGCCATCACGGCGGCGATGTACTTCGTGATGTCTCGCTAACCGTGCAGACCGGTGACCGGCTCGGTGTTGTTGGTCACAACGGTGCGGGGAAGAGCACGCTGCTCGGCATCGTCTCTGGCGAGATCGAACCCGATGCCGGAGTGGTGCGACGCCAGGGCGCGGTGCGCATGTCCACGCTCGCGCAGCAACCGACCTTTGAGGCGAGCCGAGCACTCGAAGCGGTCGGCGATTCATGGGAAGCGGCTGCGGTGCTTGACCGGTTAGGTCTCGGTCACCGTCTCGACAGCGACGTCATGACGATGTCAGGAGGAGAGCAGCGTCGGGTTGCGTTGGCCCGAGCGCTTGTTGCGCCAGCAGATCTGCTGGTGCTCGACGAGCCCACCAACCATCTCGACATCGACGCGATTGCATGGCTCGAAGAACGGTTGCGCAGTTTCAGCGGTGGACTGCTTATTGTCTCGCACGACCGACATTTGCTCGACGCTGTCACAACCAAGGTCATCGAAGTCGACCAGTCGTCCCTATTCACCCATGACGGCGGCTACCGCGCCTATCTCGAAGGACGAGCCGCGCGGCTCGACGCTGACGAGCAGGCCGAAACGGTCCGACGCAACCTGGCACGTCGCGAGGCCGAATGGCTCAAGCGCGGGGCGCCGGCCCGAACCAGCAAGCCAAAGGCCCACATCGCCCGGGCCGAAGCGGCGCAAATCAGCGGCCGCACGACGCATGTGCGCGATAGCGATCTGAATCTGCACAGCACCACCCCCCGACTCGGCAACACCGTTATTGAGCTCGAGGCCATAACAGCCCAGGTCGCTGATCGGGTGCTCGTTGAAGGGTTCGACCTGCTGCTCGACCCGCGGGAACGGCTGGGCATCATTGGTCCGAACGGCACCGGCAAATCGACGTTGCTTGACATCATCGCCAAACGCAACGCGCCGGAATCGGGTTCGGTCGTGCACGGTTCGACCGTGCGACTCGGCTACTTCGACCAGCTCGGCCGGGATCTCGATCCGAAACAGCGGGTGATCGATGCCTTCACCGGCGGCCAACGCGAAGCGGACTGGCGTGACAAGGCATTGCTCGAGCGTTTCTGGTTCGACGCCGCCACCCAGTACTCGCCGATCAGTGACTTGTCGGGCGGCGAGCGGCGGCGTCTGCAGCTGGTTTTGGTACTTGCCCAGGACCCCAATGTGTTGCTGCTCGATGAGCCGACCAACGATCTCGATCTCGACACACTCCGGTCGCTTGAGGACTTTCTCGATGAATGGCCGGGGGCCCTGGTGACGGTCAGCCATGATCGGGCGTTTCTCGAACGAGTCGTCGCCGACGTGATTGTCGTAGACGAATCAACGACCGCTGGCCGTGTAGCTGGAGGATTCGCTGCATGGGTCGAAGAACGTCGATCCAAGCGCCGGCGCGGTCACGCGTCGGCCAAGCCAGCGCCAACAACGCCTGCGGCCGCGCCCAAAGCTCAATCCGCTCGCGCCGAAACCGGCGCTGAGGCTGGCCCCGATGGCAAGGGTCCATCGAAGTCCACGCTCCGGCACTCTCTCAAGCGGGTCGACTCGGCGATTCGCCGTGCAACGGCCAACGTCGACGATTTGACCACCCAGCTTGGAGCGACCCAGGACCATGCTGAGATCGCCGCGTTGGGCGCACAGGTCACCCAAGCTCAAGTCGCACTCGACCAGCTCGAGGATGAATGGATGACCATCTCGCTCGCTCTCGAAGAATCCTGACCGCAGGCTGGTCAGAGCCGACCAGCAACCCAATAGCCTGCGGGCATGGCAGACGTCAGCGTTGAAGAAATCGTGCTCAACATCAGTGAAGAGGCGCTCATCAAGGTGCTCGATGTGCGCGCCGCAGAAGACGAAGGCGATGCCCTCGGTCTCCGGGTCGAAGTAACCGGTGTTGACGGCATGGACTACAGCTATGACCTGTCGTTTGAGCCGGTCGCCGAAGCTGACGCCGACGATCACACGTACGCGATCGGCGAATTGACCGTGATGGTTCCGGCGAAGAGCGCCGGCCAACTCCGCGGGGCCACGCTTGATTTGCCGAGCAATCCCATGCAAGGCGGGTTGGTTATCCGAAATCCGAACCGACCAAATCCTCTTGGCGACAAGTCTGAAATCGAACTCACCGGCGACGTCGGCGAGAAGGTGCAGCAGCTACTCACTCAGCAGATCAACCCCTCCTTGGCAGCACACGGCGGTTGGGCTGAGCTCGAAAAGGTCGACGACACCGTCGTCTATCTGACGATGGGCGGCGGCTGCCAAGGTTGCGCCATGAGTGCTGCAACGTTGCGCGAAGGGATCACCGTGATGATTAGCGAGATGATTCCTGAGGTAACTGAAGTGATCGACACGACCGATCATGAGGCTGGAGACAGCCCCTATTTCGCGTGACGATCGTGTTCTAGCGGTTCCGCAGGCCGCGACTCGAGGCAGCGTCGGTGTCAGCATCGCCGTCTGTTCCGGCATCGCCGTCTGTTCCGGCATCACTGTCTGTTCCGGAATCACTGTCTGTTCCGGCATCACTGTCTGGTGCCGAGAACGCTGCACGAACACCGATCAGTTCGGTCCCGTCGGGTAGCGGCATCGGAACCGCAATGACGTCGAGGATCACACTGGCGATGAGGCTTCCGGACCCGTCGTCGTCGAGAACGAGCGGGATCTGGTCGAAAAACGGCCCATCTTCGGTCTCAGCGACCGGCCCGCAGAACAGGTTCTGGGTCGCTGCTCCGGCGTAGAGGCCGAACCAGCATTCGAAGTCGAGGCCGTCTGTCGATGTCTCAATAGCCGGTCCGTACAACTGTGTCGTCTCGACCAGCACACTGCTTCCGTTTGCCACGACGAGCTCACCAACGGTAACGAAGGGTCGCGCAGCGATTTCTTCGGCTGACATCGTGCGCGCCGAAACGTCGCCGCCTGGATCAGTGGTATCGCTTGGGTCGCCACCAGTGGTTTGATCAACCGAGGTCTCAGCCGCTCCAGGGTCGGGTTCGGTGTCGCCGCCCAGGTCCGCGTCGTCGTCATTGCTTAGCTCGGCAGCAGCGTTGGTTGCGGTGTCATCGGCGTCGCTGGAGCCATCGGCGTCGCTGGAATCGTCGGTGTCGTCGGTGTCGTCGGTGCCGTTGACCGCATCTGCGGGTTCGGGCTCACCACCGCTGGTTGCCGCAGACGTATCAGGCTCCGGTTCGCCGGTGACGAGGTCGGCCTCGACTAGCTCGACCTGCTGATCACCAGGAGCTATTTGACTTAGCCAGAATACAAGCCCCCCAACACCGGCGATGATGAACAACGCGGCCAGGGCTGCGGACATTCGCCACGTCGACTTGCGGTCACGAGACACCTCGTGGTGTGCGACGTCGGGCTCGTCGCTGGCCGGGTCCGGCAGCGGAGCGGCTGCGTCGGCTGATGAGCGGTCAACAACCGGGTCAGGCTCGCGATCTCCGCGTGACAACGAAGCTGCGTGGTCGTGGCCCGTTCGATCGGCGATCGTTTCGTCAATGTCCGACGGACGCAAACGCTTGACCCGGGCGACCTCGCGGCCCGGCGTACGAATCGGCGTCAATGCATCGCCAGCGGCATCGACCTGTTCGTAGACCACGCCACCGACCGCAGGTTCCTCGCCAGCGGCGAACCCGGAACCGCTCTCGTTTGACCAACCACTGCCAGCGATAGCTTGGCCCGGAGACCCTGGCCCAAACGTCGGAATGCTGATCGACGGCATCGGGCCGGGAGCTAATTTGCCCGGTCCATCGTCCGCCGGGACCGCTTCATCACTATGGGCAAGCGACGCGAACGTTCCTGACGAAGTTCCAGCCGACGATGTCTCGGGGATCGGATCCTTTGCCGAATCGCCTGGTGCTGGATCAGTCAGCAACACCGGGGGCCAATCCGGGTCTGCGGCAAGAACTCCTCGATCTGAAACCTCTGCGGTCCATCTATGGCCGTCAAAGAAGCGGCCCTCGAAACGACCGAGGGGGTCGGCGTACCAGTCGGCTTGCATCGTGTGGCTTTCTTCGGAAACGTGATCCCTGCTCAAGTCCATCTTAAGCCTGGCCGCTGAATCATCAGTGGTATCGAGACGGCTGCACCGACCTAGGATCCGGGTGTCCGCTCGCTGCCCGCAAGGCCTTCACATGCATGACGACCACGCTTCAGTGCCCATTCCTCAATCCGCCGATGCCGTCACGCCCGATTGGGT
This sequence comes from uncultured Acidimicrobiales bacterium, assembly GCA_937941245.1. GTDB lineage: Bacteria > Actinomycetota > Acidimicrobiia > Acidimicrobiales > UBA10347 > UBA10347. Next base: position 9,646 of record CALDYC010000036.1, on the reverse strand, counting down.
GATTCGACTGCTGCAAGCCACCGACCCGTCAACTCCACCGCCATCGCCGGGCACGATCAAGATCGTGCCGATCGGCACCGGACAAATGGCCTCAAGCCTGCGGGTCAGCTACGCGGCCAGCAACAGCGGCGACCAGCAGCGGAGCTTTGTCGTCAAGATTGCAGCCGACAATCCGGCAAGCCGACGGGCCGGCGGCGCTGGCGCGTACATGAAGGAAGTGCGCTTCTACCAACTGATCGCCGAGACAGTCACGATCGATGTGCCGGTGTGCTTGTTCAGCCAAATCAACGACGAAACCCAGGACTTCGTGCTGGTCCTCGAAGACATGCACCCCTCGGTGCAAGGTGACCAGATCGCCGGTTGCTCTTTGGGTGAGGTCGAGGCAGCTCTCGCCAATCTCGTTGGGCTACAGGCTCCGCGATGGGGCGATACCGCTCTGTTCGAACATGCATGGCTCGGTACGCCGCCACACGAATCCGGCGAGTCTGACGCCTTTGTTGCTGCAGTGATGGCCGATTTCACCACCGGCTTTATCGAACGGTACGCATCCCGGCTGGATGACTCGACATGCAACCTGCTCACGTGGTTTGCCGCGCGGACCGAAAACTGGTTGGCATCGAATACCGATACGTGGACGCTCACCCACGCCGACTATCGGCTCGACAATTTGCTGTTCCGGTCTGGTGACGCGCTTCGGAACGAACCCCCTCGCGTGACCGCCGTTGATTGGCAGACGCTCACCATTCGCAACGGCGCCGCGGACGTGGCCTACCTGCTCGGCACAAGCATCGAGCCCGACGTACGTCGCAAGCACGAGCGGCGGCTGCTTGAGTCCTTTCATACCCAGCTTGTCGCCGGGGGCGTTCGGGACTACGCATTCGCCACCTTCTTCCAGGACTACATCCGATGCACCTTCCACAGTCTGCTCATCACCGTGCTTGGTTCGATGATGACCGGCCCGACCGCACGCGGCGATGACATGTTCATGGCCATGCTGAAACGCAGCGTTTGTCAGATCAACGACCTCGACGCGACCAGTTCGCTGTGACTGTCGATCATCGGCCAGACACCGGCCTGGCCACCGTCGTTGCCGTTTCGGGCGGCTCAGGGGCCGGCAAAACCACGCTGGCGTTCAAGCTGCTGGCGTTGCTCGGAGATCGGGCCACACACACGACAATCGACTGGTACTACCACGACTGGTCGCACTTGAGCCCCGACGAACGAGCCAAGGTCAATTTCGATCACCCAGATTCGCTCGAGGTCAGCCTGTTTGTCGAGCATCTCGCTGAGTTACGCCAACAGCGGGCGATCAATGCGCCGGTCTATGACTTCGCCACTCATACCCGCACTGCACTAACCCAACGTATTGAGCCTGCACCCGTGGTCGTCACCGAGGGCATCCACCTTCTTGGGCTCCCGGCGGTCCGAGCCTTGTGTGACATCGCCGTATTCGTCGATGTCCCGGCATCGACTCGGCTCGACCGCCGAATTCAGCGCGATGCGGTCGAACGGGGCCGCAGCGAGCAGAGCGTGCGAGACCAATGGAAGCTGACGGTCGCCCCTATGCACGAGTTGCTCGTTCAGCCAAGCATGGCGCATGCTGATCTCGTTGTCGCAGACCACCAAGACCTCGACGATGTCGCCGAGCATCTCGCAGCTCAACTCGCCTAGTCAGGCAACGACCCCTCGATCGTGCAAGTCGGCGATCTGGGTCTCGCTGAGCCCGAGGACCTCGTTGAGTACCTGATCGGTGTGCTCCCCCAGCGCCGGAGCTGGCGGCACATCCGGACGTTCGAACGCGTCGAAACGCAAAGGCGAACCAGCACTAAGAATCGACCCGACCCCCACCTGATCCACGCGCTGGAACATCGGGTTCTGCACCGAGCACCGCTCGTCGTCATTGACCAGGCCAAGGAAGTCTCGGTACTGCCCCCAACAGCATCCGTGCGCGTCAAGCGCTTCACCAATCTGTGACAGCTGCCGCGAGATCGCCCACTGTTGCACTTCGTCAAACAGCAACTGGCGGTGATCAAACCGCGCTCCCTCGTCACGAAAGTCGACACCGAGCCGTTGTTCGATCGCTTCAACCTGCGCCGCCAGGCCTGTCGCCTGAACCAGCCCGCGCCACTGTTTGGCACTGATCGCAACGACGATGAAACGTTCGCCATCAGCAGTTGCGAAGTCGCGCCCGAACGCGCCGTACAGATCGTTTCCGAGTCGGGCCCGTTGCTCACCAAGCACCTCAGCCTCGGCGACATGCCCCAGATTCGCGACGGTCGAAAGCGCGGTGTCAGCGAGCGAGATCGCAACCTGTTGGCCCTCACCGGTCTGGCGTCGATGCCGCTCCGCTGCGAGCAGGCCGAGTGCCGCTTGTTGCCCGCAGATTACATCCCACGCCGGCAGTACATGGTTGGTCGGAAGCACATCATCGGGCCGTCCAGTCGCAAGCGGGTACCCCATGGCGGCGTTGACCGTGTAATCAACCGCAGTCGAGCCGTCGGGGTTTCCGCTTATCGCAACCATGATGAGGTCATCACGGGCCGACCGAAGGTGGTCATAGGAGAGCCAGCCACGCGCCGGGAAGTTCGTCAGCATCAAACCGGCATCCTGACCGGGAGCACCGACCAATGCTCGGATCAGGTCCCGGCCTTCATCGCTTCGGACATCGACCTGAATCGACTTTTTGCCTTTGTTCAGCGATGCCCAGTAGATCGACGAACCGCTCGGGGCGATCGGCCATCGCTTGTAGTCGATGCCGCCACCTATCGGATCGAATCGGATTACCTCAGCTCCGAGTAGCGCCAGGTGCATGCCCCCTGACGGTGCAGCAACAAAGGCTGAACCTTCGACAACCCGCATGCCTGCGAGGATGCCTGCGGCGCTCATCGGTGTGCTTGGTGTTCCTGCAGCTCCGACAGCGAGGCCCACTCAAGCGTGCCAGCATGAGTGGCTTCGAGCACCACCTGCGGTGCCCGTCCAGCGTCGTAGGCGTCCTTCCATCGGGGCGCGCACAGGCACCACTGGTCACCCGGCTTCAGGCCAGGAAACTGGTACTGCGGCATCGGCGTTGAGAGGTCATTACCGGCATCTTTCGAAAACGCCAGAAACTCAGCAGTCATGACCGCGCACACCGTATGCACGCCGGTGTCACCGGCGCCGGTGTCGCAGCAACCGGTGCGGTAGTAACCGGTCATTGGGTCCGAGCTACACGTTGCGAGCTCGGTACCGAGCACATTCTTGGCCATAGCCCCTACTCAACCACACGACGGCCGTGCAGCGTGCATCGAAAAGGGACATACTTCATTGGTCGCACCTTCAGAGGGGCGGTTCCGATTGACGGGGTATCAACAGCACAAATGCAGAAGGACCTTCCGCAGCCAGGAGACCCCGGCTTCCCGGCGTTCGCGTCGCTGCTCGAGCGTTTGGCTTGGGCTTTCGATGGCGCCACTGCGATCACTTTCGATCGCAGAAATTTCGAGTTGCACCGCTTCGAACGCATTGCTGACCTGCTTCCGTTCACGTTGCATGAGACCGGCGATTCTCGATCGCTACTCGATCTGATCAACCCCGCGGACCACGAAGCTGTCATGGAATGCATGGCGCTCGCGTCGGTAACGACCACTGCGTCACGACCCGTCGCGTTGACCTCAGGCGAGCCGGTGACCCTGACGCTGCTATCGACTCGACCCTGGAACGACCGGTACGGGCTGGCGCTCGTCGAGCATCGCTACGAACGGGTCGCTACTCCGCCGTTACATGCACACATGCGGCTGTACTTCGACACGTCGGGTGTACTGCAGCCCCAGTCCTCGTGGGCGACTCGCGACCACTCGCTCGAACCCTGGGCCATCGACATACTGGACAGGTCCAGCCATCAGCCATATCTCGACACGATCGATTCGGTCGTCTCGAGAACTGCGCCGTTTGGCGAACTCTTCGTTCACACCACGGTCGAATCCACCTATCGAGCCCTCGTCGTGCCGGCGGGCGACGCGATACTCGTTGACCTGGTCGACTCATCAGCGAAGGCCGAGCGAGAAAGCCTGCTCGAGGCAACCGCCGCCCAATTCGAGCTGCTGTCCGAGACGCTTCCCGTCGGCGTGTTTGTCGTTGGTCGCGTTGGCGAACTGATCTTCGGAAGCCGTGAGTTTCACGAAATGTTCGGAGACAGCGCCGATTCGATGTTTGGTTGGACCGACCGGATTCGTGTCGAGGACCATCCGATCTTGGAACAAGCCATCAATGGTCTCAGCATTGACCATTCCCTCGACATCGAAATTCACATCGCTCTCAATGGCTCGGACTACAGCCCGTGTCGCGTCATCGGGCGTGATGTTCGAGATGATGCTGGATTGGTTCGATTCGTCGTTGGATTCGTCGAGGATCTGACCGAGCAGAAGGAACTTCGTCGCCAGGTTGTTCGCGCCACCACGATCGACGATCTGACGGCGCTCCCGAACCGCAACTCGCTCAGCCGTGAACTCCGAGCCCGCCTGTCCACGGATAACAGCCGGACGGCCGCGGTGCTCTTCATCGACCTCGATGGATTCAAGCTCATCAACGACACTCAAGGCCATACCGCTGGCGACATCGTGTTGCTTGAGGTTGCTCAACGGATCCGTAGAGCGATTCGACCAAGCGACGTCGTTGCCCGATTCGGTGGGGACGAATTCGTCGTCGTCACCGACGACCTTGATGGCCCGCACGAGGCCGGATTCATCGCGCAACGCCTCCATGACGTGCTCGCCGCACCGATCCTCGTCGATGGACGAACAATTTCAGTGACGGCATCGGTCGGCGTTGCCACCGCAGCAACGGGGGCAACGACCCCCGACCAGCTCATCGGCGATGCCGACCTCGCAATGTACGAAGCCAAGGCGCGCGGGCGAAATCAAACCGTGGTCTTTGACACCGAGCTTCGGGCCAAGGCGTCGCGGCGATTTGATATGACCACCGACCTGCGACATGCCGCTCGGCGACGCGAGCTTCGGCTCGACTATCAGCCGATTGTCGAACTTGAGACCGGAAACGTCACCGGCGCCGAAGCCCTTGTCCGATGGGCACATCCGACGATTGGACTGATTGGGCCGAGCTCGTTCGTCAACCTTGCCGAAGAGATCGGGCTCATCCCGCTGATCGGCGACTGGGTCCTCGATCGGACCAGCGCCGACCTCGCCCAGCTGATCGAGTTGGCAATTGTTCCGTCCGAGTTCCGCATGAACGTCAACGTGTCGGCTGCCCAGTTTCAAGACATCGATGCCATGGTTGCCGGGGCGAAGGCGTCGGTTGCCCGCCACGGCCTGCACCCGTCCAACATCCGCTTCGAGCTCACCGAGTCGGTGCCTCTCAGCGAGATTCCCGGAACGGCCAAGCGCATTCGGCGCCTGACCGCAGAGGGGTTTACCTTGGCGATCGACGACTTCGGGACCGGGTACTCGAGCCTCGGCTATCTGACTCAATTGCCGTTCGACATGCTCAAACTCGACCTGTCATTGACAGCAGAACTCGCAAGCGGTTCGGCTGCGCTTGCGGTCGTTGAGAGCCTGAACGACATGGCAGACAACATCGGCTTTCACATCGTCGCCGAAGGAATCGAGACCCGGGACCAGCATCAGCTCCTTGCAGCAGCGGGCGTCACGCACGGCCAGGGGTATCTGTTCAGCCAGCCGATTCCGATCGATGCCCTGACCGAGCTCCTACAGTCACAAACGTCGCTCTGGCCCGAACCCACGTCGTCGCTCCCCGATCTTGCGTCAAAGGTGGTGCCACCCGGGTCTGCTGGCTGACTCAGCCGGTGGACGGGTCGACTGGCCAATGGTGTTTCGGGTAGCGACCGGCCATGTCCTTGCGGACCTCTGACCAGCTTCCGTCCCAGAATCCTGGCAAGTCAGCCGTTCGCTGCACGGGACGCCCGGCCGGCGATAACAGCTCAAGGGTGAGCGGAATCGCCCCATCGAGGACCGTTGGATGGGTGGTGAGTCCGAAGAAGTCTTGCGCCCGGGAGGACACGACGGCGAGTTCGCCGGAGTAGTCGATCGTTCGCCGATGCCCATTGGGCATTGTCAACTCGGTTGGCACCAGCCGATCGAGGGCGGTTCTGCGGTCGTAGCCCAGGTAGGCATCGAGGGCGACGGCAACCGACACGATCTCGAGATCAGCCCGACCAGTCGCACCGGGAAGAAATGGGGCGAGCCAAGTGTCGAGGTCGGCAAGCAGCGCTCGGTTTGAAACATCGGGCCATTGCATGTCGTCGACGTGCCGGCGAATCCATTCGACCCGATTTTGGAGCCCTCGTGATGCGACCGTCCAGTTGAGTGCTTCGAGTTTGGTGTCACGGACATGCTGCAGGAGGAGTTGTGTGACCTCATCTGACGGCGGAGGACGGCGCACGCTGCGACCAAGGTCAAGCGAACCAAGCCGCCGTTCCACCACGATTGCTGCGTCGTTGCGATCGCGGTCCCAGATCAAGCGCTCGGTCACTTCGGTATCAAAACCGGTCGTTTGCAGCAGATCTTCTACGTCCACCGCGACGCCAAGGCGCATGTGGCCATCCTTCTTGGGGCCGGTCACTTCAACGGCTACGACAAATGATGCATCGGCCAACTCGTCGTGGTCAGCTACTCGGACACCGGTTCCTGAGCGTAAAAGAAAGCGAGCGCGACCTCTGCCTCGGCGCTGGCCAATGCGGTCGGGAAAGCCCGCCGACATAACCAAACCCAGCCGATTCAGGTCGATCCGATCACCCGATATCCCGACCCGGCGCGCGAGATCGCGAGCTCGATCACGTACTCGAGCGATCGACCGGCCCGAGGCCTGACCGTGCCGCCGGGTCGAGTCGGTGACGAGTCCAACTCGAAGTGCCAGATCGCTCGGCAACTCAGACGGTCGCCCTCGAAGCACGTCACGCTCATCAACAAGCGCAGCGGCGACACAAGCCATATAGCCAAGGTTGTGATTGCGCCCAGCAAGAACGACTGCTCCGAGTCGAGGATGCAGCGGTAGCCGATTTAGCTCTCGCCCCCATGACGTGATTGTTCCGTCACCGTCGATGGCTCCGAGCATGGCAAGCACATCACCGGAATCTGCCCACGAACGCGGTGTTGGCTGGTCGAGCAGTGCCAATTCTGTGGTGTCTTTCGTTCCCCACGCGGCGAGTTCGAGCCTGAACGACGCCAAGTCGACCGTTGTGATCTCAGCTGGCGTCCATGCCTTGCGTGTTCCGTGTTCGATCTTTGACCACAGTCGCACCGCCGTGCCAGGGCCAAGCCGACCGGCTCGTCCGGCACGCTGGTCCGCCGATGCCCGCGAGATCGAAACCGTCGTCAGCCGGGTGATCCCGGTCGACGCATCGAACCGCGGTGATCGAGCAAGTCCCGAATCAATCACAACCGTGACGCCTTCGACGGTAAGTGAGCTTTCGCTGATGTCGGTACTCAGCACGACTTTGCGGCGACCAGGGGTAGACGGGCTAATTGCTTGGTCCTGTTCGCCAGGTGGCAGGCTTCCGTGCAACGGATGTACCGATACCGAAGCATCGATCTTGCCTGCGAGCCCCTGTTCGACTCGACGGATCTCGGCCATGCCGGGCAGGAATACGAGCAGGTCCCCTGACACCACCTCGGTAAGAGCCCAGAGCACGGCGTCAACAACGGCAGGCTCAAGATGGTCTCTCTTGTTTCGCGGCCGCCAGTGCATCGCAACATCAAAGGTACGTCCCGGACACTGCACGACCGGCGCCGCTACGTCGCCCAGCAGGCTGGCAACGGCGTTGGCGTCAATGGTGGCCGACATCACCAGAATCCGCAGATCCAGCTCGAGCTGGCTGACCGCGTCGAGCAGCAGCGCCAACCCGAGGTCACCCTGTTGATTTCGTTCATGGAACTCATCGAATACAACCAGCCCGACACCCTCGAGTGACGGGTCATTCTGCAGCCGTCGGGTCAACACGCCCTCGGTAACGACCTCAATGCGGGTCGCTTCGCTCACTCGGCGATCGTCTCGGGTGGTGACGCCGACTCGGCCACCAACGCGCTCGCCAAGCAAACTGGCCATGCGCGTCGCGGCTGCACGCGCCGCCAGACGCCGTGGTTCGAGCATGACGATGCGTCGACCCTCGAGCCAGGGTTCGTCTAACAACCTAAGCGGAACGACCGTTGTCTTGCCTGCGCCTGGTTCGGCTGTCAGAACTGCACGACCAGTGCGCGACAATGCCGCTCGAATGTCCGGGATCGCATCCTCGATCGGAAGCCCGGTGTGCGCTGCTTGAGTTGGGGGCATGCGTCAGGAGTTGTCGGCCTCGACAGCGGCTGAGAGCAACGCGAACGCATCGGGCACTGCGCTTTGCACCCGCGCCCAGCTTGCAAGAAACGGCGATTCCATGGGATTGGCGAGAAAGTCGTCGCCGGCATCCATAATCGCCTGGGCGAACATCTCGACCAGCGTCTCTTCGGCATGGCTGTCAAAGTCCAGGCCGTTCATGACTGCGACGTTGCCGTAGCGTTCAACCATGTCTAACGCTGTGCGGTAATACGAGGCCTTGACAGTTCGGAACAGCTCAGGAGACAGCACAGCTCCGCCAATCGCCAGCTTGCGATACATCGCCTTGGTGATGTCGAGGCTCATCTTCAGCAGGCCGGTGGTCGGGTCGTCGTAGGAGACCCGCTGATGCTTGTGGTCATAGGCGCCAGCAAGATCTACCTGGCAAATTCGTTGGGTTGTGTACCGCCGATGGACTTCGCTGAGGACTCCGATTTCCAGGCCCCAGTCGCTCGGTATGCGCAAGTTGCGCACCACATTGACGTGCATGGCAAATTCGCCCGCCAATGGATACCGGAAGCTGTCGAGATAGTCGAGGTAGTCACTCGGCCCCACGCTGTCTCGAAGTGCCCGGATCAGCGGTGTCACAAGTAGCCGAGCAACGCGACCATTCAGGCGTTCGCCGTCGGTCCGGAAGTAGTAGCCCTTCGAGAACGAATAGCCGAAGGTCGGATGCACCAGCGGATAGAACAGCCGTGCAACCATCGATCGGTCATACGTGACGATGTCGGCGTCGTGAAGCCCGACGACCTCTCCGACTCCCGAGGCCAAGAAGTAGCCCATGCAGTACCACACATTGCGGCCCTTACCTGCTTCGATCGGGCCGATCGCGTGTTCTGCTAGCTGGCGCTCGATCGCTCGAAGCCGCGGCCCGTCATTCCACAGAATCCGGGTGGTCTGCGGAAGCCGGCCGAAGAACTCGCGTGCATGTGCGAATTCACGCTCATCGGCCTGGTCCAGTCCAATGATGATCTGGTCGATGTAGGAAACCTGAGCCAGCTCGTTGACGATGTGATCGAGTGCGTCACCGTCGAGCTCGCTGTACAGAGACGGGATGATGAGCGACATCGGTCGCTTGGAGCGCCATCTGCCAAGGTCGGACTCAAGTTCTGCGTTTGAGCGCAGACCGAGGTCGTGCAGCGTGGTTATCGGACCATTTTGGAAGTAGTCGCCCATAGCCGATCAACCGATTGTGAGCAACGGCTCAGACTGGTTGGAACTCGATTCGGCGGTTCTTCGCTTTGTTCGCGTTCGAGTCGTTCGGCGCGATCGGCGAGTCCTCGCCGAAACCGACTGCCGTCAGCGACTCGCCGGGGACGCCCTGCTCGAT
>CALDYC010000035.1 GCA_937941245.1 uncultured Acidimicrobiales bacterium | reverse complement strand
GCTGGCCCAATCGATTGGGAACCGCTCAAACAGACGCTCGCCAACGGCGGCCCTGACTCGGAGCGTCGTATCAACGATGCCGCACATCACTGGAAGCAAAGCGCCTGGGTGCGGACCGCGTTGGCGAACGCGGCCCGAGATGACGTCGCGTTCTCAGGCGCTAGCCACCCCGCACCTGCAACACCATGAGCACGCTTGAATTGGCAGTTCACCAGGCCGTTTCGAGCGTTGATGACCCCGAGTACCCGGGGATCTCGATCGTTGATCTCGGACTGCTTGAGACGCTAGCTATCGCTGATTCTGGTGTCGTCCAGATTGGCCTAATCCCGACGTTCGCTGGTTGTCCAGCGCTCGATCTGATCCGCGCCGACGTTGCCGCCGCTGTCGAGGGTGTCGACGGCATCGCCGGGGCCGAGGTCGTCTGGCTCAGCGAACCGGTATGGGATATCTCGCGCGTCAGTCTCGACGCTCGCCAGACCTTGGCCGACGAGTTCACCGTGGCGGTCAAGCTCGGTGAACGCACGCCGCTCTGCCCGTTGTGTGGGTCACCAACCGCAGAACAGTCCGCCGTGGGCCCGAGCCGGTGCCGGTCGATCCATCAGTGCACGAGCTGCAACGAACCAGTCGAGGTCATGCGATCCCTGTGACGATTTACGAAGTGTTCCTGAAACCGGCCGGCCGCCAAGAGTTCCGCCACGCTGGTGCTCTCGACGCGGCCACCGACGAACTTGCGCTGGTCAGTGCACGCGAGTGCTACGTGCGGCGCGGTGAAGGCGATCATCTCTGGGTCGTGCGCCGAGACAACATCATCGACGCGGGCAGCGAGTTCGTTGCACCCAACGCAGACAAGCCCCACCGCCACCACAGCGGCGAAGCCGTCGCGGCGCGGCGTCGCTCGTTGCGCGAACAAGCGCTGACCGAAGCTGACGACGATGACTGAAGCCCCGCGCGAGCTTGCTCCGTTGGACCCTGCGGTTGGCGAATATTTGCTGGCATTCGCTGACGACGAGCACATGATGGGCCAGCAACACACCGAGTGGATCGGTGTTGCCCCGTTCCTCGAAGAGGACCTGGCGTTTGCCAGCATTGCTCAAGACGAGCTGGGCCACGCGGCTGCGCTGTACGCGATCGTTGCGGGCGACAGCAGCGATGCCACAATCGACGCACTCGCGTTTGGTCGCTCCCCTCGTGGTTACCGGTCCTGTCAGCTCGTTGAGGCGTCGCTGCCTGCGTGGGAAGACACGCTGATTCGCCATTGGTGCTACGACCTCGCCGAGGCGGCCCGTTGGCAGCTTCTTGTCAGTTCGTCCAACGCCGACATCGCCAATCTCGCCGTTCGAGCGTTACGCGAGGAGCACTTTCATATTCGCCACTGCGACGCATTACTTGACACCTTGTTGAAGGACCCCGACGCGAGCCGCCGGTTGGCCGGGGCACTCGAACGGCAGCTTCCTTTGCTCGAATCGATCTGGGCACCTGTCGCCGGCGAAACCGAGACGATCGCTGCCTCCATCGCGAGTGCCCCGATCGAATCATGTCGACTCGAATGGCAGTCGACGATCGAAGCACGGTTCGGCCGCCAACAGTGGTCGCCGCAAGCCCCGACTGCCCGCACCCTGCGACACCCGGACTTTGCAGCATTGCACGCCCGAATCAACGAAGTGTTGCTGATCGATCCCGATGCTGTCTGGTAGATGCACGGCAGGAGACCCGACATGGAACTAATCCTGATTCGCCACGGCGAACCCGACATCACACTCGAGGACCTCAGCGACCCGCCGCTGACCCCGCGTGGCCACGCGCAAGCGGCTGCGACTGCCGCCCATCTCGCCGAAACTCATCTCGACGCGGTCTACATCAGTCCGCAACAGCGCGCCCAACAAACCGCTGCTCCGTTGCTGACCAACCGTTCGCTCGCACCGGTCACCGACACTCGTATCGCCGAGTTCGACTACGAACGTGGCTCCTACGTCACCGAAGCCGACTTCGCGGGCATGACCCGAGAGCAGGCCTTGGCCGAACTCATGGCGATGCAGGGACCAGCATTCCACGCCCGAGTCGCCGCCGGGTTTGATGACATCGTGGTCAACAATGCGGGCCGAACCGTCGCGGTTGTATGCCATGGCGGGGTGATCTCATCGGTGGTGAAGTCCGTGCTCGAAGCCGACAAGGGCGCTGGGGCTGACCATGCGTCGGTGACTCGAATCATGGCATCGTCGTCGGGTGTGCGATCACTCGTCACATTCAATGAGCGTCATTGGCTCGATCATCTGCGTCCGAGCTGAAAGACTGCACAGATGTCGACAGCGCCCGGTCCGGGTATCTCCGGACTGTCCGGCAAGGTTGCGATTGTCACCGCCAGCGGAAGCGCAGGCGACCGGTCGGTCAGCATTGGACGAGCCACAGCCATGTTGCTCGCCCGCGCCGGCGCCAAGGTGACCGTGGTTGACCATCACCGGGCCTGGGCTCGACGAACCGCCGACCTTATTCACGGTGGCGGTGGAGCAGCGATTATCGCCGAAGCCGACATCACAACCGAAGCGGGCTGCAAGGCCGTCATTGCCCAGACGACCGACCGCTGGTCACAGGTCGATCTGCTCGCAAACGTCTGTGCCATCGACGCACCCAACCCTGACGAAGACATCTCATCGACCGAATGGCAGCGACGCACCGAAGCAACCGCAGCCGCGTTTCGCGTCTTCACCCAGCAGGTGCTTCCTTCGGTCGGCGATGACGGTGGCGCAATCGTGAACGTGACATCGCTGGCTGCGTGCACCAACGGTCCTCCAAACGTGCACGGACAACCGGCAGAGCAGATAGCTCAGGTCACCGCAGCACTCGCCGCCGAAGCCGCACCACATGGAACCCGCGTGAACTGTGTCGGTGTCGACTTCTCATCAGCGGGAGCGAAGGGCCAACTGCTTCGCCACTCGTCTGAGGCCAACGGTTGGCATGCCGCATCGGTCGTCACATTCATGCTGTCCGAATCGGCCCGCATGGTCACCGGCCAGATGCTGGTCGTCGATGCCGGAGCATCGCTGCCTGCTGATTAGCCAGCGACTGACTCGCCAACGACCAGTCGCACCACGTTTGCGACCTCATCAAGGTCACGGGTACCCGCACCCAGCCCGATTGCTGAGACGGTCATGGCCGGAAGCTCGCCCCACGTATCGACGTTCTCGGCAAGCAACGCGGCGCCGGTGGGGGTCGTGCTTTCGTGCGGCGCGCGGCCTGCCTGAACCGGCGCCAGTCCCGAAAGCACTGCGAGCACCGCGGGGGCCGGGACAGGGATCGGGCCGTGCGCTCCCCTCGTTTGGCCCCGCCCCAGACTGAGCGTCGAGCAATGCAGCTGGTCGAGACCGAGTGCGACGAGCCCCGTGACCACGCCGACGATGTCGGCAATTGAATCGAGTGCCCCAACCTCGTGGAAGTGCACGTCAGCAATGGCGGTTGCATGCACGGCTGCTTCGGCTTGTGCCAGCCGTTCAAACACCGCTGACGCCCGTTCGGCAACTGCGGTTTCGAGCGGGCTGAACAGCGAAAGGATGTCGCTGAGGTGTCGCACCGTCCGGGTCTCTGGAACGTCGACGTGAATCTTCAGTGCGCCGAGCCCGGCCCGCTGGACCCGTTCGGCTCGCAACTCGATACCGAGGTCGAGTCGGGTGATCTGGTCTTGGATCGTGTCAAGACCGACCCCCGCGTCGACGAGTGCTGCGAGCAGCATGTCCCCCGCGGCACCGGCCTGACCGTCGATCCACCCAATGCGGGTCATCGACGTTGCCGTTGCGCCATCGCGAGCTGTCGAACCGCCGCGCACGCCGCGCCAAAGCCATTGTCGATGTTCACGACGGTCACGCCTTGAGCACAACTTGCGAGGGCACTATTGAGTGCGGCGAATCCGCCGGTTGCCACGCCGTATCCGACCGATGTGGGTACCCCAATCACCGGAGCCGCGACCAGACCACCCAGCACCGATACGAGTGCCGCGTCCATACCGGCGACGGCAATGACGATGTCAGCCTTGCGGATCTCATCAAGTCGAGCTTCGAGGCGCCACAGGCCGGCCACGCCGACGTCGACAATCAGGTCCGTTTCGACCCCGCTGAATCGCAATGTGGCCACGGCCTCGGCAGCGACGCCGTGATCCGATGTGCCAGCCGCGACGACAGCCACCGTTCCGATTCGTTGCGGCATGGCTCCGCCGAGCACCGCAGTCTGGGAATCGGCGTCGTAGGAAAGCGCCTGTTGATGGTCGGGGTCGAGCAGCTCGAACCTATGCGGCGCGAGCCGAGTGAACAGGATCGGGCTTTGGCGATCAGCGATCAGGTCCTCGACGATCGCGGCGATGTGGGCATCGGTCTTTGGTTCGCACAGCACGGCCTCGGGCATGCCGATGCGTTGAGGGCGTTCGTGGTCAAAGGTGTGCACTAGCGGCCCTCCTCGGCAAAGGCTCGTCCCGGCCGGTACGCATCGCTGTCGAGGGTGACTGTCAGCCCTGGCTCGTGGGCACCCATTGCCGCGCTGATCTGCGCCAGCACCGCTGGGGTGATCGTGTGCCGGTCGGCGTCGGCGACTTCGACCCGCACGATCTGATTCTCGATGCGACATCGGACGACGTCGACACCGGTCAGTTCCGTAACGATCCTCTCACCAGCGTGAACCGCGGCAAGACGTTCGGGCGTGACCCTGGTACCGGTGTAGAGCCGACTAGCAAGACACGGCGACGACGCAAGCTCAGCGATGTCAAGGCCAAGGTGGTGGGCCATTGCCCTGATATCGGCCTTGGCGATGTCAGCCTCGATGTACGGATGGCGGACGCCGTGTTCGGCGGCCGCTTCGAGACCCGGTCGGTACTCGCCGAGATCATCAATGTTTGCGCCGCTCAGCACCGTCGGCGCGCCGGGTCGTTCACGTGCCGCGGGCGCGATAGTCGACACGATCGCGTCGTACAAGTTCGACTTGCAGTGGTAACAGCGGTTGACCGGGTTCGATAGGTAGTTCTCGTCGCCGAACTCGCCCGATGCGAGCAGGTTGAGCTTCCACCCCTCGGCGACAGCTGAACTCGTAACCCGCTCTGTTGCTTCGGGGGGTACGGCTGCGGTGACGGTATGCGCCACCTCGGTGAGCTCTGGCGCCGAACGATGTGCCACCGTTGCCAGCAACAGGCTGTCGATGCCGCCGCTGCACGCAACAATTCTGGGACCGATCTCGGCCAGGACCACGTCAAGCGCCGCCAGGCAGCGCGCCGGATCGGGTCGGCGACGCAGTGAGACCTCCATTGACATGAACCGTAGCGAGACCAGTCACGGCTGCGCCACGAAGAAAGTGCGCGAAGCTCTCGTCATGGCCACTGTCGAAACCGCCCTGGGCGCAGTCGAAGCGAGCGAGCTTGGCAAGGTGCTCATGCACGAGCACGTCTATGTGATCTCGACCGAGATCCAGCAGAACTACCCCGACGAATGGGGCGACGAGGACTTCCGGGTCGATCAGGCTGTCGAGCGGCTCAACGAACTCAAGCAGGCCGGTATCGACACGATCCTCGATCCGACTGCGATCGGACTCGGTCGCTATATCCCGCGCATTGTCGAGGTCGCTCAACAAACCGAACTCAACATCGTGGTCGCCACCGGGCTGTACACCTTCAATGAGCTTCCGCACTATTACCAAAACCGCAAGCCGCGACTTGGCGAAGCCGATGCCATGACCACGCACTTTGTCGGCGATATCACCAACGGGATCGCCGATACCGGCGTCAAGGCCGCGGTGATCAAGTGCGCGACCGATCGGCCGGGCCTGACACCGGGTGTTGAACGAACGTTGCGCGCATGCGCGCAGGCCCACCGCGAAACGGGCTGCCCGATCACTACCCACACCCATGCCGAGACTCGCCGTGGCTTGGACCAACAGCGGGTCTTCGCTGAAGAAGGCGTTGACCTGACTCGAGTTGTCATTGGTCATTGCGGCGACAGCGACGACCTCGACTACCTACGCGAAATCGCCGACAATGGCAGCTACCTCGGCATGGACCGGTTCGGTATCGACGGGTACTTACCGTCGGCCGAACGCACCGCCGTCGTCGCAGAGCTCTGCCGGCAGGGGTATGCCGATCGCATGGTCCTGAGCCACGACGCGTCCTGCTACATCGACTGGATCGCTGGCGAGGTTCCGATCGGGGAGCTGCCCGACTGGCACTATTTGCACATCAGCCGCGATGTGCTTCCGGCGCTTCGAGAGCAAGGGGTGACCGAAGCTCAGATCACCACCATGCTGGTCGACAATCCCCGGCGCTTTCTCGAATCGTCGTCACTGGGCCAATACTGATCCCGCCGACCCCAGCCGTCGCTGCTACGGCACAGATTCGCCGATGTCTTCGAACCACAATTCTGGACGCTCATCGATCATGCGTTGCATGAGCGCTTTGCAGGTCGGGTCGTCGATCACCTCGACGGTCACCCCGCGGCTGCGAAGCAGCTCCTCTTCGCCCATGAACGTGGTGTTCTCGCCGACCACGACTCGGCCAATCCCGTAGAGCAGGATCGCCCCGGCACACATCGAACATGGCGACAGCGTCGTGTAGATGGTCGACGCCTGATAGGTCGACGCTGGCAGTCGGCCGGCGTTCTCGATTGCGTCCATTTCGCCATGCAGCGTGGGACTGGAACGTTGCACCCGTTGGTTGTGGCCGCGCCCGATGATCTCGCCGTCGTGGACCAGCACACTGCCGATCGGAATGCCGCCGACGTCCCAACCCCGTTGGGCTTGCACGATTGCTGCTTGCATGAATCGGTCGTTCATGGCCGAACCCTACGCGGCGTTCCGCCACCCGCGCCGCACTCGTACCGCACGCAACGTCGACACTAGGGTTGGCTCGACCGGCTCGGCGACGTCGTGCCAACAAGGGGGCCGAATGAGATACAGCGCACCGACGACCGTCGACGAGGCTCTTGCGACGCTGACCGCTGAGCCCAACGCCAGGGTCTTCGCTGGAGCCACCGACCTCATTCCACAACTTCGGTCCGGGCGACCCGAGCCAGCCCTGATCGTCGACCTCAAGCGCATCGATCGCCTGCGGGGTGTGACGTTGACCGACGCAACGTGGACGATCGGTGCAGCGACCCCGACCTCACATCTCACCCGCAATGCTGGGTTCGCGGCTGATTTCCCCGGGCTCACCGAAGCTGCGGGACTGATCGGTTCTGACCAGATCCAGAATCGGTCGTCACTCGGAGGCAACCTGTGCAACGCATCACCTGCCGCCGACTCGGTGCCTGCGTTGATCGCGAACGATGCCCGCGTCGTCGTGGCATCGGCGAGTGGCGAACGAGTCGTTCGAGTCGACGGCATCACGATCGGCCCCGGAGCAACCTCGCTTGCCCCCGGAGAGTTCATCATCGAGTTCCAGCTCGACCGGCCTGCCGCGTCGACGTCAGACGCGTACTTGCGCATGATTCCTCGAACCGAGATGGACATTGCGGTTGTGGGCGCCGCTGCCCGAATCACCACCGATGGCGGCCTATGCACTGGTGCCACGATCGTGCTCGGTGCTGTCGCGCCGATCGCAACACGCGTGAACGATGCCGAGACCGCCCTGGTCGGAAGCACCTTCACTGACGACGCTCTTGCCGCAGTCGCAGCCGCAGCGTCAGCAGCCTGCGACCCAATCGACGACAAGCGCGGGACAATCGCCTATCGCCGCCAGGTGGCGGGAGTGCTTGCCAGGCGGGCCGTCGCTCTCGCCCGCATGCGAAGTACCGCCTCATCAAACGAATCGAGCCAGACATGACCCGGACCCATGTGCAGTGCAACGTCAACGGCGATGAGGTGGACTTTCTCACAGACCCCGCCGAGTCCCTGCTCAACGCCCTCCGCGATCAGCTGGGACTGCTCGGAGTAAAGGAAGGGTGCGGCACGGGCGACTGCGGTGCCTGTTCGATCATGCTCGATGATGCCGTGACGTGCGCCTGCCTGGTCTTCGCCGCCGAAGCTGAACGGTCCACCATCGTCACCATCGAGGGTCTGGCCGACGCTGACAAGCTGCATCCGCTGCAGCAGTGCTTCCTCGAAGGTGCTGCGCTGCAATGCGGCGTATGCACACCTGGCTTCCTGATCGCCGCGAAGGCGCTACTCGACCGCAACCCTGACCCGACCGAAACCGAAGTCCGTTACGCGCTTGCCGGCAATCTGTGCCGCTGCACCGGCTACGACAAGATCATCCGTTCGGTCCTGGCCGCCGCTGAAGAGATGCGCAACGACCATGGAGTTTCGCTGTGACTGCGACCGATCAGACCGCAACCAAGCAGACCGCCACCGAGCAGACCACCACCGAGCAGACCGCCGCCGCTGCCTACAAGTGGGTTGGCACTCGTCCGGTGCGTCCCGACGGCGTTGACAAAGTAACCGGCAAGGCCCAATTCGGCGCCGACAGGGTGCTCCCGGGCATGCTCGAAGGTGTCGTCGCCCGGTCACCTCATGCACATGCCCGCATCGTCTCGATTGACACGACGGCTGCGGCTGCCATGCCTGGCGTGCACGCGGTCATCACCGGTGCCGACTTCCCCGACCTGAGCGATTCGGGGGCGAGCGCGGACGACGTTTCGCGCTCACGCAACGTCATGGCCCGCGACAAGGTGCTCTATGTCGGCCACGTAGTGGCGGCCGTCGCTGCTCAGACCCGTCGCCAGGCCAGGGCCGCGGCCGATGCAATCGTGGTCGAATACGACGTCCTCGACCACGTTCTCACCCTCGACCAGGCCACCGCGGACGGCGCCCCACTGCTGCACCCTGAGATGGTTGCTCGCGGTATCGACCCCGAAGACGCTCGCCCAAACACGGCATCACGAGTAGCCCATGAACGCGGTGACCTCGACGTCGGCTTCGCCAATGCCGATGTGATCATCGAACGCAGCTTCACCACCCAGGCGGTGCATCAGGGATACATCGAACCCCATGCCGCAGTCGCGGATGTCACACGAGATGGCCGGGCCGAGCTGTGGTGTTCTTCGCAGGGCCACTTTGCGATCCGGTCGATGAGCACCACCGTGCTCGGCTGGGAGCTATCCGACGTCAAGGTCACACCTGCCGAGATTGGCGGCGGCTTCGGAGGTAAGACCACCATCTATCTCGAACCGCTATCGCTGTTGTTGTCGCAGCGCTCCGGCCGCCCGGTCCGCATGGTGATGGACCGAAACGAAGTGTTCACCGCGTCGGGGCCCACGTCGGGCAGCAACATCCGCGTCAAGCTTGGTGCGACCGCTGCTGGCGCATTGACCGCCGCCGACATCATGCTTGAGTACGAAGCGGGCGCATTTCCGGGCTCGCCCGTCGGGGCGGCAGCGATGACGGCAATCGCCTGTTACGACGTCCCCAACTTCTCGGTCGTCGGCTTCGATGTGGTCCTGAACCGCCCGAAGACCGCGGCCTATCGCGCTCCGGGTGCTCCCGCTGCGGCGTTTGCGGTCGAGAGCGTGCTCGACGAAGTTGCACGTGAACTCAGTATCGACCCGATTGATCTGCGTCTCATGAACGCGGCGGTCGAAGGCACCCAGGCGTCGTACGGACCCACGTTTCCTCGCATTGGGTTCGTTGAGACGCTCGAGGCGATCCGACACTGCGACCACTACCAATCTCCGCTCGGACCAAATCAAGGACGAGGCATTGGTTGCGGGTTCTGGTTCAACGTTGGCGGCAACTCAACGGCGACGGTCAACGTGCACGAAGATGGCCGGCTGACGGTGATGACGGGCTCCCCCGACATCGGCGGCAGCCGGTCGTCAATGGCGTTGTTCGCGGCCGAAGAGTTGGGCATCGATGTCAACACGATCCAGTCGATAATTGGCGACACCGACACGATTGGCTTCGCCGATGTCACGGGTGGAAGCCGCGTCACCTTGTCGACCGGGGCGGCGGTCATCGAAGCCTGCCGAGAGATGCGCGAGGACCTTTGTCGCCGAGCGGCGCTGATGTGGGATGTCGATCGAGACCTCGTCGAGTGGGTTGACGGTCGGGCCCAACATGTCGACCGAACCGAGACACCGCTGAGTCTGGCCGACGTGGCCGCCAAAGCCGGACGCACCGGCGGGCCCATCTCGGTTACCGCAGCCATGAACATGCGCGGTGCCGGAGCTGGCTTCTCGACCCAAGTCGTCGACGTTGAAATCGATCCCGAGACGGGACAGACCTCGGTCGTGCGATTCACGACTGCCCAAGATGCTGGCACTGCGATCCACCCGAGCTATGTCGAAGGCCAAATGCAAGGCGGCGTGGTTCAAGGCATTGGCTGGGCTCTCAACGAGACCTACACCTACCGCGAAGACGGATCCCTCGACAACGACAGCTTCCTTGACTACCGGGTACCGGTGGCTAGTGACTTGCCGATGATCGACACCATCATCGTCGAGGTACCAAACCCGGCGCACCCGTATGGAGTTCGAGGCGTCGGCGAGGTTGGCATCGTCCCAACCATGGGAGCGGTCGCCAATGCCATACACGACGCGATCGGCCACCGGCTTTGCGACTTACCGATGTCACCCATGCGCATTCTCGATGCGATCAATCAGGGAAACGGCTAAGGCGATATGGATGGGGCGTCGGAGCAACCAGAACAAGCGGTGCCTTCGGCGACGGCCGTTCGGGTGATCTTCGGTTCTTCACAGCGGGAACGTACCGGTTGTTCCGAGATCTACGTAGAGGCGTCGACTGTGCGTCGTCTGCTTGGCGAGCTCAACGACCGATGGCCGGGCTTTGGCGATGAGCTCAACGAACAGTGCGCCATCGCAATCGACGGCCACATTCTGTCCGATGCGTTATACGAGCCGCTGCCGGACCGCGCCGAGGTCCACTTTGTGCCTGCGATCAGCGGCGGATAGGGCCAGCATGTGAGTGCAATGTGATATCACTTTGCACTCAATCCCGATAGGCTGCGGTGCATGAACGAACCAATGCAATCTGCGCCACCGGTCCCCCAGCCCCCATTGGCGAACAACAACGGCGAGCTATCCGCCCAACGCAACCGGGCGCGCCCCGGCATTCCGGTGGCTGCCGTCGCGGCCATTGCCGTCCTGATCGCCCTTGCACTGTTTGCCACCGCAACGCCGTTCGGCGTTATTGCTGGCTTTCTCGTCGCGCTCGGTGCCGGCATTTCATTCATTGGCCTGTACATGTTGCAGCCAAACCAGGCGGCGGTCTTCACCCTGTTCGGCGACTTCCGCGGCGAAGACCAGATTGCCGGGCTGCGCTTCGTCAATCCGCTCTACCGCAAACGCAAGGTGTCGCTGCGCATTCGGAACTTCACCACCATGACCTCGAAAGTCAATGACGCCAACGGCAACCCGATCGAGATTGCTGCCGTGGTCGTCTGGAAGATCACCAACACCGGCAAGGCAATCTTTGGCGTCGACAACTACCGCGACTATGTCCATACCCAGAGCGAGTCAGCGGTCCGCCAACTCGCCCGTGCATACCCGTACGACTCGTTCGAGGACATCGACATCACCACGCTGATCGGCGATACCGGCGACGTGAATGAGCACCTGCTTGTCGAACTGCAAGAACGCTGCGCCGATGCCGGCGTCGAGATCCTCGAGGCACGCATCACCGACTTGAGCTACGCGCCTGAAATCGCCGAAGCCATGCTGCGCCGCCAGCAGGCATCGGCCATTGTCGCGGCACGCGCCAAGATCGTCGAGGGCGCCGTGCTCATGGTTCGAGACGCGATCGAAGCGCTCGAGGCCGGCAGCACCGGAAGCGACGCGATCGAGTTCGACATGGAACGCAAAGCAACCTTTGCATCGAACCTGATGACGGTGATCACCAGCGATTCGCCAACGAATCCGGTAGTCAACGTTGGAACGCTCAACCGGTGATCAACTCTCCGCCACGACGAAGCGAGGGTTGCTATGGCCCGAGCGCGTAAGCAATTTCCGCTTCGGATCCCACAAGAGCTCTACGACGCCTATGGCGCATGGGCAAGCGACGAGTTTCGGTCGGTCAATGCACAGATCGAAGCCACCCTCGTCGACGCTGCCCGCCGCGCCGGGCGCCTAAAGAAGACGCAACCGGCAACCGACGACTAGCACCCGACGGCCATACTGGCGACGTGCAAGATCACTACGACGCCATTGTCATCGGAGCCGGAATCTTCGGTTGCGGTATCTCATTCGAGCTGGCTCGACGGGGCATGTCGGTATGCGCGGTCGACATGAACGCTGGCCCGGGCATGGGGTCAACATCGAGTTCAGGGGCGATCATCCGCTTCGCCTACTCGACCGTTGACGGTGTGCGGCTGGCGTGGGAAGGCAATCAGTACTGGGAGCACTTTGGTGACTACCTTGAAACTGACGAGCACCCGAATGGACTGGCCCGCAAGGTCACCACCGGCATGTTGTTTCTGCGTTCAGACGAGGCCCTTCACCAGCTGTATCTGCAAACCCTCGCCGAAGCTGGCGTTCCGTTCGAGGACTGGTCCGCTGACAAGGTCAGCACCCGACACCCGTGGCTCTCGACCGCTCTCTACGGCGGGCCGTGCTCGCCCGAGGACGACGCATTTTGGCAAGAACCGATCGGTGAACTTCCTGGCGGTCTGTGGATCCCCGACTGCGGTTACGTGAGCGACCCGCAACTCGCCGCGCAGAATCTCTATGCCGCGGCTGCCGCGAAGGGTGCAACGTTCGAGTTCGGGCAACGGGTCGACAACCTCGTGCTCGCCGAGGGCCGAAGCGCGGTGCAGGGCGTCAAGCTCCGCACTGGCCGCGTGCTTCACGCTCCGGTCGTGGTGAATGTCGGCGGGCCGTGGTCGGCCGCAGTCAACGACATCGCCGGACTCACCAACACCATGGCAATCAGCACCCAACCCATGCGCCACGAAGCGCACCTTGCCCCTGCCCCAGACGGCCTGGACTATGAGCGCGATGGCACCATCGTTGGCGACGTCGACCAAGGCATGTACTTTCGGCCTGCCCCCGGGAACAACATCTTCGTCGGCTCGACGGACCCGGACTGCGACGGCCACGAATGGGTCGACAATATGGACACGCTCAATCGCGAGATCACCGAACCGATTTGGAGCCGCCAAATGTTGCGTGTCGCCAAGCGGATGCCGGAGTTCGGCGTACCCCACGAACGTCGGGGGCTTGCCGAGGCCTATGACGTCAGCACCGATTGGGGTCCGATTTATGACCGCACGGATCTCGACGGCTTCTTTGTGGCCATTGGCACCAGCGGCAACCAGTTCAAGAATGCATGCGTTGCTTCGCACCTCATGGGCGAGCTCATCACCGCCGTAGGTGACGGGCACGATCACGACAATGAGCCACTGACCGTCAACGGACGCTTCACGGCCACGCCGATTGACATGGCCTCGTTTGCGCGCAACCGCTCCGTCAACACCGCCTCGACGGGCAGTGTGCTTGGATGACGGGCCTGGTGATCATCGTCGTTGCATTGACCGCTGTCTGGTGGTCGCTGCGCAACACCACCTTGAATCGGCGCCTGAGCACCGAATCAGCCGACCCAAAGACCAACGCGGCGATGATTTTGTATTGGCGGCCGGGTTGTGTGGCGTGCATGTCGCTGCGCGCCAATCTGAGGCTTCGCGGTATCACCGCCGATGAACGCAACATCTGGGACGACCCTGACCATGCTGCAGTCGTCAGGTCACACGCGGACGGAAACGAGACAGTCCCGACGGTTGTCGTCGGCGAGGTTGGGCTGGTGAACCCAAGCATCAAAGAGGTTCGGGCAGCACTCGAAGCTGCTTAGCCACCCGGCGAGCGTCGCAGCTACCGTCGCCTAGATGTTCATCAATGGCACCTGGACCGCCGCACTTTCGGGCAACACCTTCGCAGTACTCAACCCCGCGACGGGCGAACACATCGCCACGGTTGCTGACGGCGCCGCCGCTGACGCAACCGCTGCGATCGACGCGGCACACGCCGCGTTTGGGGCGTGGTCGACGACGACGGCGTTCTCACGCGCCGACATCCTCATGCGTGCCTGGCAGCTCATGAATGAACGAGCCGACGAGCTCGCTGACCTGATGACGACCGAACAAGGCAAGCCGCTCAGGGCCGCTCGGTTCGAGGTTGGCTACGCCGCAGATTTCGTTCGGTGGTTCGCTGAAGAGGCACGCCGAATCAGCGGCCAGTGGCTTCCGTCCAATCGGGCCGATCAACGGTTCCTCACCACACGCCAGGCGGTCGGTGTTGTGGCCATGGTGACGCCATGGAATTACCCGATCTCGATGTTGACCCGGAAGATGGCGCCAGCGCTCGCGGCTGGGTGCACTCTGGTCCTCAAGCCCGCCGAGGCCACGCCTCTGTGCGCAAAGGCCGTGTTCGAGATCTTTGCCGAAGCGGGCGTTCCCGACGGCGTGATCAACATGGTCACCGCCGAGGACCCGGTGCCGATCGGTGATGTGTTCACGAGCGATTCGCGGGTCAGCAAACTCACATTTACCGGCTCGACTGCGGTCGGCCGGGTGCTTGCAGCCAAAGCAGGAAGCTCGTTGCAGCGTGTATCGGTGGAACTCGGCGGGCACGCGCCGTTCATTGTCTATCCCGACGCCGATCCCGAGTCGGCAGCAAAGGGTGCTGCGGCACTGAAGTTTCTCAACTCGGGCCAGGCCTGTATCAGCCCGAACCGGCTGTACGTGCATCGCGATGCGGCCGACGCATTCATCGGCACCCTTACGACGCGGATCAGCCGGCTCGTCACTGGCAACGGCATGCACGACGGAGTCGGGGTTGGCCCGCTTGTCAGCGATGCAGCCGTCGCCAAGGTCGAAGCACAGGTGGACGACGCGCGGGCTAGGGGCGCGCATGTCGCCGTGGGCGGACACCGCCTAGACGACGGTGAGTGCGCGAATGGCTTCTTCTATGCGCCGACGCTGCTGACCTCGGTCACCCCCGAGATGACGGTGTATCGCGAAGAGACGTTCGGGCCGGTTGCGCCTGTTGTGATCTACGACGATGTCGACGAGGTATTAGCGCTGGCCAATGACACCCACTATGGGTTGGCGGCGTATGTCTACACCGAGAACCTGAAGACCGCGATCAACGCATTCGAGACACTGCGATTCGGCATCATTGGTATTAACGACGTCAATCCAACATCTGCGTCAGTCCCGTTCGGCGGCATGGGTGACTCGGGGCTCGGCCGCGAGGGGGGTCTCGAGGGGCTCGACGAATACCTCGAGACCAAGACGGCCGGCATTTCGCTGCGCTGACCGACGCACCTGCCAAAACGACGAACGGGTGACCGGCCGTGTGGCCAGTCACCCGATCGTTCATACCAAGATGTGAGCGCTCAGAACAGGCGGGCTTAGAGCCACTGTCCAAGCTGTTCGTCAATTTCTTCGGGTGTGGTCTGTGGTGCCCAGCGGGCCACGACCTCACCTTGACGATCGACGAGGAACTTCTCAAAGTTCCACGTGATGTCGGCCGATTCGCCTTCGCCGGGTTGGCTGCTCTTTAGCCAGCTATAGAGCGGCGCTGCTCCGTCGCCGTTGACCTCGACCTTGGAGAACATCGGGAAGTTGGCGTCGTAGTTGGACGTGGCGAACTCGAGCACCTCAGCATCGCTGCCGGGCTCTTGGCCGCCGAACTGATTGCACGGAAAGGCCAGAACATTGAAACCGTTCGCACCATGCTTTTCTTGAAGCGCACGCAGACCTGCGTACTGAGGGGTCAGTCCTCAAGCACTCGCGACGTTGACGACCAGGCTGACCTGCTCGTTGAATTGGGAAAGCTCGACCTGGTCGCCCGTGATCGAGTTCATCGTGAACTCTGCAAATGTCATAAGGTCAGACTACAACCCCGCGCACCTCGGCTTGTACTGGGGTACGTAACCCACACGTTGATGTGCCCTAACCTGGGTATTGCCCGCTACTGCAACTAGCCAAGGACTCTCATGACACCTGTTCGCTTGCCCCGACGCTCCCGACGAACAGTGGTCGTGCTGTTGTCGGCCGCCTTGCTCGCCACAATGGCCATCATCAGTTCGGCTCCGGCCGCTGACGCCGCTGGTCCATGTCCGCAGTATTCGATCGACCAGGTCCTGGCCGACCCCGAGGGCGACTGGGATCGTGACCGCATCGGCAACCGCGACGAGATCTATAAGACCGGTAGTAACCCGTGCGCACGCGACTCCGCAATCCACTGCAACAACGGCAGCATCTACTGCCGTGCGCCCTATCCCCCGACCAAAACACAGTGCAGGATCCACAGCATCGTGTGGCCCGCCATTCAGGCCAACCCCAATGGCGACTGGGATGGTGATGGCATCTCGAACACGGTCGAATACCGCTCCGGAGCCAACCCATGCTCGGCGCCATGTCCTCGCCCGTTGACCGTCGACGTGCTCCTCAATCCGAACGCTGACTGGGACGATGACGGTTTGAGTAATGGCCGGGAGCTCTTACTCGGCACCAACCCGTGCAAAAAGAACGTCGTCACCCGCGTTGCGCCTGCCCCCCGATTGCCTCATGTCCAGACGCTGGTGCCGAAACCTGCTCCAGTCCCTACTCCCGCTCCGGCACCGGTCGTGCCGGTGCATTGCCCAGCCGGGTACCCGTACTTCCACCCTGACACCGGCCTGTGCTACGCCAACCCAATTCGGCCCCAATACTGACGAACGCCCACCTCATGTTGCGCTAACAACGACGCCGTAGGCAGATTTGCCTACGGCGTTTGCGCGACTCCGGTGCCTGCACCGGCGTCTTTCAGGTACAGGTCAGAGGGTGATTGCTTCCGGTTGGTGTCGACAATCTGGATCCTGAACCCTCTGATCTACTGCCCCCAAGCATGACGACGTCGGCGGCTCGCCATCCCCCTCCGGAGGGCCGCCGACGCCATGTCATCCGTTGAATCGCTGGGCGGCACCCTCACTGGGCGTGAGACGGCTTCGCCCCCCGAAGGGACCACATCATGATGGCCAGCCCGATCGCGTTGTACAGCGCAAAGCCGATTGCCATTGGCGTCACGGTGCCGTCGATTTGGGCATCGAATATGGCCGCCAACCCAGCGCCGCCAGCAAACGACGCAAAGTTCAGCAAGGACGATGCGGTGCCCGCCTGCGTGCCCATGGGTTCAAGTGCGATCGCTTGCAGCGCTGGAGCGGTGAGCGTGAGCGTGGCCGCGGCGATGACTAGCCAGAGATACCACGTCCAGAAGTCCGGAATCCCGTCGGCGGCCCGAAAGATCACCACACCAGCAATCGTCACTGCCACCGCGATTGTTGCGGTCATGCGAACCATGCGGATCGCGCCAAATCGGCCAATCAAAAAGTGCATCGCTGCCAATCCGGGGATCGTAAGCAGGCCAGCGAGAGCGAAAAGCCAAGCGAACTGGTCTTCTCTGCCATAGATGCGTTCAAAGATCGGTTGGGTGCTTCCGAGAAAGATAAAGAACGCCCCCGAGAACAACGTGTTGGACAGGATCAGCCCAGCGGTCACCCGTGTCTTGACGACCGCCACGCACGCCTGCGCGATTGGCGCGACCTGCAACTGACGACGGTGTTCTGGCGGCAGTGTCTCACCGAACCGTTGAGACCAAACCAGACCGCCGATCGCGATCAACGCCGAAAACCAGAACACGATCTGCCACGAGGCGAACGACAAAAGCACCTCGCCAACAAGCGGGATGAAAACCGGACCGAGCAGAAATACCGCCATCACGATGGTGGTGATTCGGGCCATCTTGTCGCCCGAGTAGAGGTCGCGTGCGATTGCGGTTCGCAGGCCAGCCGGTGCTGCCGCGCCGATTCCCCACACCGCTCGGGCGAACAGCAACGCTCCGAAGCTTGGGGCTAGCGCTGCACCAATCGCACCAACGAGATAAAGCACCAAACCGGCCTGAATAACGCGTTGGCGCCCAAACGTGTCGGCACACGGACCGGCAACAAGCTGGCCAATGGCCATACCTAACAGATACGCGGTCACCATGAGCGACGTGCTCGATGCCCCGGGAAGCGCACGCTCGATGTCTCCGAACGCTGGCAGTGCAATGTCGATACCGGTGGCCAAAAGCACGCCAAGAAAGGCGAGGTAGGCGATGACGCTTTGGTCCGATCGAGCTGGTTCGCCCGGCGATGTTGCGGGCGTAGCCCTGGGCGCGTGGTTACTCACCGGCCGAGGCTACGGACTGTGCAAGAAACTGCACAATCAGCTTGGGGTAGCCCCCTGATCGGCGGTGTCCGATTGCTGGGCAACCTGTTCGGCGAAGAACTCCGATGCGTCGATGAACAACGCGGTTGCTTCGGTGACCAGCTCGCCATCGACATGACACTCGCCTGCCATGTGGATCTTGCGGCCATCGACTTGCTCGATCCAGGCCGTGAACGTTGCCGGGTGGCGAACGGGCGTGGCCGCTCGATAGTTGATCGAGAGCGATGCCGTGAACGCCATTCCGCGGTGAAGCACCGTCAAGAACCCGAACAGGTCGTCATAGATCGCCGATACCAGACCGCCGTGGGCGCGACCCGGTGCACCTTCGTAGCCGTCGTCGAGAAAGACGGTCGTGACCGCGTTGTCTCCATCACGGAAGACTCGCAGGGGCACGCTCCACGGGTTACCCAATCCCGACACCGGTCGGTCAAGGCTGTTGTCGAATTCCTCGCCATCGGCAGGAACCGCCAGTTCGCCTTGTTCGGTGAACCGGTGTACGGCTTTGCTGCGGCGCGGCGCATCGGCGAGCCCGTCAAACGCGGCAGCGATCGCAGCAGTTGCGCTGTTGAACTGCTCGGCTGTTGGGTCACCGCCGACAGCCAGGTGTAGCCCGCGCCGCATTTCATCGGCAAAGGCGATGCGCGCCGTTTCGGCGGGTGTCAGATTGTCAAAGGCCATGCGGACTCAGATGCGTTCAATGATGATCGCCGGCGCCATTCCGCCCGCGGCGCACATCGTGACGAGCCCTGTTTGCAGGTCTTGACGTTCGAGCTCATCGAGCACCGTGCCGATGAGCACGGACCCGGTTGCCCCAATGGGGTGGCCGAGGGCAATAGCAGCGCCGTTGACATTGACCTTGTCGCGATCGAGGTCAAGGTCCCGCTGGAACTTCTCGGAGACAACAGCGAACGCTTCGTTGATTTCGAAGAGGTCGATGTCGCCGAGTGTCATCCCGGCGCGTTCGACGACTTTGCGGGCTGCCGGGCCAGGAGCGTTGAGCATGAGCGTGGGGTCATCGCCCATGTTTGCGGTGGCTACGACCCGGGCGCGCGGGGTCATGGCGTGGGACTTGGCGTACTCGGGGCTGGCGAACAGAATTGCCGCTGCACCGTCGACGACGCCCGACGAGTTACCTGCATGGTGCACGTGTTCGATCACCAGGTCCGGGTACTTCTGGGCAACCATTTGGCGGAACGTGATGCCGGTGTCGTCGAGTGGATAGTCAGCCATCGCCGCGAACGACGGGGCAAGGTTGGCGAGCTTCTCGGCCGTCGTTCCGGGGCGTGGGTACTCCTCACGATCAAGAACCATGTTGCCGTCTACGTCAATAACCGGAATCAGACTGTTGTCGAAGCGGCCTTGTTGGATCGCGATTTCCGCTCGGCGTTGCGATTCGGCACCGAGGGCATCGAGCGCCTCACGAGGGATCTTGTCGAGCGAAGCCACCGCGTCAGCTGCAATGCCTTGGTGAGGTTGCGGGTGGATTGCGGCGAGCCGGGCGTTCTTCGAACCCAAGCCGCCCGAGCCGTTCGAGTTCGCGGCAAAACCGGACATCATCTCGCAGCCGCCTGCGATCACGAGGTCTTCCATGCCCGACATCACCTGGGCAGCGGCGATGCTGGCTGAGGTGATTCCGGAGCCACAAAAGCGGTCCAAGGTCATACCACTCGCTCTGACGTCGTAGCCAGCGTCGAGCGCAGCCATACGCCCCATGTCGCCGCCCTGGGTCCCGCCCTGCATGCTGGTCCCCCACACGATGTCGTCGACTTCGGCCGTGTTGAGGTTGTTGCGCTCGGCGAGTGCCTTGAGGACCGTCGCACCGAGGTGTTGCGGGTGCATGTGGGCAAGAGCGCCTTTGCCTACTTTGCCGACACCGCGCGGCGTGCGGCATGCGTCAATAATCCAGGCGTCGCCCATAGCTTTTCTCCTCGTCTCGGACCTGACCGAAACTACCGGCCCCACTCGGCACGGATGTAACCAGATGATCTAACGGGCACCGCGCGTGCCAACACCTTCGTGTCGGTTCCAGCCCAGTCAGGGTCACCCGAGTCCATGCAACCCAAGAAGCCGTCAAGGCCAGCCGGCTTCGGCTGGTCAGACCCAACGAGTTCAACAATCAACTCGACCTCAGAGAGGCCACGATCAGCAGCCGCGGCCGTTAGTGCGGCGGCGACGTCATCTGGGAGCTCGATCGTAGACATGGGTCCAAGTCCAGAACGGGTGTGTGACGGCGTCACTAGCGCTCCCCAATAGAAACGTCGCCAGGACCGCCGCCCGTCGGACGGCCTAACCAACAAAGCCCGACTGGTCAACCAACCAAGGGGCAGTCCCTGAGTCGATCGAGACCAGGTTGCGGCCACCTCGCTGTGTTCCTCGAACGTGTCGATTACGTTAGCTCAGAACCGATTCGTGACGGTGCGGATATGGGTTGATCTCGGCGTCTGAATCTAGTAACCCGAACTCACGCACCTCGCGGCTCGACAAAGGTATCAATCCAGTTGCCAGAACGAAGATGCCGCCAAACGCTAGAACTGTCTCCGCGCCCATCGAAGACACGAGGGTTGTGCCGATGATCTGCCCCAACGGTAAAGCCGCAAACGAGAAGAAGAAATCAGCGCTAAAGGCCCGGGCGTGTTCATTTTCGGGCACGGAGCGCCGGATGGCCCGTAGCTTCAGGATGTCAAAGATCTGGGTTCCAACTCCTGCAAGAAAATAGGCAACGAGTTGGGTGCCCAGCTGGGCAGAGAGGCCGGTCGCCAACGCTGCGACTCCAAAAACCGCCAGACACGGCAGTGCTATTAACCCTGGTCTACGAACGCTAACCCTTCCTCCAATCAGAGATCCGAGGATGGCTCCAGCGGCGAACGCGGCCAAAACGAGGCCGTAGTTGCGCACCCCGTCGGAGTCGGCGTTCGTAATCACGATAGGAAGAGCGACCATCCACGGCCCAACCGCAAACAGAACCTGAGCCACAGCCAGCATTTGCACATAGCGCAGCCATGGTCGACGCCAGACAATACCAAGACCAGTCAACGCCTCCTGGGCCAATGCCCTGTCGTCGTCTTGTGCGGCCGAGCGCTTAGTGGATGGCTCGCAGGCTGACCCCGCCCAAAGGGTCAAAACAGCTGATACCGCAAACACCGCAGCACACCCTGCAAGACCTGTGCGATATCCCATAGAAGCCAGAAGCAGCGCTGCAAGGGGAGGACCAGCAACACCAAACATGTTGCGAAGAGCCTCCATCAACCCGATCGCGGCGTCTGCTCGGTCCCCGCTCTGCCGGTCTCCATCCCTCTCGACGACCATCGGGCCAATAACTAGGATCGCCGGTTCGCTAACTGCCTCACAAGCACCGATCATTGCCGCCATGGCAATTATGAGACCGGTGAGTCCGCCATTCCACCAAAGCACCAAAGCACCAAACGCAAATACCCTTACCAGATCGGCGGTTGCTGCGCTCCGAACGGGATCGACACGATCCAGAATCCCTCCCGCAAACAACACGACTGCGGCTAGAGCAGCAAACCTTACAGCGTACGCAGTACCAACCAATAGAGCCAATTCTGAATCGATCACCTCATTCTGAAGAGCCGCGAACAGAACGGCCATCGGAAACATCACATCGCCCAGAAGGCTCACCATCTGTCCGACACTCAGTGCGGCAAACCGGACATCGGACAAAATCCGAAAATAAGTTCTCATTTCAAGTCGCGGACTTGGCAGCCAACGCCGCCCAGTGTTTTGCGTTCTGTTCGATGCGGAGACGATCGGTCGCAGGAAAGTTCGGCTTCAAACTCTGCAAGATTTCCTGATGCATCCGGTGCGCGCTAAGCACATCGCCCGAAATCCCCGAAAAGGCGGCGGCATTTGCTCTGACGCGGAT
>CALDYC010000034.1 GCA_937941245.1 uncultured Acidimicrobiales bacterium | reverse complement strand
GCTGATCGTGCGATCGGGCGATGGTGTCTTGCGAGCGTTTGTCAACACGTGTAGCCATCGCGGTGCGCAACTAGTCGACGGTGATGGCGTCGCTCGGCGGTTTACCTGCCCGTACCACGCGTGGTCATACGACGGTGAGGGCTCGCTCGTCGGCATTCTTGACCGTGCTGACTTCGGCGATATCGACCTCAGTTGTAACGGCTTGACCCAGCTGACCTGTGACGAACGCGCCGGTATCGTCTGGGTGTCGGTCGCCAGTCTGAATGGCCACGCCGATGTCGATATCGACACGTGGCTTTGCGGATACGGCGAATACCTCGATGCGCTAGGTATCGGCGATGCCCGCTTCGTTGGTCGCCAGTCAGTCGATGGTCCCAATTGGAAGCTGGCCTATGACGGTTACCTCGACTTCTACCATCTGCCGATTTTGCACAAGAACACGTTCGGGCCCGACTACGGCAACAAGGCCATCTACGACGCGTGGGGCCCGCATCAGCGAGTGAGTTCTCCCGACCACCGTCTCGCGGAACTTGCCGAAACATCCGAAGACGACTGGACGCTGCGCCAAATCACGAGTGGCATCTGGACGATCTTCCCTCACATCTCGATTGCCCGATTCGATGCGGGGGTGCCGTTGTTCATGATTTCCCAGCTACTCCCCGGCACGACTCCTGATTCGTCGCGAACAACGCAGACCTTTCTCGCAAGCGGCGACCCGACACCGCACATGGAGCTCATTGAGAAGCAGATGGCCTTCTTACTCCACGTCGTCCGTGACGAGGACTATGCGACAGGAATCAAGATCGGCCAAGCGCTCGCCACCGGAGCGAAAGACAACGTCAAGTTTGGGCGCAACGAAGCTGGCGGTCAACAATTCCACGGCTGGGTCGAGTCCATCACGGGTGCCGAATGCAGCGAAGACCTAGCGGCACTACTCGGGGCGGCAGCGCACACTTCGCAATCCTAGGAAATGTTGACTCCCGCCAAGTCGATTCTCTGGTGTCCCTCGGCATCGGACCCGTCGGGGTTCTCGCCCAAGATCATTGCCATATGGGTTTCCATCAATTGCGAATGAAGGTCTTCGTCGTAGGTGTAGATGTACTGCGTAGCGAAATCAGCGCCGGGATTCAGACTCTCGCCCGGGATGGTCACCGGGCCGAGTAGACCGCTAAAGATCCATACTTCGCTCGCTGGTGCATCGCCGACGTTGGTTGCGTTGATGCAGTAAGTGACAGTGTCGCCGGGCGCGATTTCGAGCGTGTCAAACAGATCGGCTGGTCCTTGAATGCTCTCGAAACTCGATGCTTGCTGCCAAGTGACAGGGCAGGGTTCGACCATGTCGTTAACGACAGTCAACGCAATCTTGAGATTGGCCGCCTGGACCGCTGGATCGCCATCTGGGGGTCCATCGTCATCCAGAATCGTGATGACGAATCGTCCTGTTTGATCGCCCGGCTCCTCTAAGACGTCGTCATCGGAAATCCAAACATTGCACGCCTGGTCTGCGCCGAGCGTACGGTCGCCATGGACCCACAGATCGATGACGAGTTCGTCAGAACCGGCGCTGATAGGCATGTCGCTGCTGTCGGTGTAGCCGTTGACTCCGGCAGCCAAACTGCAGATGTCACTTGGAAAAGCAGTCGCGCGGCGGCTCGTAGCGAGTTGTGACGCTTGATCCATGCTCACAACCACTTGATGGATCTGGTTGGTGTCACCTTCTGGCAATTCGTACGTCGACAGTCCAACGGCCTCAGGGAAGTTGGTCAGTGACGTTTCGCTGGTTTCAGCAGTTCCTACAAAACCGAAATCGGTTTCGAGCTGCATAACGGCCCAACGCGCACCGTGTGATTGTTCACTATCGAATGCATTTTCGAGAGACCCGTCGAGTGGCAGACCGTCGATAGTTACGTCGGCGACTCCATAGAAAGAATCTTCGATGTCTAGCTGAGTACACACCGTGATCTGTGCTGTTGCGTCGGGCGGGAAGGTCCCGGTAGCCCAATGGAGAGTGGGTTGGCTGACTGAACCTGACATAAGGATGGTCAAGTCTTGGTTGGTGTCATCGGGTGTGTACGGGACAGCAAAATCTGTCGACTCCGCGTAGCGAATTTGTTGTTCCGGTTGGAAATGGGCTTCCACGGTGACCGAGTGTTGACCGGCCTCGATGGGCGTCCAATGCACGAGCTGGGTCTGACCAGTCGCGGGCGTATCTATACGAACCACGCATTTTGGCCGAGAGGGTCCCCATGCAGTGATTTCCCAGCTAGCTGGAGGAGCAACAATGCTCGGATGGTTCACTAATCCAATGAGCACCGAAGCGTCGCCTGATTCGACGTCAAACATCGGCATTAGGTCGAAGTCTGGTCTAAGAGTGACCAAGTCAGATTTGCTTGGACCTTCGACACCATTGGACATTGGAACCGCTTTGGCTACGAACCGGCCGAGGGCGGGTAGCTCGACATCGAATACGGCGGTTGCACCGGTTGCGTTGTCGATGGATTCTGCGGGCACGATCTTTTCATCGATGATGACGTCGTCTTTGCTGATGGTCACCAAGAAGTGAGTGGCGTCGACTTCGAACTGAGCGTCAGGTTCGCTCCCCAAAACTGACACCACCGCTGCCGGCGAGGGGCCAGGTACCAGCGGCGATCCGCCGACTTCGAAACTCAGCTCGACGGTATCTAGTTCCGCCACAACGGCAGACGCCGAAGGAAGGAAGACGTCAACGGTTATCGTGTCACCGGATACGTGCAACGGTCGTATTCTCAATCCGGACTCGATATCGACATACTCATCTCCCAGCGGAAGCGTCATCGACGCTCGAGGGTCCGCCGCTTGGAAGAGCGGGTCGCCTATCGGCGTGTTCCATAGCCCAACCGAGCCGGTCCAGCCGTACGGCTTGACCGCACCTGAGCTGTAGACCCATAGCTCTTCACCTTGAGCGTTGTAGGCCGGAACGAAGTCTGAGCGGGTCTCGAGCAGGAATGCGGTATCAAGCGTGCTACCGATGTAGTGGGTATCGCGATAAACCTGGATTCCGGAACCGAAATCTGGCCATTGATCCTGGTCGTATGCTCCGTCGAAGCTTTGCGGTACTCGGTATTCCAGCCAATATGTGCCGCCCAAGGTGTCATAGATTGGTTCGGTTTCGAAAAACGCTACTTTGGGTATGGCGCTCGTTGGGGCTGATGCGCCGCTGATCACTACCTGCTGCCAAGTCCCATAGTCGCCTAGCTCGACGGCTTGATCAGCTGGGAGCCAACCTAACTTAAATGCTTGCTGCGCTGAGATCCGGCCGCTGTCCCAAGCCGGTCCCATCACGTCTGCCGGGTTGCCTGTGCCTATTCGTGTGCATTCTTGAGCTGGGTCATACGGGATCCATAAGGCAAACTTGTCGTTACAAGCGAACCGCCCTGCGTGGTCAGCGCCGTATCCGTGAAGGAACTCATGGGCCCACAGCCCACCGTTGATCCGCCCGAAAATTGCGACATGCGGTCCCGCACTCTCGGCGATGCCACAACAGAAGTCGCACAGCTGGTCATCGCCTTCGAGAACTTCGGGTACGTACAAGACGGTTCGGTGATAAGAACTCACGTTGAATCCTTGGATGGCAGCTTCGGCAAAGGCCGCTATGAACGTCGGATCGGTCGCGGTCTGTCCATTCGTCATTGGGCAGGTCGTCGGCGTCGGCACCGTGACCCAGTCCATGACGTCGACGTTTTCGATCCATTCGGCCCCCCATGTAGATTCGACAATACGATCGCTTACCTCGCCGGTGATGAGTTCCTCAAGCACGTGGATGGGATCGTTAGGGGTTACTCCGCCCCAAACGACTGGAATCACGAGAACGTCTCGATCAGAAGACACTGCTTCGGCGCCACAGACTTGTTGGGCCGATACCTGACTCGGAACGCGTAGGGTTTTCGTTCTTGGAGCAGGCTGGTTATCAACGTCTTCTGGCGTTTCGTCTCTAAGACCTGCTTCGAGACCAAAGTCGGTTGTTGGTTCGGCTGACAAATCCAACTCCGGCGACTGTACTGTCGCATGTTCCGACGGAGAGATCTCGCAAAGTGGTTCGCCTATCACGCTGGCTCGTTCCCGCGTCACCGGTTGTACTAACGGATCAGGATTAGAGGGCGGAACAGAATCTTTTCCAGACGGCCCGCTGTCAGCTTGGTCTTCCACCGGGTCATTGGCGGTTTCGTCGACTTCGACGTCTGTTTTGTCTGACGACGCATGGGCTACAACCGGTGATGTCGCTGCTGCACCCAGGGTGAGAAGCGCCATAATCAGCATCGATGCCACATGGAATTTGTTGATGCGTCCGAGTTTCACGTTGACTCCCGCTCGAGCCGGATCATTGATGAACCGACAGCGGACGACTGTAGCTAATGCGTCGCTAGTGGTTGATTTGCTTCGCGTTCAGTGATCTAAACGACCTAGCGCTTCGCTGCAGTATGTAAACGCTCAGGTTGCGCAACGACCGCGGTGGCTGCGATTGCGAGCACGGTTGCCCCGATCCACAGCGGCTGATACGAGCCGGTTGCATCGATGACAAGGCCAGCGACTGGAGCACCGATCGCAAGGCCGCTCAAGAAGCCGAGCATCACGATTCCA
>CALDYC010000033.1 GCA_937941245.1 uncultured Acidimicrobiales bacterium | reverse complement strand
CCCCCAAGACCGAAACCCAAACAACCCGAACCGAGCAACGTCGCCAAACCAAACAACGTCACCCGAACGAACCTCGCTGTAACCGGGCCGACGACAGCTGCAGCGGCCAGACCGCAGTTTGGCTAAGGCTGTTTCTCCGAGATCTCATCGCGCCATGCCCGATGCAAATCGGCATAGACGCCGCCTGCGTCGACGAGATCACTGTGCTTGCCGGTCTCAACCAGGCGACCCTGGTCAAAGACGAGCACGAGGTCTGCTGACTCAGCAGTTGACATGCGATGCGCGATCGACACGACGGTGCGCCCAACCGCGAGCCGATCAATCGCCGACGTCAGCATGAGATCGGTCTGTGGGTCAACCGACGAGGTTGCCTCATCAAGGATCAACAGTCCAGGGTCAGCAACTGACGCCCGGGCGAAGCTGACGAGTTGCCGCTCGCCCACCGACAGCGATGAACCGCGTTCGCCGACTCGCGTATCGAGTCCGTCTGGGAGCGACGAGATCCACGGTCCGAGTCCGAGGGTTGCAATCGCCCGCGCGATGTCGGCCTCCGATGCGTCTGGCCGGCCAGCTGCGATGTTCTCGCGAATGGACATATCGAAAAGGAAGCTGTCCTGTGGCACCATCCGCACCGCGCGATGGCGGGAAGCAACCCCGGCTGCTGCCAGATCGACTCCGCCCAGGGACAGGCTTCCGGAAGTCGGATCCGCGAGTCGGCACAACAACCGAGCGAAGGTCGTCTTGCCCGAACCAGTCGCGCCAACAATTGCCGTTCGGGTTCCGGCGGCGATGTGCACGTCAACATCGCAAAGGATTGGTTCGTCGGGATCATCGGCATAGGCGAATCCGACCCCAGTCGAGTCGACCGCCAGCGCCCCTGTCGGAAGCTCGTCGCCCTCGATGGGATCGAGGTCATCGATTGGTTCTTCAAGCAGCCCCAGAACCTTGCGCCAGCCAGCGACGGCAACCTGCGCTTCGTTCATCGTTTCGCCGAGCTCGTTCACCGGGTTCTGCAGCAATGTCCCGAGAAACACGAGCGCCACCAACTCACCCGCAGCCAAACCCAGAGAATCTCGCTGCGTGATCCCCACCACGATCAGCGCAATCGACACCAGCGTGACCAACAGGTCACCAATCACAAAGACAACCGACATGTAGATGTTGGCGCGCAGACTGGCCCGATATCGATCTCGTGACAGCCGGAACAAACGTCGGCGGGTCTGCTCCTCGGCTCCATATGCACGCAGCACGTGCGCTCCGCCCAACGTTTCGCTGAACGCGCCTAACAACGCACCGACAGTTTCTTGGCGTTCGAGATGGGCGCGGCTCATTCGGCCCTGCATCCATCGCATGAGCATGATCGCTGGCACGAAGACGACCAGGGCGAGCAGCGCCAGCTGCCATGAATACACGGCCATCGTGACGAATACGCCGACGAGGACGAACGGTTGCACCATCCAAACGAACATTCCCCAATCGACGAATCGACCAAGCACATCAATATCGGCGGTAATCCGGCTGATCAAGACCCCCGTTGAATGTCGGTTGTGGGCCTGCAGCGACATGCGATGAACGTGATCAAACGTCACCGTCCGAAGCGTCCGAAGGGCTTGTTCGGCTCGGCGGATCATCCGACGACGCATGAAGACACCAAGGACCTGGGTGCCAACAACAACGACCAGACCAGCGAGAGCGAGCTTCCAGACGACGCCCATATCAACATCGCCATCGGCAAGGCCGCCACGATCAATCGCCAACTGCATAACGATTGGCGTTGCCACTTGGCCGGCCGAGTACAACACGCCAACAGCCACAAGCGCCCAGATACCTCGGAGCAACTCGGGCGTGACCCGAAGACCGCGGCGAATGACCTCGAGCGCTGGTGCTTGCTCAACCGGGATCTCTGATCGATGCATCACGCCACGGTCAGACATCGGATGCCTCGGCATAGGCCATGACCAGCTTCCGGTAACCCGGATCTTGGAGCAGTTCCTCGTGGGTACCAACGGCCGCCACTCGACCGTCGACGAGGTGCACAACCCGGTCCGCCAAGCTAATCGTCGCCAACCGGTTAGCGATGACGATGAGCGTTGCGTCGACCGACGAGCGCAAATGTTCGAGAATGCCGCGCTCAACGACTGGGTCAAGCGCGGACGTCGCGTCGTCAAGTACGACGAGACCTGATGAGCGGATCAACGCACGGGCGAGAGCGATTCGTTGGCGCTGCCCACCCGACACAGTCACGCCTCGCTCGCCGAGCACCGTGTCGTAGCCCAATGGGAGTTCCACGATGAAGTCATGTATCGACGCAGCCTGAGTGGCTGCCACCACTGCCGACTCGTCATGTAGGCCCTCGAGGTCGATGTTCGCACGAATGGTGTCGGCGAACAGGAACGCTTCTTGGAAGACGTGCGCAATCGCAGCTGATCGAGCGGCAAGCGACAGATCCGATACTCGAACGCCGGCTACTTCAATCAGGCCCTGCACCTCGATCGCGCCGGTCAGTGCATGCACAAGTGTCGACTTTCCTGACCCGGTGGAACCAACGATCGCAACCATCTCGCCGGCATGAACC
The DNA here is from genome assembly GCA_937941245.1 of uncultured Acidimicrobiales bacterium. Classification (GTDB taxonomy): domain Bacteria; phylum Actinomycetota; class Acidimicrobiia; order Acidimicrobiales; family UBA10347; genus UBA10347. The sequence continues at coordinate 31,932 of CALDYC010000033.1, read as the reverse complement.
GAGAACGACACATCGCAAAGAACCTGCTGGGTCGGAGCATCGGGATACGCGAACGACACCGCAGCGAGTTCAAGACCGAGAGGTCCAGCAGGCAGCGATGCACTTCCTTGGTGAACAACGCCAAGATCTGCTTCGTCAGCCTCGACGACTGGTTCCAACCGGTTCCATGCCACCACCGACGGGATCATCGACTCGAGCAAGAAGCCGAATACGAGCATGGGAATGGCCAACGCAGTGAACAGTGCCGCGACTTCAATGACGGCTCCGGCTGCCAGGTCTCCCGATCGCACTCGATAGCCACCAAGAACCACGACGGTCAAAATCCCCAGAGGCGGAACCAGGCCGAGCACGGCATCAACCGCAACCTTGATGAAACCGGCCCGTTGGCGCCGGTGCTGCAGTTCCTCGACCTCTGCATCGAGACGAGCAACCTCGGCGTCGTGACGACCTAGCGTCTTGACAATGATCGCGCCTTCGAAACTTTCATGGGCTACGCCCGTTACCTGAGCAAGCTGGTCCTGAACTCGAGCGATCGGGCCCGACACCATTCGGGCATAAACCGAGTTAATTCCCCACATCAGCGGGAAGACCACCAGAGCAACCAGCGCGAACCAGACATCGACCATGAGTAGTCGAGCGCCGCTGAATACGGCCAGGCAGAGAACTCCGAATGCGAACGGCATGGGGTGTAGCGCCTCGACGAGCACACGCGAGTCATTTTCGACATGAGCCAGAAGCCGACCGGTCGGATACCGACGCAACCATGGCAACGGAGCGTCGACGTACCGGTCGGCAAGCGTCGACCGCACATCAAGTTGAGCCAGCTCTGACGTCATACCCGCGAAGTAACGCCGGGCGATCACCCCGCCAATGCGAAGGACCGCGGCAGCACTCACCGCAGCGCTTGCCTTCAACGCGATCGACGTGCCGTCGGGAGCGTCGCCGTTGAACGTGGCGATGATCACATCATCGGTCACCCACCCAAGAACTGCCGCCGAAATGACGGTCGCTAGTGCGAATACCGCAGAGCCAAGCAGCGACACGATAAGCGAAAATGGATGAGGTCGGACCAGCTTGGCAAGCAACCGCAGCCCCTCGACCATGGAGCTCGGCGCGTGCGCGTCGGCTGGTTCTTGCGAGCGCGCTGCAGCCGAAGCGTCTTGAGACATCAGAGCAGACTAACGGCCGCAGGAAAGCGGCCTCGCCGAATTAGTCCAGTGTCAAACCGATGGAAAGTGACAACTCACCCAGTGATCTGGAGCGATCTCGGCGAGGGGTGGATCTTCGTCAGCACACTTCGCCACCGCGATCGGGCAACGCGTCCGGAATCGGCAACCCGAAGGCGGATTGGCGGGGCTCGGCAGATCACCTGTCAACACCACGCGCTCGCGGGTCAATTCCACATCGGGATCCGGAACTGGTACCGCAGACAACAGTGCCTGGGTGTACGGGTGTCCAGGCGATGCGTAGAGCTCATCGCGGTCCGCGACCTCGGCGACCTTGCCGAGATACATCACGACGACCCGATCAGAAATATGGCGCACGACAGAAAGGTCGTGAGCGATGAAGAGGTAACTGAGGTCGTAGCGATCCTGCAGATCCTCAAGCAGATTGATGACCTGCGCCTGGATAGACACGTCGAGCGCCGAGACGGGTTCGTCGAGAATGATCAGATCAGGTTCGAGCGTGAGAGCCCGGGCAATGCCGACACGTTGGCGCTGACCGCCACTGAACTCGTGCGGGTACCGGTTGCCGTGCTCAGGAAGCAGCCCGACAGCATCGAGGTACTCGCCAGCTCGGTCACGTGCTTCGTTCTTGGGCGTTCCGTGAATGCGCAATGGTTCACTGACAATGTCGTGCACCGGCATACGCGGGTTCAGCGATGCGTACGGGTCCTGGAAGACCATCTGCATCTCTTTGCGCAAATCACGCATGCGTCCAGCCGAGGCTGCGACGACGTCTTCGCCACGAACTTTGATGGAACCGCTCGTTGGTTCGATCAAACGAAGGATGGTGCGGCCAAGGGTGGTTTTACCGCAACCGGACTCGCCGACGATCCCGACCGTTTCGTTGGGTTTGACCGATAGCGACACGCCATCGACGGCCTTAACCCAGCCGGTCGTTCGCTTGAAGAACCCGCTTCGAATCGGGAAGTGGGTGACAAGGTTGTTCACTTCGAGAAGTGGAGCGTCGTCCGGACGCGGTGCAGGCGGCAACGGCGCTGTCTCTGAACCAGTGTTCGCGGGAGGCATCGATGCGGTGCCGGTCATGAGCCACTCCCACTGTGCAACGGCTGCCAGGCCGCAAGATCGGCGTTGTGATGGCACCGGCTCTCATGTCCTTCGACGACCATCTCGAGATCGGCGGCGCGCTCGTCACAGACGTCAGTCCGAAAGGTGCAGCGAGGAGCAAAGGCACACCCTGGAGGCATCGCCAAAATGCTGGGTGGCGATCCCGGGATTGGGATCAATCGGTCATCACGTGCTCCATCAACACGTGGGAGCGATGTCAAAAGGCCTCGTGTGTACGGGTTCCGCGGCGTGCGGAACAACGGTCGAACATCGGCGCGTTCGACGATGCGACCGCCATACATGACTTGGACACGATCGGCCACACTTGCAACGACTCCGAGGTCGTGCGTGATGAGCAGCAATGCTGCGTTGACTTCCTTTTGGATGTTCGCCAGCACTTCCATGACCTGCGCCTGAATCGTTACGTCGAGCGCCGTCGTCGGCTCGTCTGCGATGAGCAGATCCGGTTTGTTGGCGATCGCCATCGCGACCATTGCCCGCTGACGCGTGCCGCCAGAGAACTCGTGGGGATACTGCTTGACCCGCACGCCGGGTTCGGGCACGCCGACCATTTCGAGCAAATCTGCGGCTTGCACCATGGCCTGCTTCTTGTCGGCCAGGCCATGCACGGTGATCGTCTCGGCGATCTGATTGCCAATGGTGAAGGCTGGATGGAAAGCCGTCATTGGATCTTGGAAGATCATCGCAATGCGACGCCCTCGATACGAGCGGAGCTCTTTCGGCTTAAGCGCGAGCAGATCGATACCTTCGAGCCGGGCTTGGCCGGTGATCTCGGCAGAGCCAGGCAGCAGGCCGAGCATGGCCATTGCGCTGACCGACTTGCCTGAGCCGGACTCGCCCACGATCGCGAGAGTCTCGCCCCGTTCGACGGTGTAGCTCACACCGCGGACGGCCTGGGCGGTTGGTTTGCCCCGGGCACGGAAGCCGACTGACATGTTCTCAACTTCGAGCAATGGGGCTTCGGCGCCCGCTGCCGAGCTGGGGTTCGAAAGGCTCATAGTTCCAGCTCGTGTGTTGGGTCGAGCGCATCTCGCAGACCGTCTCCGACAAAGTTCACGGCCAACACGATCAACGTCACGAGTCCACCGGGAATCAGCACCCGGGCAGGATTGGTGTCGATCGCACCTTTCGCTTCGCTAATCAATGTGCCCAGCGTCGTCTCAGGGGGAAGCACACCAAGCCCAAGAAAGGACAGTGTCGACTCGAGGATGATTGCTGTACCGGCAAGCAGCGTGGCTTCGACCAACAGTGCACCAGCGACATTCGGAAGCAAGTGTGACCAGATGATTCGCAGATTGCTGGCACCCGCAGCGCGAGCGGCAAGCACGAACTCGCGCTCTTTGAACTGCAACACCAATGCTCGAACCACACGAGCACCTCGAGTCCAGGTCAGCACGGCAATGAGCGATGCGATCACCATCGGGGTCATTTGGAACTTGACACCCAACACGAGCAGAATCGCGAGCGAGTTAATGGTCAACAAGCAGTTGATCATGAAGCTCACGCCCGTGTCGAGAACCCGTCCGAAGTACCCGGCGAGGGCGCCAAAGATGCCGCCGAGCGCTGCGGCCATCAGGCCGGTCACCACGCTGATCGTGATCGAATACTGACCGCCGCGCATGGCGCGTACGAACAGATCTCGGCCGAGGTCATCGGTACCGAACCAATGCTTGCCACTTGGGCCCTGAGCGCGGTCGACGATATTGATTTCGTCGAACTCATAGCTGCTGACTCGTGGTCCGATCCAAAAAGCGAGCACGAGAAACAAGAAGAGAAACACGCCGACGATGGCCAGCTTGTGACTGCGGAATCGCTTCCACGCTTGACGACCAAAGCTCTGCGGCTTGTCGTCGAATGCAATCTGTTCTGAGGCGAGATGTACCCCGACTGCGGTATCAGCCATAGCGGACCCTCGGATCTAGCCAGCCGTACAGCAGGTCGGCAAACAGATTGAACAACACCGTGATCACCCCGATGAACAAAATCACCGCCATCATGATGTTCACGTCGCCGTCATAGACCCCGTTGAATATGAGCAGACGACCAAGTCCTGGCCAGCTAAAGACGGTTTCTGTCACCAACGTGCCCCCGAGCAATGTGCCGAAGGTGATTGCCCATACCGTCACCATGGGTATGAGCGCTGCTCGTAGCAAATGTTTGAGCACGATGGTGCGTTCGGGCACCCCCTTGGCACGAGCGGTCCGAATGAAGTCGGCGTTACGGGTTTCGAGCATGGCGGCGCGACCGAAGCGAGTGTCGGCGGCCAGGCTGATGATGACCAACGTCGTGATGGGCAACGCCACGCTTGACAGCAGCTCGCCAATCGACTCGGTGTGCAGTCCACCGGTCCAGAACGGTTTGAGTCCGGTCCAATCTTGGAACCAGATGCCCCAGAATACTTGCAGAAGTAGACCGAAGAAGAAGGTTGGCATCGCCAGGCCAAGGTAGGTAAATCCGGTGACCGCGTAGTCACCCAGGCTGTATTGCCGCAACGCGGAGTAGATCGACAACGCAGCCGAGAAGACGATCACGATGAGGGCTGCAGGGATCGACAAGATCGCGCTGTTCTTGGCCCGTTCCCAAAAGATTGGTCCGACATCTTGTTCGCCCATCGATGTCGAAACCCCGAAATCACCAGTGAGCGCCGAACCGAGCCACGATGCGTACCGCTGCGGGATCGGCTGGTCGAGATTGTAGAGATCGTTGAGTCGTTGATAGGCCGACGCGTCACACTGTGGGCATGACTGTCGAAGCTGGGCAATCGGGTCGTTGATGGACGACACCAGCGCGTACATCACGAACGTCGCGACCAGGATGACTGGGATCGCGCCCAGCAGTCGCCGCAAAGCATAAGCGACCATATTTCCCCCTCTGCAGTGGCCGTCATACGGGGCCGGCCCAGATGGACCGGCCCCGTACTTCAGCCAGTGATCACATGATCAATGGTGTGTCAGACGACTTACTTGAATGCGAAGTCGACGACGTTTGCGAGCGGACCTGCACCCTGTGCATCGGGTGCCACGCCTGCGCTGCTGAGAACGCTGGAGAGGTAGCCGTAGTACGAAGGCTTTTGGGTCAGCGGAATCATGAACAGGCCGGTTTCGCTGTCGATCTCAAGAGTCGTCACGTAGCGGTTCAGTTCGTTGTAGCAATCGGCGCGTGCCGTATCGTCGACGGTTCCATCACACTCTGCAGCGCGTGCGTCGAAGTCGGGGTTGTTGAAGCCGTACGGGTTGTTGCCGTTGCCACCGAGGTAGGAAGCCGACTGGCCACCTGGCCATGGGCCACCGACCCACGCGAACTGGGTGATGTCCCAGACCGTTGGGTCACCTTCGGCGCCACCACTTGCTGAAGCGGCCAAGGCTGCTTCGCTGAATGGACGCTCGCCGAAGTACGCGCCGCCAGGCACGTTGTCGATAACGATCTCGATACCTGACTCAGCGAGTTGCGCTTGGATGATCTGCTGCTGCAGTTCACGAAGAGCGTTGCCGCCAGTCGTACCCACACGCAAGGTCAGGCGACCTCGGTCTGGGTGCTCCATGATGCCGTCGCCGCTATCGCTGTAGCCAGCTGCTTCGAGATTCGCAATTGCAGCGTCGCTCTGCTTGCCTTCGTACATCTTTTGGGCATCGATGTATGCAGGCTGGTTTGACATCCAGTAGGTGCCGCCGAGGCCCTCTGCTGGAAGGTTGTCGCCAAAGAGTGGCGTGTACAGGCCGGCCATGACCTCGGTCTTGTCGAGGCCATATGCGAGTGCTTCACGGACCAGGGGATCCGAGAGGTGAACGTTGAGAAGGTTGAGTCCCCAGTGTTCGAACACTGGACCTGCGCTTGATGCAACAGTGAAGTTCTCGTCGGTTGAGAGCCGCTCACCGAATGCCAGCTGAGGCTGGGTCATCACGATTTGTGCTTCGCCTGATTTGAGGGCGTTGATCTGGGCATCGGTGTCGGTGACGAAGTTGATCTGCACGCCGTCAACGTTGGCGATTCCGGTGTTCGTCGCATCGGGGCTGACCGATCCGGCGTAGTTGTCGTTGCGGACCATCGACATCGAAACGCCACGGTTCCATTCGTCAAAGATCATCGGACCAGATGATGGAAGCACACCGTCGGCGTTCTGCCATTCTGGAAGGTTGGCGTTGACCGCTGTTGCATCTGCGCCGTACGCGTGAGCAGCGTAGATCTCGTTGAGCATGCCCTTCCAACCTGCGAAGAAGTTCGTGAGAGTCATCGTGAACTCGGTGTCGCTGGTTGCGGCGTACTGGGTAACCAGGTCGTAGCCGGTGCGGTCACCACGCAGGTAGACGCAGCCGTCTTCTTCTGCTTCGAAGTCGCAACCCTCAAGGTTGATACCCATCGTGTATTCGACGTCGACCGCGGTGAGCGGCGTGCCGTCTGACCACATCAGGCCGTCGCGAAGCGTGTAGTTGATGGTCACTGTGCCGTCGTCGTTTGACACGACCTCAGCTTCGCCTGCGAGCAGCTCGGGGTAGTACGAGGTCGAGCCGTCGACGCCGTACAGGCCCTCGATGAGAGCTGACCGAATCCACGAGGTGATCGACAGGTTGTTGTTGGGGTCGTCGAGGTGCATGTCAGGTGGTTCCTGCTCATGTGCCCAGATCAAGGTGCCGCCGGTCGAACCAGCTGCGGCCTCTTCAGACATGTCGTCTTCGGCCATGTCGTCTTCAGACATGTCATCTTCAGACATGTCGTCTTCAGACATGTCGTCTTCAGACATGTCGTCTTCAGACATGTCATCTTCAGACATGTCATCTTCAGACGAATTGTCGTCAGTGGTTTCTGCGGCACTGTCATCTGACCCTGAGTCAGAGCTGGTGTCGCCTTCGCTATCGCTGCCACATGCGGTGGCGAGCAGTGCCATGGCGAAGATCATCGCCAGGACACGAAAGAGCATTGAACTCTTCATGTAGTCCCTCCAGACTGTTGTGCCCACCCGCGAACGCGTGGGCGACGGCTACTAACCGATAACCAAGGTTATTACAAACTGTGGTGGAATACCCACCGCATGTGACAATTTGATCGCGAACACGCGTCAAGATCGACATATGCGGGGGCCTACGGAGGTCTAGATGTCGTGAGGAAGCGTCAATCGCGCCGCTCGCAGATACGCAAACGGTGTCTCGGTTGCCAGATTCGACACGCGCGACGTGTAGATGTCGGCGTAGCGCTCGACCTGGCGTGCATACAGACTCTTGTCGTTACCTGCTCGCATGATCGGCCCCCACGTGGCGTTGCCAAGCTCAGCGGCAGCTCGAGCGAGCGGCACAATCTGTTCATCGAGTTGCATCGCCCGCTGGGTCAGCTCGCTGAGCCTCGGCCCAACGGCTTCGTCGCCGCGGGTACGAGCCAACCGTGCCTGTGCCTGATCGCGGTCGACGATCACCTTTGCTGCCATGAGGTCGCTGAGTTGTCGCTGGCGGTCAGCAAAGGCAGCAGCATCGGTGATCTCGGCTTCGATACCGCGAGCGATAAGGGCCGTGCGCCACGCCATGATGTCCTTGGTGACATGAACGTCGCCAAACAGATGATCTCCGACGTACAGGGGCTGACTCTGGGAAATGCCCAGACTCTGTTCGACCAACGTCGCGTTGCCACCGAAATAGATATGGCCAGGTTCGAGCGAGCCGTGATGAGGTTGCAACAGCGATTGTTCTTCGTCGACGACTCGATAGATCGGATCGTTGCCCGTGAAGAACCGCGGCTTGTTCGCCGACACGATCACCAAATCGAAGCAATCACGCCAGGTCGTTCCGTCGGGACAGTACGGATCAACTGCCCAGTCCATGATCCGAGAGGTGTAGAACCAATCACTGTTCGTAATCAGCGCGATTTTCTTGCCGGCCAGTCGTTGGTCGAGAAGTGTCGTGACCATGCCCGGATCAGGGTCGACGAACCGCTCGGGTTCAGCGAGAATTCGGTCCTTCAATTTGCCGGTGATGTGGGCTTCGCCTAAAGCGTCGTCGACGTAGCGATACAGGTCGCGATAGCCCCCGACCGCAGGCAGCCGATCCTGATCGTGTAGGGCAACCAGCTGGGTGAACAGGCTGGCCCGCGAGATCTCGAACATCGTGTTCATGAACTCGAATCGAGGCTCACCCAGGTCGACGATCACATCGCGGTAGGCGCCACGTTGAGTCTCGTAGTTGAGCACCTCGTTGCCGTGCTGGGCACGCACCACGTAGCCGAATCGGGTGGCCTTAACCAGATTGCCGAGTTCGAGGTCGAAGACCAGCCCGATGCTGAACCGCTCAGGGTGAAAGCGCAGCGAACTCAAGTCCCAGCCGGTGCGGCACAAGATCGCGCTGGCTTCCTCAAAGGCAGCACGTTCCCATTCGTCGACGTGGTAGTGGATCAGCGTGTAGTCCATGTCGTAACCGACGAGGTCCACCGATCTCATGTTCAACGTGCGATTGGCGAACACCGACCGTTCGCTCGACGATTGAAACTCACGCTCGACCACACCCGGCTCCATCACCACATACCTAGCAGCCGCCGTTCGACTTTCGGGCTACGGGACCCGCAGACCTCCTGCGAATGTCTCGCCGCAATCCATTCAGTCGATGGCCAACGAACGCAACATGGTCGAGACACTCGAACGGATTCGCTCCGTCGTCGAAAGTTGATCTGCCCCCTCAGGCGAACAGCGAAACCAGGTACTGGCCGCCGCCCTTGTCCACGCGCGCGGTGAGTTTTAGATCTGGCTCCAGTCGTGAAACACGGTCCACGAGCCAGGCAGCTGCCGCGCCCGCATCTTCCTTGGTCATGCATCGCGCGAAAATTTCTCGGCCACCTTTGCGACGCAAGCGCTCAACGGTGGCTATCAGCGGAACCGGGTCTACGACGAACAGGTCCTCGGGCCAGGGCACCACGCGCTCGATGGTGCCGTTGCCGGTATTGCACCCAATGTGTGAGAGACGCTCGTTTGTGGGTTCGACCTTTGACTTCTTCTGCTTCTTCGCCTGAGCCTTGGTGATGCGGGCGTCGACACTGGCTCCCCGATCGTCGCTTGACGAGATGTCCGGGTCGACCGCCTCGTCGCACAGCCAACAACGCCATCCATCTGTTTCGCCGATGTCAGCAAGGATCGCCATGTTCGTACTGTACGGGTGGCGATGACAGCCTCAGATTGTGCCGGACGTTCGATCAGCGAGCTCTAGCTCAACCGGTTCAGCGAACGCAGACCACCGAAGAACCGTGACCGAACAAACCTTGGTTCACCGTCACACCAGTCTTGGCCCCGTCGACCTGGCGGTCTCCGGCCTGGCCACGAAGCTGCCAGGTGAGTTCACAGACCTGGGCGATGGCCTGCGCCGGGACGGCTTCGCCGAACGCCCCTAGCCCACCGCTCACGTTGACGGGAATCTTGCCACCAAGCGACGTGTCGCCGTCGCGCAGCATCTTCTCGGCTTCGCCTTCCTTACAGAGCCCAATGTTCTCGTACCAGTCGAGCTCGAGCGCTGATGACAGGTCATACACCTCGGCGAGGTGCATGTCTTCGGGTCCAAGCCCGGCCTCGGCATAGGCCGACGCAGCGATCGAATCACGAAAGGTGGCTCCGACGTGCGCAACACCAGCCGCAGAGTCGGTTGCAAAGTTCGGCATTTCGATCACGGCGTTCGGGAACGTCGGCGTGACCGTCGAAATGCCACGCACTTTGACCGCACCCGAGGCACCTTTGTTCTCGGCGTATTGCTTTGAGCACAACACGAGCGCTGCTCCCCCGTCCGAGGTCGCACAAATCTGAAGCAAACGCAACGGATCAGCCACCATCGGCGATGCAAGCACATCGGCTTCGGCGAACTCCTTCTTGTACCGGGCACGTGGGTTTCGCGCGCCGACCTTGGAATTCTTGGCCTTGACGAGCGCGAAGTCCTGTTCGGTCGCGCCATACAGGTCCATGCGGCGCCGGGCATACAGACCGAAATAGGTCGGATTTGTTGCGCCGAGCAGACGGAACCGAAGCCAGTCAGGATCGTCACCTCGCTCACCCTTCGATGGCGCCAGGAAACCCTTCGGCGTCGTGTCGGCACCGACAACCAGCGCAACGTCGCACGCTCCAGACAGGATCTGCGCCCGCGCCGATGAAATAGCCTGTGTGCCCGAAGCACAGGCCGCGTAGCTCGTCGAGATCGGCAGGCCAGTCCACCCCATCGCCTGGGCGAACGTCGCCCCGGCGACATACCCGGGATACCCGTTGCGCACGGTTGCCGCGCCAGCAACAAACTGGATGTCGCTGTAGTCGATTCCGGCATCGGCAATAGCTTCGCGGATCGCCGCGACGCCGTATTCCACAAACGGACGGCCCCATTTGCCCCACTCGGTCATACCCACACCGAGGATCGCGACTTCGGTTTCACGTGCACTCACGCGGCACCTCCTGAGGTTGCATCGTTGGCTACCGCCGTGCCCTCAACCGGCTTCCAACGCCAAATCATGTGGATCGCCTGGTCATCTTCGAACAGCGGTTCAGACACGAGTTGCATCTGCATGCCAACGCTGAGTTCATCGGAGCTGACGCCATCGACGACTTGACCAAGAACGATCATCTTTTCGACCGACAGTTCAACCGCAGCGATAGCGAAGGGTTCAAATGGGTCCGACGTTTGCACGTACGGGTCAGGCGGCGCGTAGCCGGCATTGGTGTAGGACCAAAGCGTGCCGGTGCGACTAAGCGCGACTTCTGTGAGTTCGCTGTCAGCGAAGCCAGGCGCTCTCGACATGGTGTACTCGGGCGGAAAATGGTAGGTGCCGCTTTGGGTGCACAACGTGGCGATCAGGTGAGGTTGTTCGACATCGAATGCGAACCAGTCCGGTTTTGCAGATATCTGCGGTTTTGCGCTGGTTGAGGCGCTCATGAGGCTCCCGTCGTGTGCACCGGATCGCGGGGTGTGGAGTTTCTGACGATCCTTCAGATTCCACGCTAGCAGCTGGCTAAGATCGCCCACTATGGACCTGACATGGAGCGAATCCGAGCAACAGTTCCGCTCCGAGGCACGAGCCTGGCTGCAGGCGAACGTGCCGGCGAATCCGCTTCCGTCAGGTGACACCGCCGACGGCTTCCGTCTGCACCAGCAATGGGAAAAGACGCTATTCGACAATCGATATTCGGTCGTCTCATGGGGTGAGCAATACGGCGGTCGAGGTGCGTCGCTCTGGGAATGGCTGATCTTCGAAGAGGAGTATTACCGTGCTGGCGCCCCCCAGCGCGTGAGCCAGAACGGCATATTCCTGCTGGCGCCAATCATCTTTGAGTACGGCACCGACTGGCAGAAGCAGCGATACCTCTTGCCAATGGCCGAAGGCGTCGAGCAGTGGGGTCAGGGCTGGTCAGAACCCGATGCCGGAAGTGACCTTGCGGGCATCAAGAGCCGGGCAGACCGAGTCGACGGCGGATGGCGCGTGACCGGCCAAAAAACCTGGACAACCCGTGGTGCCTTCTGCACGCATCTCTTTGGGTTGTTCCGAACTGACCCTGACCAAGAACGCCACCGCGGCCTGAGTTACCTGATGATGCCGCTCACTGCCGACGGCGTCACGGTTAACGGTGTCGGCCGCCTGGACGGCGACGAGGGCTTCGCCGAGGTGTTCTTCGAAGACGTGTTCGTCCCTGACGAAGACGTGCTCGGTGGCGTCAACGAGGGTTGGGCTGTCGCCATGGCCACCACATCGTCAGAGCGTGGTCTCACACTGCGCAGCCCGGGACGCTTTATTGCCGCCGTCGCCAAATTGCGTGAACTCGCGGCACGCATGCCTCAGGCAGTCGATGCTCGGTTGGCTGACGCCATCACGCAGGTCTGGATCGATGCCGAGGCCTACCAACTGTCGACGCTCAAAACCGTCACCAAGATGCTCGATGGCCAGTCGGTCGGCGCCGAGTCCAGCCTGAACAAGATCTTCTGGTCAGAGATGGATGTTCGCATTCACGAGATCGCACTCGAACTGCTCGGCCCGCTTGCCGAGCTCGTCGACGAGTCTCCGGCCGCCGTCGATGCAGGAGCATGGATGAAGGGCTTCCTGTTTTCGCTGTCGGGGCCGATCTATGCCGGCACTAACGAGATCCAACGCAACATTGTCGCCGAGCGGGTGCTCGGGCTTCCCCGGCGCTGACACGCGAGCTGCTGCAATGAGACATGGGGCCCCGATGAGAAATGGACAGACATGAAATTTGCTCTCACTGAGGACCAGGTGCTGTTCACCGAAGCTGTTCGCGAGTTGCTCGCTGATCAGTGCACGCCGACTGCTCTGCGCGCTACGTGGCAAGCTGATGCCGGGACCATCTCTCGCCTGTGGGCATCGCTCGCCGAGATGGGCGTGCTGGGACTACTCGCTCCCGAGTCGTACGGCGGCATGGGTCTCGGCGCGCTCGATGTGCACCCCATGCTCGTCGAAGCCGGGCGGGTGGCCATGCCTGATCCAATCGTCGATACCGCTGCGGTAGCAGTGCCAGTACTGGCGAGCTGCCAAAGCGAGTCCCTTGCGTCGATCATCGCCGGCGACACATCGGTGGCAGTCGCATTCGCAGACGATCCGGTGGTGCGAGCCGACACGGATCTCTTGCTTGTCGAATATGGCAAGCGCTGGCACCTGGTCGAATCAGCATCGCTGGTCGGCGTTGCCGAACAGTCGGTTGACGGTGCACGTGCGATGGCTTCGCTCAAGGCATTACCCGACGAGTCGTCTGCTCTCAACCTGGACCCAACAATCGCTGCGACGATTCGCGCTCGAGCGATCGTTGCCCAAAGCGCGGTGCTCATTGGCCTTGCCCGGCACCTGCTCGACGAGACCGTGGCCTATGTGCAAGCACGCGAGCAGTTCGGCAAACCGGTCGGTGCTCAACAGGCGATCAAGCACAAGATGTCAGACACGTTGCTCGCCGTCGAGTACGCCGGACCGCTGGTCGCCCGCGCGGCCTACTCGATTGATCACGGTGACCCCGACGCAGGGTTGCATGCTTCGATGGCCAAGGCCAATGCCGCCGATGCGGCCAAGCTGGCGGCCCGACACGCGCTGCAAAGCCACGGCGCGATTGCCTACACCGTCGAGTACGACCTGCACATGTGGATGAAGCGGGTATGGGCGCTCGCCTCCCATTGGGGCACCGCCGACCACCATCGAGCGATCGTGCGAACTCACCTCGGCTTGTAACCACCAACACAAACCCCTGCCCACGCCCCTGCCCACACACCGGGATGAGCCGGGATGAGCTGGGAGCATCTCGGCGCCGTACCGATGAGGCGCCGGCAAACGACGCACGACTAGCGTGACCACATGGCTATTGACCATCTGATCACCAGCGGCATCTTCTCACTCGACGGCGAGGACTTCGAAGTCGACAACAACGTGTGGATCGCCGGCGACGACCGGGAGTGCGTCGTTATGGACTGCGCCCACAACGCCGAAGCGATCGTCACGGCCGTCGGCAGCCGCACGTTGAAGGCAATCGTGTGCACCCATGCCCACAACGACCACATCAACGCAGCAGCTGAAGTCGCGGAGCACTTCGACGCTCCGATCTGGCTTCATCCCGACGACACCATGTTGTGGGAGGCCGTGTACGCCGACCGTCGAGTCGACGCCCCTCTGACCGACGGCCAGACCTTCAGCGTCGGCGGCATAGATGCCTCGGTCATCCACACACCGGGTCACTCTCCTGGCGGATGCTGCTTACATTTGCCAACCGAAGGTGTGCTGTTCTCGGGTGACACGCTGTTCCACGGCGGCCCAGGAGCCACGGGCCGTTCGTTCTCGAGCTACCCGGTCATTCTCGAATCGATTGAACACAAATTGTTTTCGCTTCCTGCGGCGACGACCGTGCACACGGGCCACGGTGACTCGACCACGATCGAATCCGAATCAGCGTCGCTCGAGCAATGGAAGCACGCGCTCGACGACTGATCCCGCAGCGGATTAGCCCGTCGATGACCGCGCGAACTGCGGCACCTGACGCGGCTGCACGAACCGGTAGTTTCTGGCGATGGCAACTCTTGTTCTGACAGCACTGGGCGACGACCAGACCGGCTTAGTCGATGCTCTAGCGGGCGCGATCAGCGAGCAAGGCGGGAACTGGGAGCAAAGTCACATGGCTCAGCTCGCCGGCAAATTCGCTGGCATTGTTGTGGCAACAGTGCCCGACGCCAAGGTCAACGCACTTGTCGCCGCTCTTGAGCCGTTGGAGCACCAAGGCCTGCTCGACATCACGGTCGAGGTTGCAGATCGCACGCCCGCTGGCGGCACGGCCGACGCAAGCTTCGATATTGAACTCGTCGGCCAGGACCGACTCGGGATTATCCACGAACTCGCCGAAGCGATGGCCGGCATCGGTGTGAGCATTGACGAGCTCGAAACCCGCACCGTCGAAGCGCCAATGGCAAATGATCTGCTCTTCGAAGCTCAGGCCACCGTCACCGGTCCGGCATCGCTGACAATCGACGCGATCGACGATGCCGTTCGCGAGCTTGGTCGCAGCTTCCAGATTGATGTCACACCGGCCTGAGTCAACCGGGCGCGATACTGGCGGCAATGAAAATTCGACCAAAGCTCTCCGGTTCGCCACTCGGCTACACGCTGGCACTCGTCGATGGCACCGACGTGTACTCCGATTTCGGCAAGGCGCTATGGCACGATGACCGCCGCGTCGACCCCAAGCTCAAAGAGCTGGTGTTCATTCGTTCGACGATCATCAATGACTGTCCCACTTGACTGCAGGGCCATGTCGTTTCGGCGAAACGACG
Source organism: uncultured Acidimicrobiales bacterium (assembly GCA_937941245.1). Classification (GTDB taxonomy): domain Bacteria; phylum Actinomycetota; class Acidimicrobiia; order Acidimicrobiales; family UBA10347; genus UBA10347. Next base: position 16,868 of record CALDYC010000033.1, on the reverse strand, counting down.
AGCAGTCAGCGACGAGGAACTCGACGCGCTTGAAGACCCGGCCCGGTGGACAGCGGTGTTTGGCGATGCCACGACTGCAGCGCTTGAGCTCGCCGACGCGATGTGCGGGCCAACGAGTGAGCTTCGGGCCGAGCTACTCGACGAGCTGCGATTTCACTTTGACGAAGCAGAGCGCGCCGAACTCTTGCTCGTGTGCGGGCAGGCCAACCTGAACAACCGGGTCGGCAACGTGGCCAAGCTTCTGCTCGACGGCTGACGCGATAGCCGCCGACTTAGTCGCATATAAGCGACAGAGTCACGTCGACCAACACCTGGGCTCGATCAACAACGACATCCCCGACCCAGGCACAACCTCGTGCTTGCGCTTGCGCAGTGAGCAACATTGGCACTGATTCAGTCGCTGCGGGTAGATCAATTTCGCCGTTGAAATCGAGAGAGCCGAACGATTCGCCATCGAACTCCACCGTCACGGCATCGATACTCGGATCGGCCTCGGATCGGCCCAAAGCGTCAAACGTGGGGACAATCTTGATCGTGCGGGCATCGGTCAGCTTCTCGGGTTCGGCCGGCTCGCCAAACCCGCCATTCCCGTGTGTCGCGTCGACGGGGACAGCAGCACTCACATCGTTGCGCTGGCCCCGCTCCGGTAACACTGATTGACCGACCCCATCGTGTTGACCGTTCCCATCGTGTTGATCGTCCCCATCGTTCGCGGCGGGAGTGCTGGCACCAACACTCGCAGTTTCGTGCTCTTCCATTTTTTCAGCTTCGACACTTTCAGCAGCTTCGACCTCGGCGCGACCGGGATCGCTGTCGGAATTCGCAACGACCGTGTCCCTCGTCGCATCAGCATCAAACACATGCGCTGTCGCGGCAATCTCTGAGTGACTGAACGCTGCAGCAGCGACTGCAACGACAGCGACCGCTGTGAGCGCCATCGCCAATCGGCGAGCGGAAGGCCGAACTGGGCGCGACTTTGCCGCGTCGGGGCTGGCCACACCGCGTGCGAGTCGCTCGTCGACGGCGCGCCGTTCCGACTGCAAGGTGTGTCTCATTCGGTCATCGAGATTCATGGTGACTCTCCCAGCATGACCGCCAGCGTTACTCGCGCCCGCGCCAAGCTCGATGCAGCGACACTCACAGCAATCTCGAGAACGTTTGCGATGTCAGCAACCGAGAGGTCGTCGACGTAGTGCAGCGCAGCGACCGCTCTTTGTCCCGGCGGCAGAACACCGAGAGCACTCCACACTGCGGGTTCGCCGAGTCGGTTGGCGTCTGCGCCAGAACGCCGCTGGCCGCCGAATCGTGCGCGCATGAGCGCTCGGCGGCGCCGACGGCCGTTCGCTGCCATCGTGATCGCCGTCCGACGAACCCACGCAGCTGGCTTGTCGTGCGCCGATAGCTCGTCCCAGTCGAGCCGGGCACTCGCTAAGGCTTGTCGAGCAATCTCTTCACCGCCTAAACGGTCCCCGGTCATTGCGCCGGCGATAACGGCGATCGACGCAAACTCGTTGCGGTAGAACGTGTCGAAGTCGCCAACAGGTCCCTGCGAGATCGCACCAGTCACGGCACCTCGCATCGAACCGAGATCAGGCCGCGATTTCGCACCATCCGTTGTGCCCACGCCGACATCCTCGCAGATACATCGCTGGTTGCGCCGACCCTGGTCCGTTGGGCCAAAACCCTCCGCTGCCGAGAGTCGGATTGATGCCGTTGTCAGAGAGTCAGCACCTGGAGCGAAAAATCTTTCGTCTTTAACTCACATCTACCCAAAATTTGCCGACAGACTGGGATAGGCGAGGTTAATACAAGTGGCGACGGGGGTTGCTGTGCCGATGGACCACAGTTCGAAACCATTGCAGGAGCTTCTCGCAGAGCTGTCCAACGAGCTTCTCAAAGCTCCCGACCTCGAATCAATGTTGTGGATCGTGGCTCGAACCGCGAGGTCTGCCCTCAACTACGAAGACTGCGTGCTCTACCTGCTCGATCACGAGCATCAGATACTCGCCCAGCGGGCTGCTGATGGCCCCAAGAGCCCCGAAGATGATCGTCTTGTCAACCCAATAACGATTCGCGTCGGCGAAGGCATCGTCGGAAACTGCGCCCGACTGCGTGAGCCAGTGCTGGTACATGACACGTACCTCGATGATCGATACATCGTTGATGACCAAGTACGACGAAGTGAACTTGCGGTGCCCCTCTTCGACGGGGACACCGTTATCGGCGTTATCGACAGCGAGCACTCCGACGTCGGTTTCTATACCGACCAAGACCGTCAAGCGCTCGTCCAGATCGCATCGATTGCCGGCGTGCGACTGCATGCGGCGATGGCGACCGAGGAGCTCGAATCAGCGGTCGCGGAACTCGAACACACCAAAGTCGCACTCGACGTCCGACTTCGAACCGATCACCTGACCGGCCTGTCGAATCGTCGCGGATTTGAGGAGAAACTGCAGATCGAAGGCACCGGACGCTTCGGCGCACTCGGCCTGGTCGACCTCGATTCGTTCAAGCAAATCAACGACACCCTTGGCCACGCGGCCGGCGACAATGCCATCATCGGCACTGCCCGAGCCTTGCAAGAAACTGCCCCAATCGACGGCTTCGTTGCCCGTCTCGGCGGCGACGAGTTCGGACTACTCGCGAGGGACTTACCCACGCTCGAAGACTGGTGCAACCGGGTGCTTCCCACCCTGAATCAGCGGGTCAAACGTTCGTTGTACGGCCAGCTGAAGGTCACCGCCAGCGCAGGGCTTGTCGAGCGTCGGACCCAGAAGAGCACCTGGGGCCTGGCCGACGACGCGCTCTTTGTTGCCAAGGCAGGCGGTGGCGACCAGGTCGTCGTCTACCGACCAGACGACATCCGTCTGCAGAAGCTACGCGCCGACCGAAACTGGGCATCGAAAATTCGCACGGGACTGCACACAAACTTCCTCCTACTCGGTCAACCGATCGTTTCGAGCAGCGACCGAAGTGATGTGGCGATGTATGAGATGTTGTTGCGGTACCGCACCGCGTCCGGCGGACTGGTTCGCCCCAATGCGTTTCTGCCGATAGCCGAGACATTTCGTTTGCATGAAGACATCGATTGCTGGGTCGCAGAGGAGACCATTCGATGGTTGTCAACCCAACCCGAGTCGGTACATGCAGCGGCGAATGTGACCAGCCATTTCATCGAATCGCCTCACGCCATCTCGACGCTCGAGAGTTTGCTATCGACCTACGGAGTCCTTCCAGCACGACTTTGTCTTGAGATCACTGAGTCGATCGCCATCGCCGATGAACGGTCTTGTGCCGAATTTGTGCGAGCGGTGCGCGGATGGGGCTGCAAGGTCGCGATCGACGACTTCGGTAAGGGCTGGACCTCACTGCCGTTGGTGCGCGATCTCGGGGTCGACATCCTCAAGATCGATGGCGCATGGGTCACCGCAGCAATTAACGATCAACTCGCACGAACCGTCGTCGAGTCGATCATCGCCGCATCGAACATTCTCGAACTCGACGTCGTGGCTGAATGGGTCGAGAGTCGCGCGGTCGCGTCGTATTTTTCGGACCTCGGAGTGCGCTTCTTGCAGGGGCACTTCATCGGCGAACCGGCCGAGCTTCCGACTGCGGTGACCATGCCCCAACCACTGCGGTGACCATGCCCCAACCCCTGCGGTGACCATGCCCTCAACCACGGAACGTGTGACTGCAACCACACACGGCGTGGACAGGTCCGAAATGGTGGAGTAATATCCCCAGCATGGGAGAACCGGCGACCGTCTCCATGCATCTAGACCCGGTGAGTTTGGCCGCCAAACTCACCGCAGCGCTGATCGAACATTCGTGGGTTCGGGTCACCAATCATGGCATTGCTCCCTGCATCGTCGACGACGCCTACGGCACCGCAGTCGACTTTTTTTCGCGGCCCGAAGCGTTCAAACGGTCGGTTGACATCCGCAAATCGACGAACCATCGCGGCTTTGTCGACATCCACGAAAAAGGCGACTACGCGGACGAAGGCGGCATCCGTCGATACGAAGCGTTCGACGTTGGTCGTGACCTACCACGAGACCACCCTCAGGTCATGGCTGAGACACCTCTGCTCGGACCCAATCAATGGCCCGATGTGGAGGGGTTCGCCGCTGCTAACCGTCGACTATTTGCCGCCCTCGATCTGGCGACACGTCGGTTGCTCGACCTGATCGAAGTTGGTCTCGGCATTCATCCCGGCACGATCTCCCAGCACCGCCACGAACCGCTCTCGCAGATGCGCTACCTGAACTACCTACCGCCTCCAGACGATGCTCCAGTGCATGCAGCTATGGGGGCGCACACCGACTACGAGTTCATCACCGCGATTGTTGACCGTCCGCACCCTGGCTCGGCCCTTGAGGTTCTCGACAACGGACAGTGGAGGTCGATCCCTCCCGAGCCCACATCGTTGGTCATCCTCGCTGGCGACCTTCTCGAAACAGTCAGCAACGGTCAGATCTCGGCCGCATATCACCGGGTAGCCGACATCCCTGGCGCTCGGTTCTCGATTCCGTTCTTCGCCGGAGCTGACTATGCAGCCATCGTGAGCCCGGCTGTCGAGTTAGTCGGCCCCGAGGGAGCATTGCGTGAACCTGTGGCCGCAGGGCAACACCTACTCACACAGCTGTTGCGCGACTTTCCCTACCTGCGCCAATACGTCACCATCTCGCTCACCGACGACACCGAACCCGCCGACGTCGCTCGAATGAGTCAGTTTGAGCGACGCCATGCTTCCGAGCTGTTTGCGTAGACCAGTGCCTACCGTCGAATCGATGGCGCTGGTCGCCGGCGCAGGATTCCTGTTTAGTCTGAGTCCAGGACCGTCCATGCTGTTCGTGATCTCGCGATCAATCAACCGCAATCGGCGCCTTGGCGCCTCGGCGGCGATCGGACTTGCGCTGGGCGGTATGGCGCTAGCAGTCATCACCGCGGTCGGCGCCGGAACGTTGTTGGCCGACTCAAGTTGGTTACTGACGACCGTGCGAATCGGCGGCGCTCTGTACTTGGGTTACCTCGCGGCAGACACGCTCCGGGGGCTGCGGGACATCTCGACGCTTGAGGTCACCGCGGATACCACCGCGGACAGCGCGATCACCGCAATCCGTCAGGGCTTCTTTGTTGAGCTGCTGAATCCCAAGACGGTGTTGTTCTTCCTCGCGTTCCTGCCCGGATTTGTTGATACGGACATGGGCCACATCGGCTTGCAAATGCTCGTACTCGGGTTGTTGATTCCGCTGACGGCGATCCCGTCAGATGTCACCGTCGCACTTGTAGCCGGGTCGATGGCCGAGCGCTTGCGGAATCGAACCGACCTTCGCATGGCACTCGAAGTCGTCAGTGCCCTGATTCTGTTCGCACTCGCGATCAGAGTGGCCATGAGCGTGTAGTCCGACCTGCACGCTGACCTGTCGCTACCCCACCAGAGCAAGCGAGAGTTCGGTGAGTAGTTCAGGTCCCGAACCGGTGATTAGCACCTGGTTCTCGAGCTTGATCCCCTCGCCAATCCCATCACGGCGTCCTACGTAGGACTCGACGGTCATGACCATGCCCGGTTGCAAGTGGTCGTCCCAGCCGTCTCGGTCCCACGTCTCGGGCACAAAGACATCGGGGTACTCGTCACACTGGCCCACACCGTGAAAGAGGCAGCAGTAGTGCCGGTATGTGTCGACAGGTGGAAGCCAGGCCTGGTGCGATAGCTCGGTCAGCGAACGGCCGGGTGTCAGCAATTCAAGATTGCGGTGGATCTGCTCGACAGCCAGGTCATACACCTCTCTTTGGGCCACCGTCGGAGCGACATTTCCAGCAATGCGCGAGCGGCTGACGTCGACCATCATTCCGTAAGCGCCCACCAAATCGGTGTCATAGGCAACCACGTCACCCGGTTCGACGATGCGCGACGAAGCCTCTTGCATCCACGGGTTCGTCCGCGGGCCCGATGCCAGGATCTGAGTCTCAACCCATTCACCGGCACGACGCACATTTCCGGCGTGCAACATGGACCACAGGTCACGTTCAGTTGTTTCGGCTGGCAGCTCCGCGATCGTCTCGTGCATTTCGCGCATCGTCGATTCGCACGCATGCACCGCACACCGCATGGCTGCGATCTCGTCAGGCCCCTTGATCAGGCGAGCGAACTCCATAACTTCTTGTCCGTTGGCGATCTCGATGCCCGCCGCTTCGAGCGCCTTGTATTGCTGGTAGCCAAGCTGGTCGACGGCGATCGGGGCATCGCGCCCGGCGTGCTCGTCGATCACGTCGATCATCTCGGCCGCCCACCGAGCCGTCATGTCTTGATGACGACGACCGGCCAGGAACACCGTCGTCCCGACCGCCGCACGTACCTCGTCGACGAGTGGATTGTGGCCAGCCATGAAGTCACATTCGAAGAAATCCCACACAATGACTGGCCCCTCGGCCGACACCCAGGCGTAGCGGGCCGCATTGTGCATGACCCAAATCTGCATGTTCGTCGAATCGGTGGCGTAGCGGATGTTCATCGGGTCATAGAGCAACACCCCGCCATAGCCACGTTCCGCTAATTGGGCCCGCACCCGGTCGAGTCGATACCTGCGCATTGCGTCGAGATCCGGCAGGGCCAATCCGGCATTGGTCCACTCGGCCTCGAGGGCTGTGCCTGGGCCGAGAACGAGGTGATGATCGTGGGTTGCAGCTGCTCGGAATTGGGGCCCCAGACGATCAAGACTGTCTCTGACTTTGCTGCCCATATCTGTCGCCCCCCGTGCCTGTTAGTCCAAGAGTGCGTCTGCACGCACCCGGTCGACTTCGGCAGCCTCGTGTTCTGCAAGCACTCGTCCAAACAACTGTCGGGTGCGTTCCACTCGCCCAATCACGCCATCCTCGGCGGTATACGCAAAAATCGCCGCGTGTCTCGGGACCGACTCATGGCCGACTCGACTTACCCGATGCAACGAGTATCGGCCCCGGAAGATCTGCAGGTCGCCGGGCCGCAGCTCAAGCGTGCGGACGCCTTCGCGGCTTCCGTCCAGAACCGCTTTGATGGCATCGAATCCTTCATCGTCGGCGGAGCGGATACCCGGAACGTACTCGAATAGCCCTCCGCTGTCAGCTTCGGCCACCAACACAGTGACGGCGAAGTCGTTGGTATCAAAGTGCCACGTGAATTGCTGGCCGGGGTCCAAAATGTTCGCCGTGAGCCCGGCCAGCGGATCCGCGTAGCAATGCAGTTCCGCAATGCCGAGACACTCGGCGATGAACGAGGCAAGCACCGGCGACCGGAACACCACGTCGGTTGCGCAACCGGCCCGCCAACTGTCACCCGGGATGAACCCACTCGAACGTTCGAGAAAGGTGTTGACCGCATGGTCTGACGGGTACGCGGGGTTGGGTTCGACATGAAAGTACGGATTGATCCGCTGAGTTGAATAGTGCGTGGTGTGCTTTCGTTCAATGATCTCGGCATCGAGCTGCTGCACAGCAGACGGTCGGATCAGCCCCGCGATCACCGCGCAACCGTCGGCGACGAGCGCGGCTTTGGCATCGGCGACCGCCTGGGCGCGTGCCGGGGACTGGTGATCGTCAAGTGGATACCGATCAAGGTCAATGAGGGCGCTGAACGCGGGTGCAGCAGGCTTCGTGCCTGCGTCGCCGCCGTGCATTCGTCTGCCTATTCCTGCAGCCCGTCGGCGGCGGTCACGACACCGATGCCGAACTCGCCTCCGGCGTCGATCAGGGCATCGAATAGGTACTGCCCAAATGACCGGTCACAAGCAATGAGGTAGCTCGGTGAGGCACTGGCCGGTTCGGCGTCAACCGGTTCGCGATCATTTCGAGCAATGTCGCAGTTCACCTTGGCAATCGATGCCGAGACGACCGCTCCGTCGGGTGTCATCGCATTCGACCAGTCCAGGCTGCACACCTTCTCGAGGGTGGCCGAAGCCTGTGCACCTGTCAACCGGAACAGCGCACGGCTGTGGGTGTGATCGATCACGCTGACGTGTCCAGACGTGTCCAGGCGTGCAACGATGCTGGCATTCGATTGCGCTGATCCGATCAACATGTATTCGTCAGGTCGTTGTCCGAGTACCAGAGTGGCGCCTTCACGGCGGCTCGATCCGAAGCTCACGGCCAGACTGGCACTCGCTGGCGAGCCCGCTTCGGCCCGCACGATCGTCTTGGCGAGCGCCGACTCGTCGCTCAACGTGAGCGCGTTACTAGATCCTGGTGCGTAGGCCCGCAGGACCGAGCTTTCGAACGCCGGTTCAGACCCAGCTCGATCAGACACGGAGGCGTTCCCCTTCGGGGTCGTAGTGGGCGTGGTGTTCCATAACTCGGGCGGTGGCTCGACGACCGTCGACCAGGACCACAGTCAGTTCAGTTCCGGCAGCCGCTACATGAGGAAGAACCTGTCCGAGGCAGATCGACCGATTGAGGGTCGGCGACATGAGTGATGACGTGATCCGTCCCAGGATCTCGTTGGTCCCGGCACGGACGATTTGACAAGCTTCGTCGGGCACGAGTCGCGGGTCAGTGGGCTGAAGCGAAACCAGAACTGGTGCGGTGTCATCGTCGAGCGCCCAGGCCAGCTCTGCCTTACCTGCAAAGTCGACCTTGTCGAGCTTGATCAGATTGGCGAGGCCTGTCGTCGGCGCTTTGGTGAGCCCGTCGGTGTCCTGCCCCACGATGAAGTGGCCCTTTTCGAGCCGCATAATTCGTTGTGCCTCAAGCCCGAATGGTTGCACGCCGAGGTCGACTCCTTCGGCGAGCAGTCGCTTCCAGACGTGCAGTCCGTAGCCCGCAGGCACATGCAGCTCGTAGGACAACTCGCCGGTGAATCCAATGCGCCACATGAAACAGCCAGCAACGTCAGCAATGGTTCCGCTTCGGACCTGCATGTAGGAAAAGCTGTCGGGTGAGAGGTCGATGTCGGTCACCAGACGTTGCATGAGGTCGCGGGATTTTGGTCCGGCAACGTTGATAGAGGTGAAACCAGTGGTTACCGGAGTGACGTGTACCCGCCAGTCGGGGTGTTCGGTTTGCAGCCAGCTTTCGGCCCATTCCCAGATACTTCCGGCACCAGACGAGGTGGTCGTCATCATGTAATGGTCATCGCTCAAGCGGGCGGTGACGCCGTCGTCGAGCACGACGCCATCTTCGGCACACATCAGTCCGTACCGAACGGCCCCGACCGCGAGCTTGGACCATTTGTTGGTGTAGAGCTGGTTCAACAGTTTCGGCACGTCCGGTCCACGCAGGTCCAGCTTGCCGAGCGGCGTGACGTCGATCACACCCACGTTTGTGCGGGTGTTTCGCACCTCAGCCATCGGGTCGCCATAGTGCTCGGGGCGCACCCATTGGCCAGCAAGTATTGGCGTGGCGCCGTGTGCTTCGTGCCATGGCTGGATCGACGAGACCCGCACCGGTTCGAATACTCGCCCGCCGAGCGCGCCGAGCGTGATCGGGGCGTACGGCGGACGCCACACTGTCGTGCCGACTTGTTCGATCGTCTCGCCTCGTGCTTCGGCCAGCACCGCGACCGTGTTAACGGTTTCGAGCTTGCCCTGGGCTGGCCCCATCGTCGCAGTCGTGAACCGTTTCAGAAGCTCGACCGAGTCGTAGCCCTCGTTGGCGGCACTGACCAGGTCTTTGGAACTGACGTCTTCGGAGAAGTCGACGATGCCATGGGTACTCGACCGGAAAAGCTCGGGGTGAGCGTGTCGGTCGAGCGGGGCACGGTCGTCGGTCGGCCAAGCTGGTTCCGCGTTCGCTGGTTCTACCGCCCGGGCCGTTGCAGCCTGCAGCTGGTGACCGATCACGGCGGCGCGAGCGGCCGCGAGTCGCCCGGTCAATCGACCATGTTCCACGAGCTGATCGATACTGCCGTCGCCTGCGATGCCTCCGGTAGTAAGGACATCGTCGATCGAAGCGCTACCGAAGAATCGCGCACTTTGTTCGTGGTAGCTGGGACGGTCGCCGGCCATGTTCAGCAGAGACGTCGGCGCGGTCCATCCAACCGCGGTGACGAGCAGATCGCAGTCGACCGTGGATCCATCGGCGAGTTCGACTGACTCGACTGACCGGCTGTTCCCATGTGCTTCGATGACATTCTCGCCGGCTCGTGCGTCGACAACGCGGGCGACGCGAATGCCGACTCGTTCGAGGTCTGCAGCCGCGGCGTCACCGTCGGCATTGGCGCTGAACACGACAGCCCGCTCGCCCGGGCGCACCGAATGCACGTTCACGAAACGACGCACGGCTCCCGATGTCATCACGCCAGGCTTGTCGTTACCGGCGAATACATACGGCCGTTCGATCAGTCCGGCCGCGACGACGAGCGTTTTGGCTCGGGCTTTGATCAGGCGTTCGATGGCGATCGGGTGGCTGCGTTGGACGATTGCGGTCCAATTGTCGTCATAGCGCCCGGTGACGGTTGAGTCGGTTAGAACTTCAACTCCTGCGCCATGAACCTCGGCCGCGAGTTCATCGGCGAGGGCACGATCGGCGATCGAACCCCAGCGCAGGTGCCCGCCGAGTACATGTGCGTGCTCGACCAGCATGACCTGCGCCCCTGACTGCGCCGCTGCGATTGCGGCTGCCATGCCCGCGGGACCACCGCCAGCGACGACGACATCAGGGTGCGCGTAGCGCTTGTCGTAATACCCGTGCGGTGTGTCGAGATCAACGGTGCCGCCAGGAGCGAATGTCGCCAGCACTTTTTCATACGCAGGCCACAACGTCTGCGGCCGGATGAACGTCTTGTAGTAGAAACCAGCCGACAGGAACCGCTTGACCAGGCCGTTTGCGGCCTTGATGTCGCGGTCGAGCGATGGCCACACGTTCTGAGCTTCGATCGCCATGCCGCCCTCGAGCAACCGATGCGCCGAACGCACGTTGGGGTCATCGCCGACCTGCATGAACGCGTTGGGGTCCCAAAAATCGTTTGTCATGTACCCGCGTGGGCGGTGGTACTTCATCGATCTCGACACGACACGAACATCATTCGCAACCAGGGCTGAAGCAATCGTGTCGCCGACAAAGCCAGTGAGCGGTTTGCCGTTCCAGGTGAAGCCGAGCGGGGCGCTTCGATTGATGACTTCGCCGATTTGGGGAGCGAGTCGTCGGTTCCTGGTCATGCTGTGCCGCCAAGCTTGCTGACTCGGGTCGGACTGTTCCTGGTCATGCTGTGCCGCCAAGCTTGCTGACTCGGGTCGGACTGTTCGTGGTCATGCTTTGCCGCCGAGCTTGGTAACTCGGGTCGGACCATGCACGAACTGGTTGTTTGTGGTGTCGCGTTCAACGACGAAGAAGGTGCGACACCCCGACCGGCAGTACCAGGTTTCGCGCAACAGCCCAGCGGGGTTTCGTTCGGTATAGAGGTAGTCACGCCACTGCGCGGGGGTAGCGGTGTTTGGGTCGGGACGGGGCCCGGACTCACCGACATATCGCATGTCAGCAGCGTTGCGGGGCCCACAGTTGGGGCAAGGAACCAGCAGCATGTTTCGTCCTAGTGCCCGACCGCCGCAGCGCCCTTTTCGCCAACCAAGTCACCTTTGGCAAAGCGTGAGAGCGAGAACGGCTCGATCAGTGTCGGTGTCTGTCCGGTTGCGATAGCGGCGGCCATCTGCTCGCCGCTGACTGGTCCGGCCTTGAATCCGTAGGTTCCCCAGCCGACATCGCACAAAAATCCGTCGACAGGAGTGATGCCCATGACCGGTGAGTAGTCGGGCGTCATGTCGCACAGGCCTGACCATTGTCGCAACAGACGCATGCGCGAGATGCCGGGCATGAGCTCGAGTACGTGGCCTGCCAATTCCTCGGTGAACTCCAACGACCCTCGAATGTTGTACGTATTGAATGGGTCGACCGAAGCGCCAAAGACAAGTTCGCCACGGTCGGTTTGACTGACATAGACGTGCAGCGATCCCGAGACGACGACCGTTGGCAAAAACACCTTGACTGGCTCTGTGACCGCCGCCTGCAACGGGCGGGTCGAGATCGGCAGGCTGACGCCGGCCATGTCCGAAATCAGGGTTGCCCAACCGGCCGTGCAGTTGATGACGATGGGTGCGCTGATGTCGCCTCGGCTGGTGCGCACGCCGGTGACTTTGCCACCTGCACCCTTGCCCTCGGGGCCGGTTCCGCCCTCGACCACGATGTCGAGCACTTCAGTCTTTTGATGCATTTCAACGCCATGATGGTCTGCGGCGCGGGCGTAGCCCCAGACGACAGCATCGTGACGGATGGTTCCGCCCGGGGGGTGATAGAGCGCTCCGACGATCGGATACCGAGCGTGGTCAGAAACATCCAGGCTCGGTGCAAGCTTTTTGACCTCTGATGGGTCGATCACGCTCGAGTCGATGTCTTGCAGTTTGTTGACTTCAGCGCGCCAGCGCATGGTCCGTAACGCCGAGTCGGTATGTGCCAGGGTCATGTGGCCGCGTCGCGAAAACATGACGTTGATGTTCAGATCAACCGCCATGGTGTTGTAGAGATCGAGCGACCGGTCGTAAAACGCGACGCCTTCTGGGGTCAAGTAATTCGATCGAACGATGGCGGTATTGCGCCCTGACCCTCCGCTTCCGAGATCGGCCTTGTCGAGTACGGCGACGTTCGTAATCCCGTGGTTCGCGGCTAGGTAGTAGGCGCAAGCCAGGCCGTGCACGCCTCCGCCGACGATGACCACGTCGTAGGTCTTCTTCAGCGGAACGTCACGCCAGACGCGTGGCCAGCTCGTGTTCGTTGCTCCTCGTGAGATCAAACCAAACGCAGAGTACTTCGCCGATGCTTTGGCCTTGGGATTGACGCCGGCTGCAGCAGCCTTGGCGCGGGCCACGAGACCAGCGGGTGCAACGCGGACGGGATTTGGTCGAGATGCGATTTCGCGATCCTATTACCATCACTCGATCCGGTGAAGTATCAATCTGGTATGCACTGATAGTCTTTCGATATGAGCGCGAACTCGTCGACATGAGTGCCGGTCACGGCGAACTCAGCTTGCGACGGCTGACCTATTTCGTGGCCGTTGCAGAGGAACTCCATTTCGGGCGCGCCGCCGATCGTTTGAACATGGCCCAGCCACCGCTCAGCCAGCAGATTCGAGTGCTTGAGAAGGATCTCGGCGTGACGCTTTTCGAGCGAAGCACCCGACGGGTAAGCCTGACGTCAGCGGGTCGACATCTCTACGACGACGCCTTTGATGTGGTCGCCCGGGCTCAGGCGTTACACCGTTCTGCCCAGACTCTGCGAAAGGGCGAAGGCGGCGTCTTACGCATCGGGTTTGTTGATTCGGCGAGCTATGACGTCCTGCCAAGACTGATCCGGGAGCACCGCAACCGGTGGCCAAACGTCCGCTATGAGCTGCGTAGTTTGTCCTCTGACCAGCAGGCCACCGAACTGGAACGGCGCACGATTGACCTCGGCATTGCGCGGACTCAACCAGCTGGGGATCTCGCGGCGACCGCCATCATGAACGAGCCCCTTCTGCTCGCAGTCAATGACGACGACCCGCGTAGCCGCCAGAAGACGACGTCGTTAACGACGCTGCGGGGTGACCGATTGATCGGGTTCGACCGCACCGTGTCGCCCACGCTGCACGCGGAACTCGGCGCACTGTTTGCTTCGATTGGAGCCGCGTATGAGCCGACGCTTGAGGCAACGGAGTACACCGCCATCTTGGGCTTAGTGGCCGCAGGCGAGGGGGTCGCTGTCGTACCCGCAAGCGTGCGTTCGTTCCGTCCGCCCTCGCTGAGCTACGTCGGACTTCGCGAACCGATAGCGCGAACCGCATTGGTGCTGCTGCGTCGCAGCGATGATCGGTCACCGCTGGTCGAACGAGTGATCAAGGTTGTCGACGAACTGGCCTCGGCACGCTGCTAGCGGCTAGTCAACGGCCGCCAGCGCCAAAGTGGCAGCCCACACATGATCTTCAACCTGTACCGAGTCGGGCAATATTGCTGCGGCGCCGGGCATGCGAGCTCCTTGTTGTTCGTTGACGCGCTCGGCGAGCTGATTCACGGCCGGGGCGAACGCGTTGCCGCTAAAGGCAGCGGGATCGATGAGCACATAGAACTGCCCCAGGTTGTGTGGCCCGCCCTCGGGGGCCTTGAGCGGCTCAAGGTCCGCGCTCGCAAGCGATCCGGTCAGCGCCGAGGCCAAAACCTCGACCATGAGCCCGAGCCCGTAACCCTTGTAACCGCCGGCTGACACGAGGGAACCCTTGAGCGCTTCGGAGGGATCGGTTGTTGGTTCACCATGTTCATCGAGTGCCCAGCCCAGCGGGATTGAGTCGCCAGCGGCAGCCGCCATGGTGATCTTGCCAAGGGCAACCGCGCTGGTGCTGAAGTCGAATTGAAACGCGACGCCCCCACCGACTCGTGGGACGGCGAAGGCCACTGGATTGGTCCCGAGCACCGGGGTCGACCCGCCGGTCGGAGCGACACGCGGTGTCGCATTGGTTGCGCCAAGCGCGATCAGGCCAGCTTCGGCAAGTTGTTCAGTGAAGTAGCCAAGCGATGTGCAGGTGTGTGCGTGCGCAATTGCGAACCCGCAGGTTCCGTTCTCTCGAGCGGCACCGACAGCAGTGTCGAACCCGGCTTCGAACGCGCTCTGAGCGAATCCGAATGCCGCGTCGACGGTCACCGAAGAAGCCCGATCATGGCGCACCACCGGCGTGGCGGTTCCATCGACTCGTCCGGTTCGCAGTTGGGTGCAATAGCTGTCGAGGTAGTACAGACCGCAAATCTTGTTGCCCTTGGCTTCGGCGGTGCGTACCGCGTGCGCAACCAGTCCGGCGATCCGGTCCGTTGCACCATGGGCTACGAGAGCGTTACGCGTTGCTGTCTCGATGTCATCGAGCGCGACCGTTGTGGTGTCCATGGGATTGTCTCCTGCTCCGGGTTAGTCGTTGCGATCGGGGTGATGCGGTCAGCATCGTCGCTCACCGCCGTGGTTGTGCCGGGCCTCATCGCGCAACTTGACCGGTGACGGGCGGTTCTGCACACTGGGGACCGAAGGTCGAACTGGCGATCCGAGCAACTGAGCACCGAGAAGTTGAACACCGAGAAGTTGAACACCGAGAAGAAGTTGAACACCGAGAAATTGAACACCGAGAAACTGAGGACGTAGTGCGATGAGGGTTCTGGTCGCTGGCGGCGGTATCGGCGGGTTGGTTACAGCCCTGACGCTGCATGCCCGCGGCATTGACGCAACCGTCTTCGAGCAATCGTCGAAAACTGGCGAACTCGGCGTCGGTATCAACACGTTACCCCACGCCATTGGGGTGCTGGCCGAGCTTGGGTTGCTCGACGAGATCGACAAGATCGGCATCAGGACGAGTCGGCTGGTGTACAAGACCGCTCGCGGGCAAAACATCTTGAGTCAAGCACGGGGTCTCGATGCTGGCCACGACATGCCGCAGTTCTCGATCCACCGTGGCAAGTTACATCGCCTGTTGCATGACACCGCTGCCAACCGGCTCGGCGACACGGCAATCAAGCGTGGGCATCGATTGATCTCGTTTGAACAAGCCGACAGCGGTGTCAGCGCGAGTGTGGCAACCGCCGACGGCGAAACGTCGTTCGATGGCGACCTGCTTGTCGGGGCAGACGGCATTCACTCAACGGTCAGGAAGCACTACCACGGCAACGAGGGCCCTCCGTCGTGGAACGGGGTGTTGATGTGGCGGGGGGCCACCATGTGGGAACCGTTTGCCGACGGACACACGATGATCATCGCCGGGGGCATGAGCGCAAAGCTTGTGCTGTATCCCATCTTTCGCGATCCAAAAGACCGTGCCCGAACACTCATGAACTGGGTCGTGTGTGCCCAGGTCGGCGATGGCACTACCCCGCCTCCGACCCGCGATGACTGGTCAATGCACGGCTCGATCGATGAGGTCATGGGCCATGTCGACGGCGTGTTCACACTGCCCGAGGTCGACATCGCCGGAATCATCGCCGCAACCGAACAGAACTTCGTCTACCCGATGTGTGATCGCGAACCACTGACTCGCTGGACCCACGGTCGGGTGACGTTGCTGGGCGACGCAGCTCACCCGATGTATCCAGTCGGCTCCAATGGCGCAAGCCAAGCCATTCTCGACGCGGCTTGCCTCGCCGAGCAGCTGGCGGTCCATGACCCGTCCAATGCACTCGCTCGGTACGAGGCGATACGACGACCCATGACGACTGAAATCGCGAAAGCCAACCGTGTAGGCGGACCCGAACGCGTTATCGACCTGGTTGAAGAGCGCGCTCCCGCTGGGTTCAGCAAACTTGACGACGTGGCAACGGTTGAAGAGCTCACACAACTCGTTGGCGCATATCAGACGATGGCGGGATTTGGGATTTCCAAGAATCGATGACTCAGGCAACCGCTACCAGGCGTTAGACGATCAAAGCCTCAAACAACGAGGTATCCGGTTAGGCACAATTGCCCATCCAATAATTTCTGTGGAAAACCCCACCCAAGCCGCACTATCCGAGCACACTGGGTGTGTGAGCCCCACCATGTCAGTAGTTCCGCGTTCGTTGACGCGCCGCGTTGTCGCGTCAATCGTGGCCCTCGCCGTCGTAGCGACAGCACTTGTGCTAGCCGGAGTCCCAACCGAAGCTGGCGCTCAGGGACCAGTGCCATTCGCATGTGATGGCACGCCCTACATCATGCAAAACGGCCGCCTGTACGAGATCATTCCCGATCCGGCCAACCCCGGCCAGTTCATCTTCAACGAGGTGGGCAATGGCGGCGGCTACGCCAACTCACTGGCATTCGACCCCGTGACCAACTTGCTCGTCGGCACCCGCAGGATTGGCGGTGTATGGAGCGTCATCACCTATGACGCCACCTTCAATGCGGTCAACACCCAACCCATCGTG
>CALDYC010000032.1 GCA_937941245.1 uncultured Acidimicrobiales bacterium | reverse complement strand
CGAATCAACCAACGTCGTCGCTTCACGAGTCGCAGCAATCTTCGTCGTGTCACCAGTAGTCGCAACCAACGTCGAATCAACCAACGTCGAATCAACCAACGTCGTCGCTTCACGAGTCGCAGCAATCTTCGTCGTCTCAATCGCCGTCGAATCAGCAATCGTCGTTGCCACTCGGGTGGTCTCACCAAGACTCGACGCGACAAGGGTCGTCTCACCAAGACTCGACGCGACACGGGTGGTCTCACCAAGACTCGACGCGACAAGGGTGGTCTCACCAAGACTCGACGCAATGCGGGTGGTCTCAACCGCCGCCAAGGCGTCGACCTCGCCCTTATCTCCGCCGAAGCCCTCAAGCTGACCGGAGGTTGCAGCTTCAAGGGCGGCTCGCTCCTGAGGGGCGGCGCTACTAATTTTTGGAACGAACAACACGATGCCGAAGAAGAGAACGGCACCGAGGCCGAAGCTCAACGAACGTTTCAGCTTCGACATCGAGTGCGAAGTTGCAGAAGACATTGGTGGGGGGGTCCTTTCACGTGACCTGATAACTGTCAGTCGGACTCCAGACGCCGTTGTTGAGGGTTGAGTCGCAAGTTCTTCCTGGGCAAAACCACCCGGGGCCCAACCCAGCTCGTATCAACAGACCCATGAGACTGACGTAGCGTGTTGCACACAAAGGACGAAGCAATGACGACTACTCCTACTCCACGTTCGCAACCAGCTGCAGATGTCGAGCGGGCTCGCGCCGCTGCGCAACTGGTCGAACACGTTGACGGCGATGGCAACGTCATCGAGATCGTGACGCGAGCGGACATGCGCGCCAGATCGCTGCGCCACCGTTCGGTGTATATCACCGTGCAAGACACCGACGAGAGGCTTCTCGTGCACAAGCGAGCTGACTGGAAAGACGTCTTTCCGGGCGCGTGGGATCTTGCGTTCGGCGGCATTTGCGACCCGGGCGAGACGTGGCATCGGGCCGCCTCTCGTGAGCTACTGGAAGAAGCTGGCGTCACAGCCTCGTTGACCGACCTCGGACCTGTCTCGTTCGAAGCTGATGACGTGGCATTGGTTGGCCGGTGGTTCACCTGCGTCCACGACGGGCCCTTCACATTCAACGACGGCGAAGTGGTGGACTCTCGATGGATTCCACTCGCCGAGCTTGACGCGTTCCTACTGACCCAGGTCGTGCCCGACGACACTCGGTCGATCATCACGCGAGCTCAACTTCAACACGGCGGCGGGCGACCCGCCGATTCCCAGTAGCGTCTCACGCATGATTCGCCCGCCGCATCGCTCGTCATGAGACTTGATCTGCGCACAGCCAAGGTTCGTCCCATTGGCCAGACGAATCTCGCCCACCGAACTCCGGCCGGTTTCACGACTCTTGCGAGCCCTGATGCGGGCAATGTCCTTGCCATTCTCGACGAGCATCACAACCAACCAGAACTCATCGAGCTCCTCGTCGAATCGCTTACGACAGCCCCCGTCCACCAGTTCGCCATGCTGTTCACCTCGAACGGCAGCGTGTTCCTGCTCATCACTGGACAGTGCCACGCCCGAATCGGGTCGCTCACATCGTCGACACTCGTTGCCCCTCAACCTGGCCAGCTCCTGATCCAGCAGGTCAATGTCGGCACCTTCGATACCGAGGCCCGCATTGTGTTAGCGGCGCCGACGTTCGCTTCGGACAACCTTGGCCCGATTGCGTCGATGATCGACCTGCAAGTTGGAACCGTCGCTGCCGATGCACTTTCCATCGAGCTGGTCACCGCTCGTCCTGAGATCAGCCCTGCGACCACCCGCGCCATAGCGCCGTCGCTGATCAGTGCTCCGAGCGTTGTCGACGCCGGTGCGAGTATCGAACTCGTCGATTCGGAAACAGCGATTTCAGCGCCGCAAGAACCGGACGCGTTCTCAGAAGAAGAGTTCCCCGTCGTCGACGACCCACCGATCGTGTTCGCCACTCCGAACGCCGCCCGCACTTTCGAAAGCCTCGCGGCGACGAGCGACAGCGACAGCCCCGAACCGGATCCGGACCTTGACGCCACCGACGACCCCGGCGGCGGCGACACCGATCACAGCGGCGTCGACAGCGGGGAACCGACGCCGTTACACATCGGTCCCCCCGCAGCGAACGACACGCCTATCGTTCCCCCGATCACCGTCCCGCGCTACACCGAGCCGACAATCGCCGCCGAGTCGACCGTTGACGCCGCCGGCGACGACGAGAGCGACGACGAGAGCGACGACGACGACACTGGAGCGTCTCAGCCAGACAACTTCGATGCGGGTCAGACCACCAGTGCATCTGACCTGGCTGACAATGATCAGTCATCGGACCAGTTCGATTCTGACCCCAGCGCCTCTGACCCCAGCGCCTCTGATCCCAGCGCCTTTGACCCCAGCGCCTTTGACCCCAGCACCGATGATCAAATCGTTGCCGACGAAGACAACTCTCCCCGACTCTCGCTGCCGCCCGAGTTCGCATCTGCATCTGACGACACCGAGCCTGTGGCCGCCGCAGTGCATGACACCGGCGCAGCACATGACACCCGCGCTACGAACGCATCGGCCTCAATTGGCCCAGTAAGTGTGCTGGGCGTGTCGTGCGGTTCTGGGCACCACAACCACCCCGATGCAGTGCACTGTTCCCAGTGCGGCGCAAAGATGGTGGCCAACGACGCGACCGTGCTCATCAACGGACCCCGACCTCCGCTCGGTCTGTTGGTCGTCGACGACGGTGCTACCTGGTCGCTCAACGCTGACCTCATCCTCGGCCGCGAACCGTCAGGACATCCCGACGTGTTGGCCGGACGCGCGACCGCAATGACCCTTCACGATGACAGCCTGTCGCTCTCGCGACAGCATGCTCGGATCATGTTGAACGAGTGGACCGTGCAGGTCATCGATATGGGATCCTCGAACGGCACCTACATCAACCGAAATCGAGCAAACCAAGAATGGGCTCCGGTCAGCGATGACCAGCCAACAACTGTGCAAGCCGGCGATCGGGTGCGAGTGGGCGGCCGCATCGTGCAGATCGAACTACACCACGTCCGCTGAAGCACCCAAGACGCTGCTCGAACCAGGCGACCAGTTCACGCAGTTCACGGCACACGCGACGATGGGCCCGCCCGAAGGCGAACCCATCATCGAAAGCGCTTCGGCAGTCAACCAGATGGATTGACCAACGGGCTCAGAGTTCGTTCGAAGGACGGCCAGGACCGCCTTGAGGCTGGCCGCCCATGTTGCTGTTCAGGCGGGCGGCGTTCATCAGACCCGGAATGATGTCGGTAAGCGACTCGGGATCTTCGCCCTGCTCGGCGCTGGGGCCGAGCACCCAACCCTCTGCGATACCGATGCGGTTGCCAAGGACATCGAAACAGCGACCGGTGACGTTTGCTGCCTCGGGGCTCGCGAGCCAACAGGCCACGTTGGCGATCCAGCGCGGGCCCATCTTCTCTTGAGCTTCTTCGTCGAGCCCGGCGAAGCCAGGCAACTCGGCAGTCATGCGGGTGTACGCAGCGGGAGCCAACGAGTTACAGGTCACGCCGTACTTCGCCAGTTCCATGGCCGTGATCATGGTGAAGGCGGCAATACCAGCCTTGGCTGCGCCGTAATTGGCCTGACCGATGTTGCCGTAAATGCCTGATGGAGATGAGGTGTTGATGATGCGCGCATCGTTTTCTTCGCCCGCCTTGGCCCGCTCACGCCAATAGACCGCGGCATGGTGGCTGGGTGCAAAGGTGCCTTTGAGGTGGACGTTGATGACGGCATCCCAATCGCTTTCGGTCATCGAGAACATCATGCGGTCACGCAAAATGCCCGCGTTGTTGATCACGATGTCGAGACCGCCAAAGCTCTCGATTGCCTGATCGATCATTGCCTTGGCGTCGTCCCAGTCAGCGACATTGCCGCCGTTGACGACGGCTTCGCCGCCCATGCCCTTGATTTCGTCAACGACCTGCTGAGCTGGCGATGCATCGACGCCTGAACCGTCGGTGTCGCCGCCAAGGTCGTTGACAACAACCTTGGCACCATGCGCGGCCAGCATGAGCGCGTGCTCGCGACCAATGCCGCGGCCTGCGCCAGTTACGACGGCAACGCGTCCTTCAACGAGATTTCCCATGATGTGCTCCTGTGGCGCGTGGTGATTGGACAGCGGTCAAATGTACGGTCTGAGATGCCCATGCACGAAATGAACCGAGGAATCTTCGTTGTCTGACGACTTCTCAGCTGCGTCACCGCAACCGATTCCCGCACCGCCGCCCACAGGGACGGCTGTTTCGATGCCCGGCGCAACTCCGCCGGTCCCAGCTCGCGGGACCAACGTGCGGCCCTGGTGGGGCCTTGGCGATGTGGCCCTGTCGATTCCCGTGGTGTTCGCATTCTCGGTGCTCGGTGTCGCAATCGCCGCGATAGCGATACGCGCGGCGGGCGTCGATGCTGGCGACATCGACTCGTGGCCTGTATGGGCACTTGTCATCACCGTGGCGGCTCAGCAGATCGGACAATGGCTGTGGCCATGGTTCGTTACGCGATGGAAGGGCCTTGGCATGCGCCTCGACTGGCGCCTCGAGTTCAAGGCGGTCGATTCGCTGATCGGACTCGGGCTCGCCGTCGCATGTGTCATCTGCGCCGGGATTGCATCGCAGCTGATGTCGGTGATCGTCGGACTCGAAGACCCCGATAGTGCATCAAACACGTCAATCCTGACCGACAACGACCAGTCGCTCTGGGTGATCGGCATTATCGCTGCGGTGGTCATCGGAGCGCCGTGGTCCGAAGAGTTGTTGTTCCGCGGCCTGGTACTGCGCTCCTTCGAAAAGGGCTACGGCAAAATCGCCGCCGTGCTCGGTTCAACCGCGGTGTTCACGCTTCCCCACTTTCAAGACGGCGCATCGTTCGATGAGACCATGGTGCTGCTATCAGCCATTGCATCGATCGGTTTGGTACTCGGCATGGCGGCGATCAAGTGGAACCGACTTGGCCCCACGATCATCGGCCACATGATCTTCAACGCGTGGGGAACCTACGCTGCGCTCGCCCTCTAAATGGGGTGTCGGCCGCTGTGCTCAGTGGAACAGTAACCTGATCTCGCCATGCCCGAGATCTCGAATGCAGACACCGTCGTTCCCCTGTTGATTATTGGCATTTGCGCGCTCCTGATCATTGTGTTCTGGGCCTTCACCCGTCCGCCGCCATCACAGCGCGATCTCGACGAAGCACTGACGGTGCCACCACCGATTGTCGGGCAGACCCAGGTCACGCAGGCTCAGCTCGGAGTGTGGCACCGTGCCCACGGTCCCGCCGTGCAACTCTGGATCGAGAACCACGAGAGTCTGCTCAAAGTCATCTCGGCCGATGGTTTGTCGATCAACCTCAACGATGACCTGACCGAAACCCATGACTTACTCGGCCCGCAGATCGACCGCGCGATCGAAGAACACCCAGCACCGCAGATGCGGGCCCAGCTCAGCGCTCTAGTGCTGGCCAGCCGCTCGACGATCGAGGCACTACGGCGCAGCAGCTGGACCACAGCTGAAACCGAGCACCTCGCCTATCTCGAATACCGCGATTCGTGGCTCGACCGTTTGCGACAGTTCGCGACTGCCGAGGCCGAGGTACAGCAGCTGCGCAACATCAGCGAGACTGAGTCGGCGCTGACCGATTGGCTTGAACGCGACGACACTCCCCCGGGCTGAGCTCGCCCGGTTGCTGCCCGGTTGCCGCCCGGTTGCTGCCCGGTTGATTGTGCGATGTCAGCCGACGGCGCTCGCAATATGTTCCTGGATCGCCGTGGCCATGATCTGCGCCAACTCGGTGGTGCCACGTTCGTCGGGGTGCACACAGTCGACTGGGTTGATCCACGATGCACCGACCGTTTCACCTCTTGCGCAGTACGGATGAACATCGCCGATTTGATCGGCGCCGATGAGTTCGCCAAGCCGACCGAATCCGGACTCTCGGGCGCTGTCGAGGCCGACGCCGTTGGGGGCACCCTTGCCGATGAATGGTGTTTCGAAGTCGACAAACACCACTCGGTCGCCAGGAAAGCCCTCGACCACATTCCGGATCACGTCGTTCATGTCGCCAACGACTTCGTCAGCTGCTGATTTGAAGCACGCCAGTCGACAGTTCGGTGTTCCTTGCGGGCGTTCAGCGACGGGGTTGTAGTAGTTCGACACGAAGATCGTTGCGTCGGTGGCTGCGACGAGCCGAGCGACAACGACGGTCAGGTCACGTTCGATAACCCGCATTCGCCGATCGACCTGTGGGCGGTCGAGGGTGCTTCCGTCTTCGAGGAACAGCCGGGCGGGGCCCACGAAACCAGTGTCATTCGCCCCAATGGTGAGCGTGACGAATCGGGGGTTCGTACGAACCGCCCACTCGAGTTGGCTCAGTTTTTGGTCTTCGTCGCCAACATCTTTGAATCCGCCAGTCACGTCGCGTTCCCACAGATCGTCGACGTCGTAGCCACTGCAGGCAAGCAGCGCGAATTCGCCGCCGCGCCCTTCGAATACGCCGGCTTCGTTCAGTGCATTGAACGTGCGGCGCGGATACGAGTTTGGGGCTCGCCAACAGGGGTCCCCTCCGAGGTAGTCGACGAGCTCGAGCCCGTGTCCGCTCGCGACTGAATCGCCGAGCGCAACAAGCGCCTGAGGGTGTCCGCGGTATCGGGATGTGAGAGTGATGGTGCCAATCGCCGTTAGGCCCTGGGTGTCGGTGACCCGCACTCTGGCAGTCGAGGTGTCAGCATCGGTTGGGGCAAAGGTCAGCCCGTCGGTACTCCAGGGCGTGAGCTCAGCTGGGCCATCGAGGACCTCGACCGATGCCACCTCGGCGTCTGAGTCGCGCGCAACCACGATGGCCAAAGTGTCGCCGACAGCAGCCGCCATCGTGTCGACCGTCAGGACAGGCGGAAACATCGGCGTAGGCGACGGCGTAGGGGTCGCCGTCGGAAGTGGGGTCGGTGTTGCGGTCGGACGCGGTGTCGCCGTCGGAAGTGGGGTCGGCGTTGCAGCCGGTACCGGCGTTTCAGTTGCAGGAGCGCCCGGTGCCGAGGTGCTATCTGGAAGCACCGTGGGCGCCTCTGCATCGGCCGGCGATGACGTTGACGCTTGTGCACCCACCTGGTCGAACTTGTCGTCATCATCATCGCCCTGCGGGCTGAACCCATCTGCGCATGCGGCTACGACGAACGTGGTGACAGCCAGAGCGGCAGCGATGACAAGAGTGCGAAGTGCGAGGTTCACGGCATCGAAGCTAACGCCTGGCTACCCGCTGGCATTCCGAGCTGGTGTCACTCGGTCCGCACTCAACGGGTCCGCGATGCAGCATTAGGCTGACCGCATGCGTCCTCCTTCGGTGGACAAGCTGGCTCGATCGTTGGCCCACACCGGCCTTCCTCATCCGCTACTTGTCGAGATTGCCCGCGAATCTATTGCGTCGGGTTCGGTCGAAACCGTCGCCGAACGCGCCGAGGTCAACGCCGCGAGCCGATCACGAGCGCTATTGCAACCGGTCATCAATGCCACCGGAACGTTGCTGCACACCAATCTGGGTCGAGCCCCGTGGCCGTCGTCTACCCAGGCTGCGTTCAGCAATCTTGAGTTCGACCTTGCGACCGGCCAGCGAGGCTCACGACAACGCCACGTCGGCACACTTTTCGCGCAGCTCTGCGAGACCGAAGCTGCGATCATCGTCAACAACTGTGCTGCCGCGGTCACGTTGGTCACCGCAGCGTTGGCTTCAGGAAGAGATGTCGCCGTTTCACGTGGTGAGCTGGTCGAGATCGGCGGCGGCTTTCGGGTGCCCGAAGTAATCGAGCAGAGCGGCGCTCGCCTGCACGAAGTCGGTACCACCAACCGAACCAGGGCAGCGGACTTCGAACGTGCGGTTGCGTCGTCCGACGTCGATGTTGCGATGGCCATGCTCGTGCATCAGTCGAACTACAAGATCGTTGGCTTCACCCAATCTGTTCGTCCAGCAGATTTGGCTGACCTTGGTGTGCCGGTTGTGTGCGACATCGGTTCGGGTCTGCTCGATGCCGCGTGTCCGTGGTTGGCGGGCGGCCCTCCTGTTTGGCTCGTCGATGAGCCGGCAGCTAAGCAGACTCTTGCGGCCGGTGCTGATCTGGTGTGCTTCTCGGGTGACAAGCTGTTGGGGGGCCCGCAGGCTGGCATCATCGCCGGCCGAGCCGACCTGGTCGCTGCTTGCGCTGCGCACCCGCTCGCCCGAGCGTTCCGCCCGGGGGGTTTGGTGTTGCAGTCCATGCAGGCGTTGGCGTTCTCGTACCTTGAACGCGATGGCGACGCCATTCCGTTCTGGCGCATGGCGGCGCGCAACGTGACAGATTTGCGAACTCGAGCGACGAGCTACCAGGTCGGCGAAGTCGTCGACATGTCGTCGGTTCCGGGAGGAGGCACACTCCCAACCGTCGAGATTCCGTCGGCGGGCGTGGCTCTCGACGGCGACCTCACCTCAGCGTTGCGCTCGCACCAACCACCGATCATCGCCCGAGTCAACGATGACCGAACGTTCGTCGATCTGCGCACCGTCGACCCGACCGACGATCCGACCTTGCGCTCAGCGCTGCAGAGCGCGGTCGCCCCGTGAGCGCAAGCCACGTCATTTCGACGGCGGGCCACGTCGACCACGGTAAGTCGACATTGGTCAAGGCTCTCACGGGCACGAACCCGGATCGGTTCGCCGAAGAACAAGAGCGCGGTCTCACCATTGACCTCGGGTTTGCGTCAACCACGCTTCCGAGCGGGCGCACCGTTGCCATCGTTGACGTTCCTGGTCATGTCCGCTTCCTCAAGAACATGCTCGCCGGGGTTGGAGCTGTCGACGCGTGCGTGTTCGTCGTCAGCGCCGTCGAGGGGTGGATGCCCCAAAGCGAAGAACACTTGCGCATTCTCGAATTGCTCGACGTCCGCCACGGCCTGGTAGCGCTCACCCAGATCGACCTCGTCGATGACGAGACCCGTGAACTCGCCGTGCTCGATATCGAAGATCATGTCGAGGGAACGTTCCTTGACGGCGCGCCGGTCGTGGGTGTCGATTCGATCAGCGGTCGCGGTCTCGACGATCTCTGCGCCGCACTCGACACCCTGCTCGACACCACGCCCGAGGCAGTCGACCATGGCCGGCCGCGCCTGTGGATCGACCGAGCGTTCGCAGCCAAAGGAAGCGGCACCGTCGTTACCGGCACCCTTACTGGCGGTTCATTGTCGGTTGACGATGCTGTGCAGATCCAGCCAGGAGCACGCACCGCTCGGGTGCGTGCAATCCAAAGCCTGCATGAGGCAGCCGACGCGATCGCCCCAGGCAATCGGGTGGCGCTGAATCTCTCCGGGGTCAGCCATGACCAGGTGCGTCGAGGCGACGTCATCG
Source organism: uncultured Acidimicrobiales bacterium (assembly GCA_937941245.1). Classification (GTDB taxonomy): domain Bacteria; phylum Actinomycetota; class Acidimicrobiia; order Acidimicrobiales; family UBA10347; genus UBA10347. Next base: position 4,143 of record CALDYC010000032.1, on the reverse strand, counting down.
TCGCCGAAGGACAGTGGCACCAAACCACGGTGTTCGACGCGGAGCTGCAGGTCCTCGACCGCCTCGACCACACGCTGTCGCGGCGCGGGTCCCATGTCGTCTATCTCGGTTCAGGCGAACACGCCGTTGCACTGCGAGTGCTCGGCCCAGATGAGCTGAACCCCGGCGAGAAGGGCTTTGTTCGAGTGCGTCTCCCTGCCGCTTTCCCGCTGCTTCCGGGCGACCGATTTGTGCTGCGCGAGAGCGGCAGATCAGAGACAATCGGCGGCGGTGAGGTACTCGACGTCGATCCGGTAACCCGTGCCTCGGCTGCGGCACCTGACCGCTCGGTCGATCGAGTCATTGCCGAACGAGGCTGGGTCGACGCCGATCAGCTCATTTTGCTCACCGGAGAACGCCGAGAGCCGAACGTCGCGAACTGGGTGGTGCCCGCAGAGGTACTTGAAGCCGACCAGAGTGCGCTTCGAGACCGGGTGCATCGCTCTGACGGGCTTGGGCTACCGCTCGCTGAGATGAACGAACGAGACCGAGCGCTGATCGAGCTGATCGACGATATTGGCGTGGACGGCACCCACGTTCGGGTGGTCGATGCTGCTGACGCGCTCGCCGATCATCCGTACTTGCTGGCGTTGCAACAAGCCGGCATTGAGCCGCCGCCACCCGGCAACACTGACCGCGACGAGGTGCGCGAATTGGTGCGGCGTGGGCTGGTGGTGCAATCCGATGGCATGTTCTTCGCGCAGACCGCGATCGACGAAGCGGCGCAAGCTCTTGCCAAGGCGCTCGCTGACCAGCCCGACGGAATCACTGTGGCCGAGATCAGGTCGGTATGGGGCACGTCTCGCAAATACACGATTCCGCTGCTCGGGTTGTTCGATTCGACCGGGATGACCCGTCGTCGTGAAGATCTGCGGATTGCTGGCCCTCGCCTGCCGAAAGTCTGATCGACAGGCTCCAGACCGGTTCGGTTCAGCTCGCTTCGGCGGTCTGAAGGTTGCGACGCTCAATCACGCTTAGGCCGCCCCACACGCCGTGACGTTCACCGATGGACAGCGCGTAGTCAAGGCAATCGCGACGAACCGAGCAGGTCTGGCAAATCGCCTTGGCCTGTGCCTCGCGGCGGGTTTTGTCCTGTCGTGGCTCGCCCAGTGGTGGCGGAAAGAACGCTGCGGCCTGCGGCCCTCGGCAGGCAGCTTTTTGCTGCCACTTCATATCCCCCATTGATCCTGACATGGACACCCCCCGGCGTTCGTCTGTGACGCTCGTCACTGCGATGAACCTAGAGGTCGCAGCCGGCAAACGCAAGATGCAATTTCAGGCATTTTTGGCGCATCTTGGCCAAGTTATCCACAGGGGATGTGAACAACTTGGGAAAGCACGCGATGTGGGGTGGAACCCTGTGGAAATCAGTCGTCCACAGATGAGCTTCGGCGCTCGCGATAGTCACGTGCCGCGCCGTCTACTGGCTCTACCTCGAGCCATAAACCCTCTACTGACGCCACTTTCACCAGTTCGCCTCGCGCGACAGGTGTGGCACGATTGGTGCGCGCACGCCACAATGCACCGCGAATTTCCACAACACCATCAGGGTCAACAGGTTCAACGGCGGTACCCGATTCGCCCACCATCCACTCTCGACCGATGGTGGGTGTGGAAAACCTGGTGCGAACCATGGTTGGCATGCCGCTGAGCATCATCGACGAGATACCGACGACCCCTACCAGCATGGGAATCCACGACATTGACGCGGGGTCTTCGTAGAGAAACAGCGTGCCAATCAGCAGCGCAAGCGCACCAAAACCGGTCCAGAAACGAGGCACACCAGTCTGCACATCGACCGAGAAGGCAAGCAACGAAACGACAATGAGAGCGAGTGCCCACCAGCGCACTGGCAGGATGGCAAAGCCGAAGGTGCCGAGCAGAAACATGACAGCACCGACTACACCGGCCACGCCGACGCCAGCGGTGTAGAACTCAAAGACCAACAGCGCTAGCCCAATGACAAACAGCAGGTAGGCGACGGGTGGGCTTGCGGCGGTATGGAGCTGCTGGCGCACCAACGAAGGGGCTTCGAGGCGAACTTGGGTCTGCAGCTGGGTGCTCGAATCGACAGCCTGCGAGTCGACGCCGAGGTCGCCCAAGCCGACGAGGAAATCGCCGAGTGTCGGCGCGGGATACGACGCGTAGCCAAACTCGAGCGCCTGCTCGCTGCCCACTGTGTCGTTCACCAGGCGGGATCGTTCGCTTCCCCATGGGGTCCCGAAACGCGAATCAAGAGACGACGTATCGGCCGCGTTACCGAGACGCGAGCCAAGCGGGACGCCGACTCGATCAACGAGCGAAGCCAAATCGACCCATTCGCCATATGCGCGGGCGCCGCTCGGGCCAATCCACATCGTGATTGGCACGTCAGCGTCGGCAATCGCTGCGGCGAAATCGTTCAGCGCGTCGTCGCTCAAAACCGAACCGCGGCTGTTCACCTGCAGGGTGACAACGCGAAGGTTCTGATCTTCGGCCTTGCGTATACCACTCATCACGAAGTCGGCAACGATTGGGTCGAGCAGACCTGTTACTTGCAGGACCGATGCCACGCCAGAGCCCGACGTCGTGTCTGGTTCGCTCGAATCGGATTGAGCCGAAGCTGGCTGAAAGAGCGAGCCTGCGACCTGCAACAGCAGCGAGACAACCAGGCACAGAACGGCCGCTCGGCGGCGCAGGATCACCGCGGCCTCAGTCGTTGTCGTTTTCAAGCAGTTTGTCAATGCCGTCTTCGAGTGTTTCGGTGACCGGCACGATCCGATCGAAACCGGTGGTGTGCAACAGTCGGGTGAGGGCTGGTTTGCCGCAGGCCACCACGATCACGCCTTCGTTGTCGCGGTTGCGACGGATACCACCGATGAGTGCCCCAAGACCGGCTGAGTCCATAAAAGGAACCTCGGACAGATCGATCAACAAACGCTTGACCTCAGCGACGCCAGTTAGTGCCTCGCGAAACGTGCCGACGCTGTAGGCATCGATATCACCGTGGGGACGCAGAACGCTGTGGTCCTCGTGCTCGTCAACCTCGACTTCAAACTCAGACATGGGTGCCTCCGAAAGTGAAACACGATGGTACATCGCTCGCAGTTCTGCCATCGTCGCGATCGTTGAGTAGCCTGCAACGTGTGACACAGGTCTTGTTGGCAACTGACGCAGACTGGCTCTACGACGAGGTTTCGGCCGCGTTGTGTAGCCCCGACACATCGGTAGCTCGAATCAGCGACAGCCATGAGATCGGCAACGTGGCCGACCAGCTCGACGCTGACCTGGTCGTGCTCGATCTGCAGATCGGAAGCAAAGGCGGTGTCGCCGCCTGCATCGACCTTCGACACGACATTGCCATGGGTCGTCTCGATCCAACCAAGGTCATTATGTTGCTCGATCGCGATGCTGACCGCTGGCTCGCACGTCAGGCCGATGCCGACGGTTGGCTCATCAAACCACTCGATTCATTCCGTCTTCGCCGGGTCGCGAAGGCGGTGCTGGCCGGCGAAAAGGTCTTCGAGGGCGAACCCGTCGCTGTCGCAAACGAGGGAGCGGAGCTCGCCGAAGCTTCGGACGCAGCCGCTAGCTAGCAAACGAGCTCGCGAGTCAGCAAAGAAGTCATCAACCAATAAAGAACTCGACCGCGTCAATACCGAGTTTGGGGTCGCGAACCAGAGTCTGTTCAATCGCGCCGAACAGCACATGCATCTCACAACTCGACAGCGACTGGAGTTGACGCGACGACGTCGGGGCTTGGGTCAGGTCGACCTCAGCGATGGCTGTTTCGGGATCGATCGCAACGACCACGTCGACAATCGCCGGATCGGTACCAGCCCAACTTGCCGCTAGAACCCCGTCGACGAGATCACGGGCGGTGTAGTTCGCGGAGACTGACGCCGATTCTTCGACGAAGGTCTCGCAGTTTGGGTCAGAGACCCAAATGGTCGCTGCTATGGGTTCTGCTGATTCGAGAGCTTCTTCAGTTTCGACAGAGTCGGTCGTTGCCGCATCGGCAGTTGACGCGGAGTCGGTACCTGACGCATCGGTACCTGACGCATCGGTAGCTGACGCATCGGTAGCTGACGCGGAGTCGACAGATTCGCTGGCCTTATCGATATC
>CALDYC010000031.1 GCA_937941245.1 uncultured Acidimicrobiales bacterium | reverse complement strand
CATCGAGTCAGGCTGGTGGCTCATGAAGCGCGCTCGACTGGTTGGCAAGCTCGGACTACGCGACTGATCAGCGCAACCCACGAACCGCCCACAGAGCTCGGCAGGTGTAATTGGTGCGAGCTCAGGTGGTATCGCAGAATGAGGCATGGCTGCACCGACGCCGGGCTTCGAACCGGGAACCGCCGAGTACCAATCACTCGTTGACGGCGAGCCGGTCGTCTATCCCGGTCCGTTCCTCGACGAGCAAGCGCTTGGCGATGTTCCGGCTGCTGCGTTGCCGACAACGCGTGGCGTGCTGGCACTGACTGGCCGAAATCATCGGTCCCTTGCGGCACTCGGGTTAATGGCCATCCTGGTCGGTTCGACCGCTATGGCCGCGACTCGCCGTCGCAACGAAGACGAGACCTCATGGCATGGGCGCTGGGGCTGGGGCTGGGGCCAAGACTGATACGCAACAACGTCGGGCGCTCCCATCGTCGCTTCGGGGGGCGGTGAGCGCCCGGTACTGCTCGTGCCGCTAGCTGCTCGTGCAGTCCTGCGAGATCGTCACGATGATCTCGGTGTCAGACGTTCGTTGCGACGCAGCCGGGATCACACCGGCACCGGTCAGGGCACATCCGTCTGCACCGGTTCCGGTGGCGATGAGCAAGCTCGCCTGTTCGATGGTGAAGACCTGCAACAGATTGTCAATCATCGGTGCGAGCACCAGCACAGACGATGCCGGTTCATAGCCAGTCGTCTGGCGGATGGCCAGCGCAACGACCTGCACAGGATCTGCAGGGCCACCATCTTGGTCAACAAATCGGACCTGCACCGGGCTAGTTGGTTCGTCGAAGCTCAGAGAAGTGCTTCCAATACACAGGGGCGAGAAGTCTGGTGCCATGACGGGGAGTTCGCCCGGCTGGCCAGCGACGAGCGCCAAGAGGGTCTGAGGGTTTGAGGTCCAGATGCATCCTGTGTCACCGATCGGCGCAGAGAACGTGAACACATCGCGATCTCTTATTGTTGGCAAACTCACGGTGCCGTCTGGGGCAACTGAGTAGATCTCCTCGGAGTTGGAACTCAGGCTGCTGATCGCGGTGAATTGTTCCATCGTGGGTTCTGGCAAACCGCTGACCAGAAACGACGGTACGAGTCGCATCTCGACGAAGTCGCCATCAAATTCGCCTCCATTGGCTATGGCAATTGGCGTACCGGCTTCGACCGGTTCGGTCCACGTTGGTTCGATGCTCTCGGGCGACACGCCGTCGGGCGGCGGGCCGTCGGCACGTGGCGAGTCTTGCGTGGGCGGCGTACTTTCGTCGGTTGCCATCTCACCGTTCGGCGCCGGTTCGTCGGCTGATGCCTGCTCGTTTGTCGGCTGGTCGGCAACAACGGCTGTCCGCACGATCCCTGATTCGGTGTTGCCCCACATGCTGAACGCGAATACCGCGACGATCGCTGCCAGCCCCATCGGGATTGCCAGGACGGCAATACGTTGCCGCATCGGCACCCGAGCCGTCGCCGTTTGAGGGCGACGGGACCCAGCGTGGCCCGAGGCGAATCGAGCGGCGACAGCTGCTCGTTCCCCGAGCAGTGTTGCTTTGAGTTCTTCGTCGAGATTGTTCATTGGTCATGTCCTCCGAGTTCGTTGGCGAGTCGTCGGCGTGCGTCGTGAAGATGCGAGGTTGTTGCCGAGACAGTGATTTCGAGCGTGTCTGCGATCTCGGAAACCGAATAGCCATCGAGGTACCGCAAGGCGATGACCGCTCGCTGGCGCGGCGACAATCGAGCAACCGCACGCCATAGATCGGGGCGACCGAATCGCTCGGCGGCCGGGTCCGGAGCGTCGTCGTGAGCCCCGAATCGCAGGATCGCCCGCGCTTCGGCAGCGAAGCGACGACGCCGGCTCACGGCCAGGTTGATCGCTACTCGCCGTACCCATGCGCCCGGGCGGTCGAGTTGGGAGACCTCTGCCCATTTTGCGGCAGCCTGTTCAAACGCATCTTGCGCGATGTCTTCGCCAACCAGTCGGTTGCCCGCAGTGGTGCCGGCGATGACCGCTGTCGAGGCGAACTCGGCCCGGTAGAGGGCGTCAAAATCCCCGGAATAGCTACTGGTTGGCGTACTGATCGAAGGAGTCACGGTTTGCACCACACCTAACACTCGAAACTCGGGGCACGAATGTCCAGACCGATCGAAACTTTTCTCGTCGAATCAGCTGTCGGTTTGATCGAGCTCGAGATGTCGTGCAGACATGATTCGCCTGAACGTCAGGTTGATTCTCGCCCCTACCTGCCGCTTGGTCTTTGGTACCTCGTGCATCCATTCGGCCTGGCAACGGCCCGACATAACCACGACCGAACCAGTTGGCAGATCGATCGACACAACATCGCGGGTGTCGGTGTGACGTAGCCGGAAGCGCCGCACGTCCCCCAGGCTCAGCGATGCGATCACCGGATCGACTCCCAACTCTGGTTCGTCGTCTGCATGCCAGGCGACACTGTCTTGTCCGTCTCGGTACAGATTCGCAAGTGCGCTGTTGAAACGCACCCCGGCCAGCCGTTCACATTCGGCCTTCAACCCAACGAGCGTTGGCAACCAGGGTTGCGGGTGCATCGTCGTGCCCGAGTAGCTGTAGTTCATCCCCGCATCGCCAAACCAGGCAACGAGCCGGGGCTGCAGCATTGTCTTGCCGTACATGCGAATCGTGGGCTGATCCCACAAAATCTGCTCGCCGAGTTCACGGCACAACCGATCGGCCACACCCGGATCAACGACCGATCGATACAGCACAGCCGATCCGCCATGAGCTAACAGCTCCTCGGGCTCAGATCCATCGTCGAACAGGGTCATCGAAGAATCGAATCTAGCGATCTGGCGCACTGGCCAAGCCGGCGCAGCTCGCCTGAGGCTCCTCGTCCCGCTCGATAGGTTGCGTCATCGACGTGGGCGGTGCGACTACCGATATTCGATGTCGGTTTCATAGCCGTAGAACGCGAACGGGTTGAGCACCCGGGTTCCCCACAATTCCCGGCGTTCAGCCTGGGAGAGGCCCACCTCGTCGGCGACCTCACCGCAGCGGCGAGTAATCGTGCGAAGTTGCCCCTCGATGATCGAACGAGCATCGGCTTCGGACAGCTCATAGTGGGCGGCTGCCCGCAGACACGTCACGAACTGCGACAACCGGCCACCACCCGGAGCGATCGCCATTGCCTGCGCCTGTTCCCCGCCGGCACGAGCTTGTGGGCAAATGTCATAGGCGGGGGTCAACGCCAATCGCTCTCCGTCCCAAAATGCAGCATGGTTTCGGGCGTGGTCATCGGTATTGCCAATCGCGATGTTGAACACGATCCGAGAGAACAGCTCACGCAATGTCGCTTTGCGGTGCACAAAGCGCTGCCGAACCACATCTGCAAGATCGTGGTATGTCGCGTGTCGCCCCGCCATCTCATCGAAGCCAAGAATCGTGAGAGCGGACACGAACGATCGCCGCGCACCCATGTGGTCACGATCAAATCGATCAACCAGCAGCACGTCGCGCCCTGCGACCATCATCACTTCGGTGTCGGCAACATCGATGCCAACGAGACCGGCGAGGCGCATCGCTGCCGCTTCGGCCCGAATCACCGGATACGTGTCGGTCAACGATGAGAACTTCGCGATTACCTCTCGCTTGTCGGCGACCATTGTCGCCTTCGGACGGGCGCCACCAGCCGAGGATCCGGCCGTCAGGGCCAGCACGAGATGTGGGTCAAGCTCGTCGCCTGCCTGAACCGCGTCGGCCGCACCGAGCAAGTCCTCGAGGGTCGAATTGTGCAGGCGCGGAACGTAGACGCTCGCCGACTGCTGAAAGTCAAGGGCCCCTGGTCGGTTTGATCCTGACCTGAGCAAATAGGTCAGCACGGGGACCTGGCCCGGGTCATCGACCCGAGCATCGAGAGCTTGCTGTCGCATGATCACCCG
>CALDYC010000030.1 GCA_937941245.1 uncultured Acidimicrobiales bacterium | reverse complement strand
GCACTCTACGCTCTGAGACACAGGTGATCAAGGGCGACGGCAAAGGCATCTATGAACGAGCGCCCGACTTTGCGCCCGGCTGCGCGACGGATGCAGTGTTCTGTGACAGGTGCATTGCTCGGTGACAGGTGCAGCGCTCCGTGACGAGTGCAGTGCTCGGTGACAGGTGCAGCGCTCCGTGACGAGTGCGGTGGACAATGCCAGATCTGTGAGTCGCTGTCCCTACGAGATCAAACGGGCTCGGATCAGCAGCCGTTCGGAGCCCGTTACTAACGCGTCGATTGGCCAACAGGTTGCGAGCACTAACTCGTCATCACCGTGGCGTTCGATCGGCAGTTCGTAGTGGTCAGCGTCCACCACGACCTGATGTTCGACGACGTAGCGAAGTTCATGGTTGGCGAGGGTCGTGACTTCGATCACGTCGCCCTCAGAGACGTCCGCGAGTAGCGAAAATGTGCCGTCACGGTGTCCAGCGATCACCGAGGGACCAGGTGTTCCGAGCGGCGAAGTCTCAGGGACGTGGCCGACGGCCCAGGCGAGGGCCTCGCCGCTCGATGAGTCAACGATGATCCGCGACTCGCCAAGAGCAGGAAATCGGATTTCGCCAATGGGGGACATCGCAGCCCAGCTCCAGGGACGCCACTGACTGGCGTCGGCGCGTGCCGCCTCGGGAGCGGCGAGACGGGCCGAGAAGGTGGCTTCGAGCATGCCGCGTCCGAGGTGGGCCTTGGCCGGTTGGGCCAGGGCTCCGCCCAACACGACAACGCCGATCAACACCACGGCCAATCCGGCCCGCTTGTGCCTGGTCATGCGTTGTGTCGGCGGCGGGTACCGGCGAGGTAGGTCCCGCCGCCGACGATCAGGCTCGCGCCAAGCAACGCCTGCAGTTGCCAGTTGGTGGCGGTGGCAGGAAGCGAGACCGGCCCACCCGAGCCGCCGTCAATCTGCTTGTCCGATGCGGCGGCCTCGAGCCTTGCTCGAGCTTGCGACGACAGATCGACGGCGCCGTCTGATGTGGGCGCGAATGCCGCCGGATCCCAACCATCGGGCAGGTTCGGCGTGATGCTCGTTGTTGTCGCCGTTTCATCACTCGGACGGGTGATCTCGACGTCAACCGCGACAAGCGATGTCAGCCGACTCACGATGCCGTACTCGAGGGCAGTCTCGAGTATCTGGCTATCGATGGTTTCCAAGTCCGGGGTACTGAGTCCTTGTGACAGCCTCTCTGCCTCGAGGTCTCGTATGTGCTCGCGCGCCCACAGCCGGGCGACACCGGCGCGAGGTCCGCTTCCTACTGCGGGCTCTTCACCACTCAACAGTGGAACGTTCAGTGTCACCGTCTCGGAGCCTGAGGATCCGGTGAGAACCAGCTCGTCTACGGCCACGTCGGAGCCTGCAGGAACACGCACGGTCACCATGACCGGGTCGCCGAGGTACAGGTCGGGGATCGGCGACGGTGAGATCTCGACGTTCTGAGGTAGCTCTTGGGTTCGAAGCCCGACAATGGCGGGGTTCTCGATCTTTGCGAAGAGCGACTGCAATTGCAGTTCAACTGCGTCGATATTGTTGATGTACACGAACGAGCCGCGCCCTGACCGGGCGGCGGCGCTCATGAAGTAGCTGTTCGGCGCCGCGCCGATCCCCACGGTGAACAGGCGAGTGTCGTTGAGGTCGGTCTCGATCAATCGCAGCATGGATTGCTCATCAGACACCGCGCCGTCAGTGAGGAAGATCACCTGGCGGAGTCGGTCCTCGTCGACAGACTGGCGGTCGGTGTTGAGCGCAGCCTGGAGTGCCGGAAGCATCTCGGTGCCACCTTCGGCTCGGAGCGTGCGAATCCAATCTGCGGCGTCGCCCAGGTTGCGCTTGGTTGCCGGCACGGGAGCGCTGGCGAATCGCGTCCAGTCATAGTTGAACTCGATGATGTTGAACGTGTCGTTCTCGTCGAGGCGATCAAGTGCAAGTAACAGCCCGGCGCGGGCCTGATCCATCGAGTCGCCGAACATCGACCCCGAGGTGTCCTGCACAAAGATCACCTCGCGCGCTGGCCCTTCACCTTCGTTCGTCTGGGTGGTTGGTGCGGTGAGTACCGCGAGATGGTGTGTCTCGTCGCTGCGCTGTTCGCTAAAGGTCGCCACATACGGCTCATCGAACGAATCAGGCTTCCATGACAGCAGGAAGTCCCGGTTGGCCGGAACCGGACCATCGAGGGTGATCTGCGAGGAACTGTCGTCTGCGAAGGTCGTGGTGACCACATGGTGTTCGCTCGCGATCTCGCCGAGCGGGAAGCCAGCGTTGAGTGCAACGCTGATATCGACGGGGTTGCGGATCTCGTCCTCTCTGTCAAAGGCGTCGTCGCGGCTCGAGACCGCACCACGGTGGACGGAGGGATCGTTGACTGTTGACCACCCGGCGGCAGTCAGCTCAGAGACCTGCTGGCCGCTCGTTGAGTATCGAGGAGCAACCACCAGGGGCAGGCGCAACCCGAATCGGCCGTCTCGAGGCATGAGCGTTTCCTGATATTCGATCTGGACGACGACGTCAGCGCCTGGCGCAATATTGGCGACCGATGTGGTGAACATGTTCGGTCGGAGTTGCTCGACCAGCGATGCAACCTGGCCAGCCTCGCGGGCAGCTTCGAAGATCTCTCGTGCTTCGGCCTTCTCGGCGATGTTGCCCTCGATCCACCGATCGCCCACACGCATACGAAGGGTGTCGACTGTGGCGCCTTCGGGCAACGGAAACACGTAGGTTCCCTCGACGAACACGTCGGCGGGGTTGCGGAACGACTGAGTAACGGCAGCCCGCACAATTGGACCGCTGACAGCGACATCGATGTCCGTCTTGAGAGTCGGAGCGGTCACAAACCAGCCGGGTGTATCGGTCTCGAACAACAGAACGCCGGTGTTCACATCGTCAATCGTGACCAGGCCCTCGTCGGCAAGCTGGTCAGGCGTCGGGCCGGTTACGCCTTGAGCTGACGCGGTTGCAACGCTGAATCCCGTGACCGCTGGCAGCAGCGATGCAATGCAGCCAACGACGAGTCCCAGGGCGACAGCCGCAACGACGATCGGGCGGCGCAGATCGGATGAAGAGCCGGCTGGTGGTCGAGGCAGTTCTGACAGGCGCATGGTCGCAGGCTGACAGCACCCCGATCGAGCAGCAATGGGGACGGCGCGTAGGGAACGGTTGGATTGCGTTGGAAGCACGACGTCTGGCCAGCTGATCGGGTCGCGGGTTCGGGAAGGTTCACCCAGCCGGATAGGCCGAATGATCGGGGCTGATCAACTGGCGACGCAGGCAACTGTTCCCGGGCGACATGTCCGAGTCGTGATGGGAGTCCACACTGAAGTCATCGTGACCTCAACGCCACCTTGTTCCGATCAATACCGGGCGACGGTGGGCGAACGCGCCCCGGCGATGGTTGGAGCATCGCGAGCTCGGATACAGCAGGTGAACGTTGTGATCGCACCGCTGTCGGCGGTGGTGGGTGCGGTCTTGCTCCGCAACGTGGTGTCGCTCGCTCGCTTGGTGGCGGGAGTCGCGTTCATCGTGGTGCTCGTCGCCAGTCGGCGTCCGCTTAGATGGGCCGTTGGGTCTCGTGTGTCTCCTGGCGCAACAGCCTGGATGCACGATGTCCTCGCCGGTTTGGCCTGGGGCTCGTTTGTATGGATCATGTTGCCCAACGCAGAACTGCCACAGGTCTGGCTTGCCATCGCCATTCCGTTCATCATGTTGACCAGCGTGATTGAGCTATCGGGTCGCCGTCGATCCTTCTATGGCTTTCATCTCTGTTTCTCGACCCTGTCGATCGCGGCCTACGCGACTTCAGGGATTGGTGTGGCTCGATGGGTTGCGCCCGCCGCTCTGTGCATTGCGGTCTATGCCGTGGTGTTAGAGAGGATCACGCAGATGCGTGAGCGCGACAGCGTCGCGCTTCTTGGTCACAACGCCGACCTCATCGACGACCTGCATCGGGCCAACGCGGCCCTCGAACGCGAGACGTGTATCGACCGTCTCACGGGACTGCCGAATCGCCGGGCGCTTGACCGGTACCTGGGCCAGGTGTTTCGCGAACGTGATGCGCGCATGCCGACCAACCCACTTGCACCGATCAACCCAACCGATGAGGTGGTCGCGCTGTTCATCGACCTCGATGGTTTCAAATCTGTCAACGATGCCCATGGGCACCATGTTGGTGACACGCTGCTGACAATGGCTGCAAAGCGAATCCATCGCCGCCTTCCGGCGGAGGGAATGGTGGCCCGGTTTGGCGGCGATGAGTTTGTGGTCGTTGCTCCCGGCCAAACGCTCGAGTGCGCCCGGTCCATCGCTGACAGGCTTGTGGCGGACCTCGCCGCGCCGTTCCAGCTGGTGACTGGGACTATCGAAATTGGTGCGTCGATCGGTGTTGCGATCTCGGGCGACAGCTGTGCCAACCCTCGAGAACTTGTCCATCGAGCGGATCTAGGCATGTATCGGGCCAAAGAGACGGGAAGGTCGCGCTTTGTCGTCTACCGCGGCAGCGGCCACCGAGCCGTCGACCATGAGGGTCACGCAATCCCGGCATGACACAATGCGGTCATGATCCGACGCCTGCTGGCTGTTCTCGTTGCGCTTGCCCTTGTGGCTGTTGCTTGTGGCGGCGACGACTCTGCTGACCCGGCCGATGTGCGCCAGGAAACCGGTCAGGACCGCGAGACCGAAATCGAGCCGGATGTAACCACTGAGATCGCCGACTCACCGGTGGATCCCATCGGGGAGCCCATCGATCTTCTTAGCGCAGCGGTCACCTGGTCAGCGGGTGTGAACCAGATAGCGGTGCTGAGCGACACTTCGGACGTGCAAGTCACCGTGACCGCGGCCGACGGCACAGCAACCACTGGCATCACTGACGAGTTCGGCTCACTGCTGTTTCGGGACCTCGCGGCCGGCGACTACACCGCCGAGTACGGCAGCGCGGCCCCGTCGGGGACCTACGACGCTCGTTACAACGTCGACCCGGCTGAGCTGCGGGTCGCTGACTACGACGACGACCACCCCGACGCTTCGTTCTACAGCTCCCAAGACATCGGTGCAGGCTTCGGCTACATCGAGACGCGCGACGGAACCACCCTGTCGGCGAACGTCAGCTTTCCGGCTGGTGACGGGCCGTTTCCTACTGTCGTGGAGTATTCGGGATACGGCCCTTCGAATCCGGGTGATGGAACCTTTGCCACGCTGTTCACGACGCTCGGGTACGCCTACGTCGGCGTGAATATGCGGGGAACGGGTTGCTCCGGCGGATCATTCGAGTACTTCGAACCCATGCAACTCATCGATGGTTACGACGTGATCGAAGCGATTGCGGCACAACCGTGGGTTGAACGCAACGAGGTCGGCATGGTTGGCATCTCGTATCCGGGCATTTCTCAGTTGTACGTCGCCAGCACGCAGCCGCCGTCATTGGCGGCAATCACGCCGCTATCGGTCCTTGACGATGCAACGCTGAGCACCTTGTACCCAGGTGGCATTCTCAACACCGGGTTTGCGAAGAATTGGTCCGACGAGAGACAGGCCGACTCTGCACCGTACGGCCAGGGCTGGGAACAGGGCCAGGTTGACGCAGGCGATACCGAGTGTGCAGCAAACCAGCTACTCCGTTTGCAGAACACCGATGCGGCGGCGCTGATCGAAGCCAATGTGTTCTATGTCCCTGAGGTGAGCGACCCGCTGGCGCCTCGGCTGTTCGTGCCAGATATCAACGTGCCAGTTTTTCTCGCAGGTGCGTGGCAGGACGAACAAACGGGTGGCCACTTCCCGGTCATGCTCGACCAGTTCACGTCATCGCCTGCGCTGTTCGCAACCATGATGAACGGGTCGCACACGGAATCGCTCGCCAACCCCGCGATCTTCGAACGCTACGTCGAGTTCCTTTCGCTCTACGTCGCCAAGCGCACGCCTGACCTCGGTTCGGCTGCGTTGGCTTCGACGTTGCTCGTCGCGGGGCTGACTGGTTCGAGTGCGCCGCTTCCGACCGGCGACAGGTTCGCAGACCTGACCTACGACCAGGCGCTAGCGGCCTTCGAACGTGATCCGCAGATTCGCATCTTGTTCGAAGATGGCGCGTCTGACACTGCTCCCGCCGGTTCGCCATCGCCCCGCTACGAAGCGGGCTTTGACGCGTGGCCGATCCCGCAGGCCGAGCTCGTGACCTGGTATCTCGGCCCTGGAACCTTGACCTCCGACCCCGTAGCCGAAACGGAACCGGCTTCGTCACCGTCGAGGTGGGTGCAGAATCCTGGCAATGTCGAGGCCACGTTCTATGAAGGTGGCAGCTCCGGCATTTGGGCTGCGAATGTTGAACTCGACTGGGAACCGATCCCCGTCGGGACTGGTGTGGAGTTCATCACTGAGCCATTCAGCGATGACACCGTGTTCATCGGCTCGGGATCCCTGGACCTGTGGTTGCGTTCGAGTGCCGAAGACACAGACCTCGAAGTGACGGTGTCAGAGATCCGTCCCGACGGCACCGAGGTGTATGTGCAATCCGGCTGGTTGCGAGCCAGCCATCGAGCATTGGATCAAGCGAAGTCGCTCGCCAATATGCCTGTTCATACTCACACCGAAGCGGACTATGAACTCATGCCTGCCGGCGAGTTCGTCGAGGCTCGTGTCGAGATTTTTCCGTTCGGCCACGCGTTCCGCTCAGGAAGCCGACTGAGGGTCACCGTCGACGCGCCCGGCGGGGCACGTCCCACGTGGGCGTTCGACACCACATTCCCAGGCGGCGAAACCAACGAGATCGCACACGACGCTGAGCGCCAGTCCAAGTTGGTGCTATCGATGGTGCCGGGCATCGACGTTCCTGCTGAGCCGCCAGCGTGCGTCGCGCTGCGATCTCAGCCGTGTCGCACGTGGGTGCCCCTTGCCAATGGGTAAGTAGCTGCCAGCCCAAGCTTCGAAACGTCAACAACAATCATCAGTGAGCGTCAGGTATCAAGACTCGGGTATCGAGGTTCAGGCATCGATGCTCGCTGCGAATCAACAGGGGAACAGACATGGAAACTCACGGCACCTGCGATTCAAGGTTTGCTGCGGTGCAACAAGCCTTCGAAGCGAACTTTGCAAATGGCGCCGAGGTCGGAGCGTCGGCAGCCGTCACGGTCGAAGGTGAACTCGTGGTTGATCTTTGGGCTGGTGACGCAGACGAGTCTGGACGCCCGTGGGAACGAGACACGATTGTCAACGTCTACTCGACCACCAAGACGATGGCCGCACTCTGCATGCTCATGCTTGCCGACCGAGGACAACTCGACTTCTCCGCCCCGGTCGCCGAGTACTGGCCCGCATTCGCCCAGAACGGCAAGGACGGGGTGCTTGTGAGCCATGTCATGAGTCACACGTCGGCGGTGCCTGGCGTCTCGGTGCCGGTCACCGCCGAAGATCTGTACGACTGGGACGCATTTTGCGGCCTGCTTGCCGCCGAATCGCCATGGTGGGAACCAGGCACCGCATCGGGATATCACGCACTGAGCCAGGGGTATCTGCAAGGTGAGATCTTCCGTCGAGCCGCCGGCGAATCGATGGACACGTTCTTCCGGCGCGAGGTGACCGGTCCAATGGGAGCCGACTTCCACTTGTGCCTCGACGCCGAGCACGACGACCGCGTCGGTGATCTCATCGCTCCTCCGAGTCTCGCTGACACCATGTCAGATATCGATCCGACCTCGATCGCGTTGCGTACCTTGGGCAATCCGGCACTAACCGCTCTCGAACCCCGCACACGTGCATGGCGTCAGGCGCTCATTCCTGCGGCTGGTGGCTTCGGCAATGCCCGTTCGGTGGCGACGATCCACGCCGCGCTTGCGAACGGTGGCGAAGCCAACGGTCTGCGACTACTGAGCGCCGAGGGCGCTGCGGTGGCGATGCAGGAACAACATCGGGGACCGGATCACGTGCTGATGTCCGAAGCTCGTTTCGGCATGGGCTTCGGTCTCGGAACC
>CALDYC010000029.1 GCA_937941245.1 uncultured Acidimicrobiales bacterium | reverse complement strand
ATGTCGATCGGCCGGGTGAAGGACCCGGCGAGAATGGTCTGCCCGGCAAGAAGCGCAAGTCCCTGTTCGTGGTACCGCCGTGCGAGCCACACGATGCCACGCGCCGGGTGTCCAAGGACCGCACCAGCAAGGCCACTCTCTTCGATCGTGCCGTTTCGGCTCGCCATTGCCCCGATCCAGCGAAGGTCGTGTTCGCGCGGATCGAGCCGTTCGCCTCCACAAACAATGCCCGCGTTTGCGGCGTTGTCAGCGATCGTGTCGACAACGGTGCGCGCTCGCCCAGTCGTCGGGTCTCGGCGGAAGGACCGAGCGGCGATCAGCTCAACGGCAGGGGTAACCCAATCGGTGGCATCGATGACGTCGTCCACGCTCAGATCGGCGCCGACAAGATCGTGCTTGAGTACAAAGGCGAGTTCGAGCTCGACTTTCGGGTCGCAGAACGTCGCAGCCTGAAGTGTGCTGCCAGGTTCGAACACCATGGCGTCGGTGATGAATCCCGAGTCTGGGGTGTCGATCTGCATGACTTGTTGCATGGCCCGACTGGTCAGGCCGATCTTGTGCCCAACAAGCTTCTCGCCATTGGTCATTTTCAGGTCGAACCATGCGGCTTGGATCGTGTAGGCATCGTCGATCGTGAGCTCGGGAAGAGCTTCGGTGGTCTGCCGTATTGCAGTCGCCGAGCGCTCAGCTTGGTCAAGCAGAGCAGCTTCAGCGGCCGCTGTTTCGACAGAAATGGCGGTCATGTCGTTTCGTCCGCAACGGTGTTGATGAGCGTGCCGATCTCGGGCACATGCACCTCGATGGTGTCGCCAGGGACGAGCCAAACCGGCGGATCGAATCGAGCCCCGGCGCCGGTCGGTGTTCCGGTGAAGATGATGTCTCCCGGGCGGAGCTCGGTGAAGGTGGACAGGTAGTGGATCTGATACTCGATCGGGTATGTCATCGTCGCGGGCGTGTCGTCTTGGCGAAGCTCGCCATTGACGTGGGTGGTGATACGAAGCGAAGCAAAGTCGGGGATCTCATCGATCGTCACAAGTTCGGGTCCAAGCGATCCGCTTTCGAACCAGTTCTTGCCTTGGGTCACATTGAACTTTGCGTGGCGAACCCAGTCTCTGATTGTTCCCTCGTTGCCGAGTGTTACGCCAGCGATGTGGTCTCGCGCGTCGTCGATCGAGATGCGCCGGCCCGGCTTGCCGATAACGACCACGATCTCGCCTTCGTAGTCAAGCTGAGGGCTTTCGGCTGGTCGAATCAGTGGACGGTTGTGCCCGGTGAACGAGTCTGGGAAGCGGACGAACACCGATGGAAATGACGCCTCGGTGGTGTCGGCATACTCGGCGTTGCGTCCGCCATAGTTCACGCCAATGCAGAAGATTTTGCGTGGCCACGGCAGCAGCCGTTCGTAGGTGAGGTCTGCAAGCATGTGATCGGCTGGCAGATGGGCGAACACCTTGGCCTGAGCAATCAGTTCGCGCTCAACAAGGTCGCCAAGGTTGTCTGCGCCGTCAATGCGTCCATTGAGGTCGATGACGCCACGTCCGTCAGATGTTACGAGACCCCACCCGGGTGTTCGTTCGACGGTGTACGAGACGAAGCGCATGCAGCTCCTTGAGCAGTGTTTGCAGGTGCCATCGCGGTGGATCAGCAGCAGTCCTGTCAGACCGCATCCTAGGATCGCAGGTGAAAGCACGTCTTGGCGACTCGGTTCGTGGTGGCAGTACCCGCCGCACCAACGAGCGGCAAGACAAACCTGCATCAGCGCACAAGGACGGTCGCATGCCGCACATCACCATCGAGCTGTCAGCAAACGTTGCTCAGCGCCACGATGTCGATGCACTTGTGGCAGCGGTGCATGACAGTGCGCTTGCCCATGGGCTGCCGCCGGCAGACGGGCTTCGGACGCGTGCGGTGGTGCGTGACCACTACCGCGTTGGCGATGGCGATGTCGACCACGCGTTCGTCTCGATCATGGCGCGTGTCGGACCAGGCCGTGATCTTGGGATACGACAGTCGTTCAGTGCCGCGTTGCTCGATGCCGCCGAAGCGCAGGTTGCAGCGTCAAATGAAATTGTTCCGCCGGGCCGCCAGCCACTCGCGATTGCCTGGTCGGTAGAACTCGCCGAGATCGACCCAGAGCAACGCATCAACCGCAACCATGTGCGAGCCCGCCTCGCAGAGCAGTCGACCACCTGATGGCTTCTGCTCACACGTTCGATGAGAACCTGGCCGCCGCAACCGAGCACCTCGCCAGGTTCGCCTCCGAGCCGGTCCTGCACCTCATCAACGGCGAACGTGTGGCGAGCACATCGGGCGAGACGTTTGATGATCATTCGCCGATTGATGGCGCGCACCTCGCGAAGGTCTCGTCGGGTGGAGCTCAAGAAATCGATGCCGCAGCCAACGCTGCCGCTGCCGCATTCGACACATGGAGCGCCACGCCGGGGGTCGAACGCAAGCGGATCTTGCATCGTGTGGCCGACCTGATCGAAAGGCACGCACATCAGATCGCCGTTACCGAGTGTGTCGACACTGGCCAGACCATGCGGTTCATGAGTCACGCGGCGTTGCGCGGCGCTGCCAACTTCAGGTTCTTCGCTGATCTGGCCCCGGGCGCCAATGACGGACAGGCACTGCCGACCGATCATCACCTGAACTACACCACCCGGCACGCGATCGGCCCGGTGGGTGTGATCACGCCATGGAACACGCCGTTCATGTTGAGCACCTGGAAGATTGCCCCGGCACTTGCCGCCGGATGCACCGTCGTGCACAAGCCAGCCGAGTGGTCGCCGCTTACCGCTCAGCTGCTAAGCGAGCTGGCGCTCGAAGCTGGGCTTCCGGCCGGAGTCCTGAACACGGTCCACGGGTTCGGCGAGACCGCGGGCCAGGCGCTGACGCAACACCCGGCGATCAAGGCCATTGCCTTCGTCGGCGAGTCGTCGACTGGTTCGAAGATTCAGGCTCAAGGAGCTCCGACGCTCAAACGCAACCACTTCGAACTCGGCGGCAAGAATCCGGTGATCGTGTTCGACGATGCCGATATTGAACGGGCACTCGATGCCGTGATCTTCATGATCTACAGCCTCAACGGCGAACGCTGCACCAGCTCAAGTCGGGTGTTGATTCAACGCTCGATTCATGATGCGTTCGTCGAACGGCTCGCCGCCAAGATGGCGGCGGTTCCCGTGGGTCACCCGCTTGACCCCGGTGCGGTCATCGGGCCGCTCATCCATGATCGTCATCGAGCCAAAGTCTGCAGCTACCACCAGCTCGCCCAGGCTGAGGGCGCAACCGTGATAACCGGCGCATCGATCGACGGGCTTCCGAGCGGGGGAAACTGGGTGCAACCAGTGCTGTATACCGGAGCGACCAACGACATGCGAATCGCTCAAGAAGAGATCTTCGGGCCAGCATTGACGGCGATCCCGTTCGAAGACGAAGCCGACGCCATCGCCATCGCGAACGACATCGCGTATGGCCTGGCCGGGTACGTGTGGACGTCAGACCTCGGACGAGGACATCGCGTGGCTCGGGCACTCGATGCCGGAATGATCTGGGTGAACTCGCAGAACGTCCGACACCTGCCCGCGCCATTCGGTGGAACCAAAGCAAGTGGGATCGGACGCGACGGCGGCGACTGGAGCTTCGACTTTTACATGGAGACGAAAAACATCGCCGTTGCCTATGACACCCATGCGGTTCCGCGCTTGGGTGGTTGAGCGACGACCATGAGCTTGTATTACGTCCAAAAATGCCTCTTCGATCTCAATCGAACGCCAGACCTGCAACAGCAATACCGCACGAATACCGAAGCCGTGCTTGCCCGCTATTCGTTGACTGACGAGGAACGCCGGGCGTTGACGATCCCGGATATCGGGCTGCTTTTTCACCTTGGGGTGAACGGTCAGATTCTGATGCACTTTGCAGCGTTTCACCAGATTGCATGGACCGACTACCTGCAGCTCATGCGTGACGGCATCGACCAGCACGGCCCAGTCCGTGAAGGCGTCTACGCCATGACCGGGTACGAAGGTGTCGAAGCGCACCGCGCCCGTTTGGGGCACGGCGACCCGGCCGCACAGCAGCGAACGGCGCCACGCTGATGACGCTCGTCTACGCAGGAATCTGCAGCCACGCTCCAGGAATTACTGGCCGCGCCGACCAGGCCGACCCAGCGGTTCGCGATCAGTTCTATTTGGCGTTGGACCAGATGCGTTCCGATATCGAGGCAAGCGGCGCTCAGGCGATTGTGGTCATCGCCGCCGAGCACTTCGCAAACTTCTTTATGAACAACATGCCGGCCTTTGCGATGGGCATGGCCGATTTCTACGAAGGACCGATCGAAGATCCCGATTGGCTCGGCATCGACCCGTTTCGGGCGCCCGGGAACCGGGATCTATCTCGCCGTCTGATCACTGAAGTCATGACGACCGTTGACCTCAGCTATGCCGAGGAATGGAAGTTTGACCACGGTGTCGCTGTTCCGCTGCATTTCTTGACGCCCACGTTTGAGCTTCCGATCATTCCGGTGAATATCAACTGTCAGGGTCCTCCACTCACGCCGCTGCCTCGAGTGTGGGCATTTGGTGAGGCACTGCGTCGAGCTGTCGATGCCGCCCCAGAGCGGATCGCGATCGTTGGTACTGGGGGCATCTCCCATTGGCCAGCCACCCCCGATAGCGGAAAGATCAACCACGCTTTTGATGCAGATTTTCTCGATCGCTGGACCCGCAACGATCGCGAAGCGCTGCTCAGCTACGACGACGCTCAGGTCTGCGCCCAGGCAGGTCAAGGCGGCTTCGAGATCCGCACCTTGATCGCGGTCAGCGCAGCTGCGAACGGTGCGCCAGGGACGGTGCACTTCGCCGCTGCGATTCCGATCTTTGCGGTCACGTGTCTGGTGGCGGACTATCAGCTTGCCAGCCCGCCCAGCGATGCCAGCCCGCCCAGCGATGCCAGCCCGCCCAGCGATGCCAGCCCACCCAGCGAAGGAGACACACCATGACCCAGTCGCGGTGGAACGGCGACCGCGCCGATACATACGACCAGGCCTGGAAGCGCATGGAGCAGGCGGGACAGAACCCGCACGGCGAGGTCGACTTCGTGATGGGCTTCGAACCAACATCTGTGCTCGATGCAGGGTGCGGTACGGGGAGGGTCGCCCTCGAGCTCGACCGTCGGGCAGTCCATGTCGTCGGCACCGATCTCGACGAACAGATGCTTGCGGTAGCAGCAGCCAAGGCCCCGCACTTGACGTGGGTGGCATCGGACCTGGCGACACTCAACTTGGACCAATCATTCGATGTCGTTGTCATGGCCGGCAACATTGTCTTGTTCGTCGCTGCAGGGACCGAAGCTGCGGTCGTCGCTGGGGCTGCCCGCCACGTTGGACCTGGCGGGCATCTCGTCGCAGGTTTCGGGTTGGGCCGCGGCGTCACAGCCGACGAATGGGAGCAGTACCTACTCGACGGTGGGCTGGAACCGACGGCTCGATACAGCACCTGGTCGGGTGATCCATTCTCGGACGCCGCGAGCTACCTCGTATCTGTCAGCCAGCGTCGTTGACCTCGAACGACGGTCGGCTGTCACGGCCCATACAACGGGGGAGACTCGGTGCGAGTTGACCTCGTCGTGGCTGTGCTCGACTAGTCGTTTCGTTCTTCGAATGCCAGGTCTTCTCGGCCTTCCGTGGCACCCGTCGGTGGTTGTCGGTGCTCATCGGTGGTTGTTGGTGCTTTTGAGGGCCGTAATCGTGCCCCAGGTCCGAGGTGTTATTTGACCTTGACGGTCGCGCATCTAACTCTTTTGCAACCGTAATAGATAGTGTAAAGTTCAATAGTGGCTGGTCAGCCATTAGTCGCGTTCAGGAGTTCACTATGCGCAGTTTTCTGAGTTATCAATCTGTCATGTCTCGCTTTGGCCCAAAGCACCTTGGGGTGGGTTGTGTCGTCTTATTGCTGGGCATTGTCGCCTTGATTACACTCGGTTCTTCAGGAGCGCAAGCCCAACCAGACCCCGAAGTGTTGGTAATCACAAAGGCCATCGATGGTGTTATCCCAGCCGAGGCTTTCACCTTCACGATCACAAGCGACCAAGACGAGTGCGACGTCGTAGATGCCTCGCTTGAAATCGTCGGTGAATTCTCGGCCGAAACTCAGGTAGAGCCAATCGATGCTGCAGGAGTCCCCTGCGTCTACACGGTCACCGAAGTTGTTGACGCCGACGGCTTCACCCCCGGCAGGTGTGTGCCGGTTGAGAACCCGGTAACGGCTGGTCCTGAATCGTATGCCGTCACCGTGAACAACATCTGTCCAGACACGCTGGCTATCCGCAAGACAGTCACCGCTGGCGATGCGCCGGCGGCGCCGTTTGAGTTTACGATCGCACCAACCAGCGTAGATCCGATCTGTGTCGCGATCCCGGACACGGTCACGCTCGCCGATGGTGAGTTGGGCGTCGTTGACATCTACAACGCCCCAGTCGGTGGCTGCGGCTGGCAGGTCACCGAGTTGCCGTCCGATTGCACCGTGGTGGGGGAGAACCCCAAGATGCAAGGCAACGCGGAGTTCGTACTGTTCGAGAACGACTGCTCGACTCAGTTTGAGCAGAATTCGTTCGTCAAGCAGGTCATTGGCCAACCGCCTGTCGCCGACTTCAATTTCACGCTGACGGTCGCAGACGGTGCCGACCCGGCGTGCGCCGTAAGCCCTGGTGACGAAACCTTCACCACTGGACCGGCTGGCGGCGAGGTCTTGTTCGACATTATTCCGGCCAACGCCGACGGCGTGCCGTGTGACTATGTGATCACTGAGATCGACGTTCCCGAAGGTTGCATCGCGCTCAACAACCCTCTGATGATTCGACACAAAGAAGTCGACACAATGAGGAACTATTGTCCAGATGCGGCCCCGTTTGAAATCAACAAAGTCGTAGACGGTGCTGATCCCGGGGTTGACTTCACGTTCGAAATTACGTCCACAGCTGGTAACGCCGAGGATTGCGTTCTTGATCCCAACGTCGTGACGATTGCTGGTGGCGAGTCGATCTTGGTTGATCTCATTACGTT
>CALDYC010000028.1 GCA_937941245.1 uncultured Acidimicrobiales bacterium | reverse complement strand
GACGCTGGCGAAGACGTCGACTACGACGGAGCCTCCGGCCCCATCGACTTCCTCGACGAAGGCGAACCATCAGTAGGCGCCTACGACATCTACGAATACGACGCAGACGGCAACCAACAAGTCCAAGACCAACTGGTCTTTGCTGCTGGCTGATTCAACGCAGCAGCGAGCTTCGGCAGTGCTGTTGCATTGATACCAACCGCTGACGGGCTCGCCCGTCGGTGGCCACAATCGGATCTCGGGGTCCCACCTTTCGGTGGGGCCCCGAGTCTCGTTTTAGCGCTACCTTGCAGACATGGCGACCTCATCTGATGACCATCTGTCTGACGAGCACGACCATGACCACAGCCACATGGTTCACCATCATCGCGACGTCCAGGGCGGAACGGTGCGAGCAGCAGTGTTCGGCGTCAGCGATGGGCTCGTCTCTAACGTCGCGTTGATCATCGGCGTTGCCGCTGCCGATGCGTCTGACTCGTCGGTCCTCGTCGCCGGAGTTGCCGGACTACTCGCAGGAGCTGCCTCGATGGCTTCCGGCGAGTACGTGTCAGTCAAGGCACAGTCTGAGTTGATCGAACGCGAACTTGAACGTGAACGCATTTCGATTGCCGAGAAACCTGAACTTGAGTCACGTGAGCTAGCGGCGATCTACGCCAAGCGCGGCGTCGACAAGACCCAGGCGCGCCAGATGGCCGATGCGGTCATGGCCGATCCAGACGTTGCTCTCGAGGTTCACGCCCGCGAGGAACTCGGCGTCGACCCGAACGAAACCGGACAACCCGTCACCGCTGCCGTGTCGAGTTTCGTGGCCTTTTCGCTCGGCGCTCTCGTGCCGCTTCTCCCCTGGTTTGTTACTGATGGCTCCGGGGCAGTCGTCGCAAGCATCATGCTCGGACTGTTGGCAGCTGCACTTGTCGGCGTTGCGCTTGCCCAATTCACTGGTCGGTCGAGGTTCCGCACCGCATCGCGCCAGGTCATCCTTGGGGCTGGCGCATGTCTGCTGACATGGCTGATCGGCTCAGCGCTCGGCGCGACCGTCACGTGAACGCCACCACCGCCGCTGTGGTGATCCCAGCGCAACCCTTCGACGACACGCTCGAGTTCTTCACCGACACGCTCGGATTCACGCTCGACATGATTACCCCGGCCGATGAACCGTCATGCGCAGAACTGTCTGGTTTCGGCACCCGCATTCGACTCGATGCAACGCTCCAAGCCGATCCGCCCCCAATCGTGTTGACCAGCGAAACCGCCCGCGAAAGCCTGCATGCACCAAACGGGTCCGCCGTCAGCTTCACGCAGCGCCACGCGCTCAACGATGCCCCACTCGTCGAACAGCTTGAGATCTCCCGCGCCGTCAGCGACGACAATTGGATCATTGGACGCGCCGGCATGCGCTATCGGGACCTCATCCCAAGCCGGCTCGGCGGACGCTTTATCGCTTCGAACATCGAGGTCTGCGATGGCGGCCCGGTGCCGGACATGGTGCATCACCATGCGATCCGCTTCCAGATGATCTTCGTGTCCACGGGCTGGGTCGAGGTTGTGTACGAGGATCAAGGGCCACCATTTCGGATGGTTGCAGGCGACGCGGTGCTGCAACCACCGCACATTCGCCATCGGGTACTCGCAAGTTCAGCTGGAGCGCAGGTTGTCGAGATCGGCTGCCCAGCCAGCCATGAGACGCTGTTTGATCACCAGCTTGAGCTTCCAACTGCATCGATCAGCCCCACCCGCGAATGGGGTGGTCAGACCTTTGTCCGTCATCGCGCAGCCGAGACTCCACCGACCGGGTGGCGTCACGATGGTTGGGTCGCCCGCGATACCGGGATCGGCGTCGCAACCAAGGGACTTGCTGGCGCACGAGTCGTGACCACCGAATCAGCCAGTTCGTGGGCACCCTCAGCACTCGGCGGAGAGTTTCACTTCGTCTATGTGCTCGATGGCAGTGCTCGCTTTTCGATCGACCAGTCCATGCTCGAGCCCGGCGACTCGATCGCCATTCCAGGCAACACCCCGTGGGCGGTCAGCCACGCGACCAGCGACTTCAGCTTCCTTGAGGTCACCCTGCCCGCCTGAATTTTGACGATCTCCCCGTGAACGGGTTGAGATGACGAGCTACCACCTCAACGAATAGTCGGGATCAGGTCTACGTCATTGCGGTCACAATAATTCGCTGCGCCAAGACGACGCGACGTCAACCGTCGACTAACCCGCAATCGATACGGTCGACTTGTTCATAGGCTTCGAATCGGTCAGCCGTCACCGTCCAGGCTGCGACCGGGGTACCGGTGTTCTCATCGAGCTGAGAGATCAGAAGGGTGTGTGGGCCAAGGCTGCCCTCTACGAGCGCACAACGCTGGTCGCCGAAGGTCAAATCGGCCCCGGCCTCAACGGGAATGATGATGTGATCAACAACGGTCCAGACCACCCCACGGAACGGATCACGCGTGCGAAACTCGCTGATGACGACATGCATCTCGTTTGGCTCATCAACCGATGCTCCGACACGCGCAAATGCCGTGGCGCTCCACGTTTCTTGGTCGTCGCTGGCAGGTGATAACAGCATCTCGCCAGTCGAGATAGCCGGTTCGCCAAACCAGCTCGGGTCAATGTCTGCCGATGCGTACATCGCGCCGAACAGCGGTCCGGTTGCCGCCGGACGCGACGGTTGCGCTGCACACGAGCTGAGAAAGACGGCGGTCAGCAGACAGACCCCTGCGCGCATGTTCACCGTCCTAGTGTCTCACAACAGTTGGGCTGTCAGGTACGGCTAGTTCGCAGGCGCAGAGGTTCAGCGTCGGGCCAATGTGCCCAAATACAGCTCGATGACCTTGGGGTCGTTGAGCAGCTCGTCACCGGTGCCTTCGTAGGCGTTCGCACCCTGGTCAAGGACGTACGCCCGGTCACTGATCTGCAGACAACGGTGCGCGTTTTGTTCCACCATCACAATCGAAACGCCCGTGTCGTTGATGGCTCGCACGTTCTCAAATACTTCACCCTGATAGGCCGGCGACAGTCCGGCTGACGGTTCATCGAGCAACAGCACTGCTGGTTGCATCATGAGAGCCCGGCCCATTGCAAGCATTTGGCGTTCACCACCGGACAGCAGTCCGGCGCGCTGCTTGGCCCGTTCGCCGAGACGAGGGAAGAGCTCAGTAATGCCGTCGATGCGGGCCGCTACGTCGCCTTTGGCGAGCTGATAGGCACCCATTTGCAGGTTTTCGACGATGGTCAACGACGGAAAGACGTTCTCGGTCTGCGGGACGAAGCCGACCCCTTTACGCACGAGTTGGTGGGCGGCCAGGTTCGTGATCTCATCGCCGTGCAGGGTCACTGTGCCCTCACGAATTGGCACAAGTCCGAACATTGCCTTGAGCAGGGTTGACTTGCCTGCACCATTCGGGCCGATAATGCCGACCAGTTCGCCGTCACCGAGGACGAAATTGCAGTCATGCAAGATGTCAACACCGGGCAGGTAGCCAGCGATGAGTTTCTCGGCGGTGAGGACCATTTTGGTGCTCATTGCTGATTCCCCTCGTCGCCCTCAGAGCTACGAGCTCCGTCACCGGTAGCGCCCGCAAACGACGTGCCGAGGTACGCGTCGACAACGACATCGTTCTGTGACACCTGCTCAGGCGTTCCTTCGGCAATCACGCTTCCTTCGGCGAGCACCACGATCCAATCGCTGATCCCCATGATGACGTCCATGTCATGTTCGATGAACAGCACGCTCACCCCGTCATCGCGCAATGCCTGCACATGACCGAGCAGCGATTGCACCAATGCGGGGTTCACCCCGGCCATCGGCTCATCAAGAAGGATCAACTCGGGTTCACTCATCAGCGCTCGAGCCATTTCAAGAAGCTTGCGCTGTCCACCAGAAAGCGTGGCGGCATATTCATCGCGCATATGGGCGAGGTTGAATCGGCCAAGCAGGTCGGTGGCTTGGGCCTCGACCCGGCGTTCCTGTTTACGCCAAGACCCTTTGAGCAAGGCACGCGACAGCGATTCGCCGCTTTGATTCTTGGCGCCGAGCATCATGTTGTCCATGACACTCATCTTGCCGAGCGACTTGGTGAGCTGAAAGGTGCGGACCATGCCGGCCTTGGCAATTGCATAGGACCGCTGATCCTGCATGGGTTTGCCGTTGAAGTTCCAGGCTCCGGTGTCGGGATCGTCGAACCGGGTAAGCAGGTTAAAGAACGTGGTCTTGCCCGCGCCGTTCGGGCCGATGAAGGCCGTGATCACGCCCCGCTGTACTTCCAATCGTTTAACGTCGACGGCTTTGAGACCGCCGAAGCTGCGTGAAACGTTATCGATCGTCAATATCGCGTCGGGCTTGACCGAGCCTGGTTCTGGTTGTGCTGTTCGAACGGCCATCTGCGCGGCATTGCGTGCAGTTGGCCGAGCGTCGCTCGCGTGACTTTCGGAGGAGTTAGCGGGCATCGAGCAACGCCTCTTCTTTCTTGCCGAGGATGCCCTGCGGTCGCCAAATCATGAGTGCTGCAAGCATGATGCCCATCATGATCAAGCGCATACGGCCGACGTCATTTGCTTCGAGTCCCATCCACACCATGTCATCGGCATTGATGATGACCTGACGCAGGGCCTCTTCGACAAAGACCAGCACGAACCAGAAGACAAACGCCCCAAGCATGGGACCCCACTTCGAAGCTGCACCGCCAAGAATGAGCACGGTCCAGATGAAAAAGGTTGTCTGCGGCTTGAACTGGTTCGATTCGACAAAGCCCGAGTCGAGGGTGCGAACAATGCCGGCAAGCGCACCGATGCAGCCGCCGATGATCAGACTCTGAAGCTTGTAGCCGAACACATTCTTGCCGAGGGCTCGGGCGGCATCTTCGTCTTCGCGAATGGCCTTGATGACACGGCCCCATGGTGACTGGATCAGCTTCCAGACCAACAGTGAACAAAGGACGACGAGCGTCCAGCCGATGATCATCAGCCAGAGTGTCTTGGCATCGAAATCCAGACGCCAGAACCCGAACGTCTTCGTCGGATCATCGACGCTGAAGAACGGGTTCCAGTCCCGCCCGATGCGATCGGCCAGACTGATGTCAGCGCTGCGATCCTCGATACTCGGCAACCCAAATGGTCCGCCAGTGATGTCGAGTAGCCGTCGAGACCTGAACGAGATTCGCATGACTTCGCCGATGGCGATCGTCGTGATGGCCAGGTAGTCCGATCGCAGTCGCAACGCCGGGATTCCGACGAGCAGGGCAATGATCGTCGCGAAGACGAGCCCACCCAGAATGCCCAACAAAATGCTTCCGCCGAATAGACCCTGGGTGAAGATGATGGCCATGCCGTAGCTTCCGGCGGCCATAAACGCCACCATGCCCACGTTGAGCAATCCAGTGAAGCCGTAGTGCAAATTCAGGCCCACCGCTCCAAGAGCGAAGGCGGCGGACTGCACATTGACACCGGCCCGCAGTGAGTCGCCAAGCAACTTGCTGATGTCGTAGCCACCGATAAGCGAGGTGAATGAACTCATCCGAATCGCTCCCGTACGCCGAGGATTCCCTGTGGACGGAACAACAGAATCAGGATCAGCACAATCAGCGCGATCAAGAACTTGAGATCATTATCGAGCCAGAAGGTCGACATCTCACTGGCGAAGCCGATGGCCAGCCCGCCGACCATGGCGCCGTATGCCGTGCCGAGCCCACCGAGGGTGACAGCGGCGAAGATCAAGAGCAAGACTTTCTCGCCCATCTGCCATTCGACGATCTGGGTCAGCCCGAGGAACGATCCGCCGACTGCGGCGAGCGCGCTGCCGGCAATCCAAACCGCAATGATCGTGCGGTCGACGTCGATGCCCGATGACTGCGACAACGGTGGATTGTCTGCAACCGCTCGCATGGCCGTACCCATTTTGGTGCGTTGCAACAGCAAGCCGACAGCGACTAGCAGGATAAAGCTCACTCCCATGATCCAATAGTCCTTGCCCGGAAGCGAGAACGGGCCGATGTCGGTGGCTGACTGAATGCGGTAATGCTCATAGCTCTGCGGTGCGCTTCCGAAGAAGAGCAGAATCGAGTAGCGCAGCACGAAAGCCAACCCGATTGACACGATCATGAGCGAGATGTTGTTCATTTTGCGTCGGCGCAAAGGACCGAAGAGCCCGCCTTCAAGAACGAATCCGAGCACGCCACCGACCACGGCCGTGAACAGAATCACGATCCAGAACGGCAAGCCTCCCCATAGCGACTCGATAGCGAATGCCATGACCGCCCCGAAGGTGACCATTTCGCTATGGGCGAAATTGACGAGCCCGGTTACCCCATAGATGAGCGAAAGGCCGACAGCAGCGAGTGCCATCAGAAGCCCAACTTTGACGCCGTCGACGGCTCGGCTCAGCAATCGTTGCCACAGCGGGTCGATCTCGAGCGTGGTCGAAACATCGGCCGAATCCAGCTTGAATGCCACTGCCTTTGCGCGTACCTCGTCGATCTCAATCTCGACGCTCTCGGAGAAGCCTTCGGCAAAGCCGACCCCTTCGGGCAACGACGCTGCGTCGAGCGTGACGGTGTAGGTTCCGATCTCGCTGAACGGGATCTCCCACTTGCCGTCGACGTCGGTCGTCGCTGTGCCGATGTCGTTTCCGTCGGCATCGGTCGCGCTGATCTCTGCGCCTTCAACTGTTTCACGTCCTAATCGAAGCGTTCCCTTGAGCGAACCCTCTTGAGCTTCGGCGTTTGGCACCGCAGCAAAGAGCACAAAAAGAGATGCCACGATCAGGGTCAACAGCGCCAAGGCACCCACTCGGACCGCGCTAGAGCCGGCCCTTCCCCTCCCGTACATTGCGCTGATGGTACACGTGCTCAGCGATACGTGCCCAAATTGGCCCATGCCAAAATTAGCCGCAGCACAAACGCTCAGAATCGGACGTCACCGCAGCCGCGGCGTGGTCGGCGAAGGTCGCGCTGAGCTCATCGAACACTGGTCGACAGAGTGCGAACCATGCCCATTTGCCGCGTTGCTCACGGTGCACGATCCCGGCTTTGACGAGCACCGTCAGGTGGTGGCTGACCGTCGGCTGCGTGCGCTGCACCAATGCCGGAAAGTCGCACGCGCAGATCTCGTCGCGCTGGGCAAGCGCGTTGACGAGTTGAAGTCTGACCGGGTCCGCAAGCGCTTTGAGGCGGGGCACCAGTACATCGGCATCACGCAAGCTGACCGATCCTTCGGGTGAGTTGGCCATCAATGAAGTCTGCCACACTTTCGTATTGACATTTGTCAATACGATGTTAATGTATCGATCAATATCAATATGACATCCGGCAGTGACCGCCCATGAAGGAGCATTCCATGACGACTTCCCCCACAACCACCACGCCATCGGCCACCCCAGCGACACCGGCTCCGTCACCGGCACCAGCTGCGATGTCCGGCTCGATACCGACGCCGGCTCAGACAGCTTTGGTCGACGGGGCCAGCCCCTCTATGCGCTTGCAGCTGGCCCTCAACGTCGACGACCTCGAGCAGGCCGTTACGTTCTACTCGACCATGTTCAACACCCGTCCAGCCTTGCAGCGACCCGGCTATGCCAACTTCGCAATCGCTGACCCTCCTCTCAAGCTCGTGCTCTTCGAAGGGGCCGAAACCGGAACAATCAACCACCTCGGGGTTGAGACAAGCACCGCGTCTCAGGTCATCCAGGCCGAACAGCGTTTTGCTGATGACGGGATCCAAACGACTGGCGTCGACAATGTCCAGTGTTGTTTCGCCGAAAAGACCGAGACCTGGATCGAGGGCCCAGACAGCACACGTTGGGAATGGTACGTGCGCACCGGCGACGCAGAAGTCCTTGAGAACGTCTCCCTCACCGATCAAGGCTCGTGTTGCGGCTGACTGAACCATCGGCGACGTCGGCCACCGATGGGGACCCTGCCGATCTCGCGCGAACCTTGGTGGCCGAATGCATCGGCACCGCATTCTTGCTGATCGGCGTCGTCGGCTCCGGGATCATGGCCGAGCGCCGCAGCGACGACATCGGGCTGCAGTTGCTCGAGAACTCGATCGCGACTGCTGCGATTCTGGCAGCACTCATTCTTGCGTTCGCCACAATCTCGGGGGCGCATTTCAACCCTGTCGTCACACTGGTTGACGTTGCCCGTGGGCACATGTCTGCCACTCGCGGACTCGCGTACGCGACCGCCCAATGCATGGGGGCATTCGTCGGTGTTGCCGCATCGAACGTCATGTTTGGTCTGCCCGCCCTACACCGGGCAACCACTCGACGATCAGGTAGCGAATTGGTGTTCAGCGAGTTTGTCGCGACGTTTGGATTGTTGTTGATCGTCGTGGCTGTTGCCCGAGCGCACCGGTCCGAATGGGTCGCCCTCAGCGTCGCCGCCTATATCGGCGGCGCGTACTGGTTCACGTCGTCGACAAGTTTCGCCAACCCTGCGGTGACGTTGGCTCGAACCGCCTCTGACACCTTCGCAGGCATCGACCCGGCCGATATCGCCGGATTCATTTTCGCCCAGTTGGGCGCCGCAATCGTGGTCATTGGTGTTGCCCGTGTTCTCTTTCCAGGCTCATCGCAAGCGGCCGTCGCCGACTGATCGAGCGGCATCGGCCAGCTCACACGATCGCCCGTTTCGACAGACTGAACCAGCCAAAAACCGCCAGAGCCGGAAGTGTGACGACAGCTACCGAGGCCCCGACCGACAACGACGTCGCGGCGAGTGCGCCGACGGTCACCGGCGCGATCAACAGGACGATTCTCGATCCGGCAGTGAGCGCCCCGAGCGCCGCTCCTGAACCGCCCGATGCCCGAGCGGCTCCGTCGTACAGCTTGGGGAAGATTGTCGACGTACCGAGCCCACCAAGCAAATAGAACCCGACGACGATTTCCGCGTTCGGCGTGAACGACGCACCCGTGAGCGCGATAGCGGTCAGCGATGCGCTTGCCAGCATCATCGGTCGGGTGCCGAAGCGAGCTTCGATTCCGTCACCCATGAAGCGGCCGATCGTCATGCCGCTGGTGAATGCAACGAAGCCGAGCCCGGCGAATCCTGGCGACGTGGCGAGATCGTCACGAAGGCGGAACGCCGCCCAGTCGCTGGTGACTACCTCGGCTGCCATCGCGCATGCTCCGGCCAGACCAATGATCATCAACGCACTGACCCTGCGCCGGTCGCTGCTCACGGCTGCGTCGTCGTGGCGCACGTCGGCTCGAAGTAACCCACGGGCGACGAACACCACCGACAGGCCAAGCAGTGCGCCAAACGCCACGAAATGCGCGCGCAGCGAGACCTCAGCCGAGGCCATGACTGCGGCAGAAATGCCGCCGACAACTGTTCCCAGACTCCACAACCCATGAAGCCGGTGAATCACCGAGGACCTGCGCCGGTCATTGATCCATGAAGCCTGCAAGTTCATCGCAATGTCGACAACAACGTCCACGAACTGAATGATCGCGAGGCAAATGACGAAAGCCGCGAGCGAAGAAGCGAATCCCAAGGCAGCGAGTGCCGACGTCAAAACCGCGGAACCCACCACCAACACACGTCGCGACCCGAACCGGCCAATCAAGCCCGACGCCACTGCGCTCGAGACAAGGCCGAGCAGCGCTGCCGACGTCATGGCAAAACCGAACACGTCGATCGACACATCGACCCGGTCCCGAATCTCTGGAAGCCGTGGCACAAACGATGCGAACACCGCTCCGTTCACGAAGAACTGCACGGCCACCGCCATAAGCGCCTGCCGGTCGGGCCCAGGTGACTCGCCGAAGGCAACTCGCCGAACAACACTCACGCGCGCAACGCGATCAGTCCTTCGATTCGATACAGAGACGCAGCCCAGCCCCCGTTCTTGCCCACACCGTCAACGCTACCTCTGCAATCTCTGAGCGCTGATCGGTGATCGGTGATCGGTGATCGGTGATCGATCGGCGTCAGACGAGCTCTGACAAATCCGCGACCATGCCGGTGTAGAACGTGCCAAACTCCGCAAACACTGCCGAGGCCTGATCGAAACGCATGGTGTACACGACTTCTTTGAGATCGTCGGGGTACTGACCGAACAATGTGACGCCCCATTCGAAATCGTCAAGGCCAGTCGAGCCGGTGATCAGCTGCACGATGCGCCCGGCAAATTTGCGTCCCGACGTTCCGTGCTCGTACATGAGCGCCTTGCGTTCATCAAAGTCGGTGGTGAACCAATTCTGTCCGGGATCGCGTCGCTTTGACATGGGGTAGAAGCACCATGCCGGCTTGTCTTCGGGCGGAAGCTGCGGGTACAGACGCGCGTTCTTCGCCTCATCCGGGATGCCCATGGCGTACTCGCTCAACTCGGTAAGCGAGAAGTAGCTGTCGACGAGCTCGAGGCCCGATGTAACCAGGTCGGTTTGCAGTTGACGCAACGACCACAGATTCGGCCCTACAGCCATGATGGCGACATCGGCCTTGTGCCCGAGCATGCCGATTGCGATGACCTGGTCCTCACGCGTGCGGGCGTGGTCGACGGCACTGATTGCGCTACGTCGGTCGGTCGCCGCAGATGTCTTGAAGAACAGATGTAAAACGCCCTGCCCAATCGATGGGCGAACGTCGTGCTCGGTTGGGTTTGTCATCGTGTTGCGGTCTCTTTCTGGACGGCTGGCTGTTGTTCAGGGGGGGCTCGGCTGGTGGTACACGTTGAGGGCATCGCCCCTGACGAATCCGGCCAGGGTCATCGCTGCCGCCTGGGCGGTCTCGACGGCCAAAGCCGACGGGGCACTCACCGACAACACGGTCGAGAATCCACCTGCCCACGCCTTCTGGACCATCTCGAACGAGGCTCGCCCGCTGACATACAGACCCATTCCCGACGCCGGCAGATGCCCGTCGAGTCGAAAGCGTCCGACGACTTTGTCAACGGCGTTATGGCGGCCGATGTCTTCTCGCACCTCAATGATGTCGCCATCGACGCTGAACGCGGCGGCGGCATGAAGAGCTCCCGTCCGGTCGAATAGCGGCTGGTGAGAGGCAACTGCACGGGTGACCGCTCGAAGCACATCGACAGTCGGGGCTATCGCTGGGGCAAGCGGGCGAATTCTGGCACGCAGTTCATCAATCGCTTCGGATCCGCAAAGACCACACGACGAGCTCATCAGTCCGAGACGAGGTGCGGGGATCGGCGCTGACGGAGCAAGCACGGACACCACATTGAAAGACGAATCGACTGCCGTGGATGTGGCGCAATACCTGATGTCGGTGACTTCAGCGTCTGCGAGAAGCCCATCGGCGTGCAGCAGTCCAACCGCGAGCTCAAAGTCATGGCCGGGGGTGCGCATGGTCGTTGCGACGTCGACGTCATTCAACCGAACCGTCAGTGGCTCTTCGACAATGAGTTCATCGGGACGTCGGCGAACCGAAGCACCCTGATGATGCTCGACCATCACCTTGCGCGTTCGGCCCCGTGACACCTTCTCGACGCTACTTGCCAAAACGGCGAACGGGCTGCCCGAAGGCAGCCCGTTCACGCGAGGTATTCAGATGATATGTTGGATCAGAAGTCCATGTCAGGCATGCCGCCGCCCGCCGCGCCCTCTTCAGGAAGGTCGCTGATAACGACTTCGGTCGTGAGGAAAAGTGCAGCGATCG
This sequence comes from uncultured Acidimicrobiales bacterium, assembly GCA_937941245.1. GTDB lineage: Bacteria > Actinomycetota > Acidimicrobiia > Acidimicrobiales > UBA10347 > UBA10347. The sequence goes on along the minus strand of CALDYC010000028.1, from coordinate 12,308 downwards.
AACCTGCATTTTGCAGGGCTGATCGAGTCACCTTGGCTGCATCGATCACGCCCAGCTTGACGAGGTCGACATATTCACCAGTCGCAGCGTTGAGGCCATTGTTGCCCTTCAGACCGCGGACCTTTTCAACCACAACGCCACCGTCAAGGCCTGCGTTGATCGCAATCTGGTGCAAAGGACCCTCAAGCGACTTGGCCACGATGCGAACACCGGTCGCAAAGTCACGGTCGTCGCTTGAGTCGGCGAGCTTGCGAACCGCTGCCTGTGCACGGAGCAACGTCACGCCGCCACCGGCAACCACACCTTCTTCGATTGCGGCCTTGGTCGTCGACACTGCATCTTCGATGCGGTGCTTCTTCTCTTTGAGTTCGACCTCGGTTGCGGCGCCGACCTTGAGAACGGCTACACCGCCGCTGAGCTTGGCGAGACGCTCTTGCAGCTTCTCGCGATCGTAATCGCTATCGGTGTTTTCGATTTCGCCCTTGATTTGAGCGATCCGTCCTTCGACGTCGGCCTTTTTGCCCGCACCTTCGATGATCAAGGTTTCATCCTTGGTCACGACGACCTTGCGGGCAGTTCCGAGCATGTCGAGACCGACATTTTCGAGCTTGAGGCCCACCTCTTCGCTGATGACCTGTCCACCGGTAAGAATGGCCATGTCCTGCAGCATTGCCTTGCGGCGATCACCAAAGCCAGGAGCCTTGACAGCGATCGAATTGAACGTGCCGCGGATCTTGTTGACGACGAGCGTGGCGAGAGCCTCGCCCTCGACGTCTTCGCTGATGATCACCAGCGGACGGCCGTTCTGCATGACCTTTTCGAGGACCGGAACGATGTCGCGCACCGCAGAGATTTTGGATCCCACCAGGAGCAGGTACGGATCGTCGAGGACGGCTTCCATACGCTCAGGGTCGGTGACCATGTACGGCGACAAAAAGCCCTTGTCGAAGCGCATGCCCTCGACCAAGTCCATGTCCATGCCGAACGTCTGGCTCTCTTCAACGGTGATGACGCCGTCTTTGCCGACTTTGTCGATCGCGTCACTGATGGTCTGCCCAATCTCGGGATCGGCAGATGAAATCGATGCGACCTGAGCGATTTGATCCTTGCCCTTGACGGGGTTGGCCATCTTGCGGATTGAGGCGACAGCCTCTTCGACGCCGGCTTCGATGCCGCGCTTAACCGACATGGGGTTTGCGCCCGCAGTCACGTTGCGCAGACCTTCGCGGACCATGGCCCAGGCGAGGACTGTGGCCGTCGTGGTGCCATCACCAGCAACGTCATCGGTCTTCTTGGCGACTTCTTTGACCAGTTCGGCGCCAATGCGCTCGATCGGGTCTTCGAGGTCAATTTCCTTGGCGATCGACACACCGTCGTTGGTGATTGTGGGGGCTCCCCACTTTTTGTCGAGCACCACATTGCGGCCCTTGGGGCCGAGTGTGACCCGAACAGCATCGGCCAGCGTGTTCATACCGGCTTCAAGTGATCGGCGTGCGGAATCGTCAAACGTAATGGACTTAGCCATGTGCGTGGCCCTCCCTAGGCAGCTAGCACTCTCCAAATGAGAGTGCTAACTCTAGAGGTCAGGTGCGCGATTCACGCCGCCGACGAGCAAGGATTCGCAGTCTCGACTCGAGTTCCTCGCGTTCGACATACGTTCCCCGCAACCACCGATCCCCCGAGGTGCGATCGATGGCGCGCCGACCATGCAAAACCCGTCGGTTGTCGAATGCAAGCAGATCCCCTGGGCACAGACGAAGCTCGACAACAAAGCCACGATCTTCGGCGAGATCCAGGGCCAAACGCAACGCCGCGTAGAAGCGTTCGCTGTCCTCAAGCGATGCCCGCAACGGTCCACGCAACCATGGGCTCCACCGAGCTTCAACCAGCTCGCCGTCGGCGTCGACAACGAGAAACGGCGACCGGTGTCGATAGTCGCTGTCGGTCGCCTTGTTCACGAAGTCGACCGGGATGGTCGTCAGCGCATCGAAAGCCTCGGGCTCAGCGGACCGGAGATAGGCAGTGAGTCCCGCTGCATCGCACAACAGTGTCTCGCCGCCGGTCGCCTCGTTGACCATGCACTGCAAGAACTGCAGACCCGGCATGTACTCGCGGGTATCCAGATCGGTGTGCGCGGGCAAGGCCAGGTCGGTGTATGCGTTTGACGTGACATCGTCGACGTTTGAGCGAACATCGAATACTCGACCAAAGTTGGTCTCACGTATCGGCCCAATACGTGACGGCAGCGACTCGATCAGATTGGGGTCGTCGGCAAGCCCGCGCACCAATCCGACGCCATAGGTGTGAGTTGCGGTAAGCCACTGCTCGAATGCACCTGCGTCGTCACACACAGCCGGGCCATCGAATGTGACCGCTGCGAGGTCGAGGTCGTAGCCCCACCAGATCCGTTCGGGAAGCGGATAGGCGTCAACGAGACCGTCGCTGCGGTGACCCCATGCTCGCAGCCACCCAGCGTGGAACGTCGACGACGCAAGCTGGCCGACAGCTCCTGCTTGTTGGTGTTGCGACCACTGAACCGTCAACCCGCCAGAAGCGGTCGGATTCGCAGAGAAGATTCGCAGCGTCGCCGGGATCGTGTTGGGCTGCACCTGTTGTTCGCGACTGAGCGCGTGCGTCGTCGCCGGGTCAGGACTGTTCTCGCGAAGCGTCAGGCGATGGTGCGTGGTTTCTACCCCATCGTCCCAGGTGGCCCTGACCCCAAGCGGTGACACCGTGGCGGTCACAATCCGACGATTCGTCGGGTAGCTGTCGAAGTCTGGAAGCTCATGATCTGACATCTGATACCCCTGGGATCTTCGTCAACGTTGTTCGCCCGCGCCTGTGGTCACCGCAGTATCGAGGCCGCGACCGTCTCCGCGGCATGCGTCGGATTGTCAAATGCCGCTCGCTCGCCGACCTCGGCCACCAGCTCGTGCACCGTCAGGTTGCGTTCGGCGGCGAGAGCGCGACCGGCATCGGTGGCTGAACCGACGACTGCATGCACCGGAACCCGATGCACCGATGCCAACTGACACACGCCACCGACGACTTTGCCGTTGAATGACTGCTCATCGAGTTGGCCCTCGCCCGTCACGACGAGATCCGATGTGCTGATCAGGTGATCCAGGCCGACTTCTTCGGCAACCAGTTCAAACCCGCCGACCAACTCGGCTCCGAGCGCAGCGAGACCGCCAGCCAGTCCACCTGCTGCTCCGGATCCGGCCAGTTGATCGACCTCAATGCCGAACTCGTCGCGGTAGCGATCAACCAAACCCTGCAATCGTGCGGTCAGAAAGGCCACCTGTTTGGGGGTCGCTCCCTTTTGCGGCCCGAACACTTTGGCCGCATCGGTGAAGCGGGTACCCACGTCACACGCCACAATCAACTCAATGCCGCGTAGGCGCGCCCGTGAACCAACAACCTCGGTTGCGCCCCACCCGCCGTCGGTCGTTGCGGAGCCTCCAACGGCGACGATCACCCGGCGTGCGCCCCGTTCAATTGCGGTCATGATGAGCTCACCAGTTCCGCGGGTCGATGCATCGATCGGGTGATTCGCTTGGGGTCCCCCTGCGACCACCAGGCCCGAGGCTTGTGCCATTTCGATCACTGCGGTTGGCTTCGCCATCCTCCATCGAGCGACGACCTCATCGCCCAGCGGCCCGGTGACGGGTGACGAACGGTTCGGACCACCGAGGGCCTCGAGGGTCCCCTCTCCTCCATCGGCCAGCGGACAGCGCACAACGGCGATGTTGTCGCGTACACGCGTTAGCCCATTCGCGAGAGCTTGCGAGACATCAACTGCGGTGGCAGTTCCTTTGAACTTGTCAGGCGCCACAAGAATGCGCATAGGCACCTGTCAACGGTCAGTCAAGTGGGTTCAACCGGTCGACAACGTGTCCGCACCGATCAACACCAGAACGTCAATTGCGGTGACATCGATCTCATCGCCAGCAGACAGCGCGGCTGGCAGCGGCAGTGTGGTCGTCTCGGTGTTGAGCACCGAACGCACGACTTCTGCCTCGGCCGCGAATCCGGCGTTGTAGTAGATGAAAGACACTGCCTGCGGCGTTGCGGTCTTCGGCTGGCGAGTGTTGAAGCCTTGATTTCGCAGTCGGTCGGTGAGCCGGCCGGCCTGGCCCGCGACCTCGGTGCCGTTTGCGACGAGAACAGCGACCTGGCTGTTCGGGCGAGCCGTCACGGTGCTGACGTCGACGGTCGGTTCAGTAACGACCACCGCATCTGATGATTGTGCGGTCCCAGAATCGGTTGCATCATCATCGCCCACGCCATCATCGCCTTCGGCGGGCACAGCTGTCGGCTGGAAAAGACCTGCATCGACAACTGGTTGATACTGAATGTCAACGCCCCAATAAAGGATCGCTGCTCCGAGCGCAACAGCGACCATGGCGAGGACCGCGCCTCGCGCAGCTGAGGAACTCATGCTCGCAATCAGCTTCCGGCGCTATCGGCCATTTCACCGAGTCGTTCACGGCGGCGGCGGTCCCTCATACGACGCAACCTTCGCACAACCAGCGGGTCATGCGCGAGCGCCTCGGGCGAATCGATCAGCTGATGAAGCTGTTCGTAGAACTCGGCGGTCGTCAAACCGAACTGATCAACGATCTCTGCATCCTTCGGTTGGTCAGATGACCACCAGGAACGTTCGAAATCTATGAGATCTATCTCATGCTTGGACAAGGCCACGGGTGCATCGTTCCAACTGGAGATGCGTATTGCAAGCACCCTCGGAGATAATCTTCGCGTATCCTGCAAGAACCAGCCCGAGTAGCTCATCTGGTAGAGCACCTGTCTTGTAAACAGGAGGTGACGAGTTCGAGTCTCGTCTCGGGCTCCAATCTGGCTTTTCATCCGGCCAGTGGCGGATCAAGTTTGTTCGCGGCGACGCACGACCTCGTAGCAAGACACCGCAGCTGCGGTTGCCACGTTGAGCGAACCCAGGTTTCCCGCCAACGGAATACGGGCGATCACATCGCAACGCTCACGCGCAAGTCGCGACACGCCGCTTCCTTCGGCTCCGAGGACGAGCGCAATGGCGTCGGTCGCCACCTGTAGATCAAAGACGGTCGTGTCGGCAACCATGTCCAGCCCTACCGTCCACACTTCGAGTTCCTTGAGTCGTTGCAATGCCGCCGGGATGCCTGCGACTTGCGTCATCGCGAGATGTTCAATTGCGCCAGCAGCGCTCTTGGTAACTGACGGAGTGATGCGGGCAGCGCGATGACGAGGAAGCACAATGCCGGTCACCCCAGCACACTCGGCGACCCGCAAGATCGCGCCCAGGTTCTGCGGGTCAGTGACGCCGTCGAGAATCAGCAAGAACGGCGGTTCGCCGCCGACCGGTCGGGCCAACGTGTCGAGCTCAACCGACTGCAACGGCGCCGCGAATGCCATAAGGCCCTGGGGTGCGTCGGTACGGGCCATGGCCTCGAACTTGCCGCGCGGCACTTCGCGAATCGGCGTTTTGGTGTCGTCAGCGAGGTCCACGATTTCGTCAAGAATCGGGGCTTGATCGAGGTCTGCCGCGAAAATCACTTCACGGGTGCGACGGGTGCCGGCGAGCAGCAACTCTCGAACCGCGTGGCGCCCCTCGACTTGGTCGCCGCCAAGCCCCTTCTGCCTGGCCTGCCCAGCGCCGGTTCCAGGCGGACGAATCGGTGTCGTCCCTCGTTGACCGCTTCGGCGTCCGCCGGATTCGTTGCGTCGACCGCCACCGCGGCGATCGCCGCTGGGTGCATTCTGTCGAGACGGTTTACCTCTGCTCATGCTTCAACCTCAATAAGTGCGATCGCCCAGCAGGCGATCCCTTCAGTTCGACCAATCGCTCCCAGACTCTCGGCCCGTTTGCCCTTGATCGTCACGGGAGCGCCAACGGCTTCGGTCATGCGAGCCTGCATCGCTGCCTTTTTCGGTGCAATCTTGGGTTGTTCTGCGACGATAGTCGTGTCGATGTTGACCACCGAGCCGCCAACTGCCTGAAGCCGCACTAGCGCCTCGGCCAGCAACTCCATGCTGTCGGCGCCCGCATGGTCAGGATCAGTGTCGGGGAACAACTCGCCGATGTCGCCGAGCCCGGCTGGGCTCAACAATGCGTCGATGACCGCATGGGTGAGCACATCTGCGTCGGAGTGGCCAATCAGCCCTCGTTCACCGGGGAACAAGACCCCTCCGATAACCAGGCGACGATCGGGGTCGGCGCTGAACGCGTGAACATCGAAACCGTGGCCGATCCGGTGGCTCATGGCGAGCCGTCTCGGTGCGTTGGTGAGGCGTGCATGGGTGCAGTCTGGCCGCTGCGGGTCACAAGTCCTGCAATCACAGCCTCGTCTGCAGGCTCAGTGAGTTTGATATTCCACCGCTCGCCTTCGACGTCGACCACGCGTCGGCCAGCACGTGCAACCAAAGTTGCGTCGTCAGTCGCGTGTTCTCCCGCTGCGTGCACCATGCGCAACACATCGGCGGCAAACCCCTGTGGGGTTTGAACGGCTCGCAGCGTGGACCGGTCGACATGGCCACCGTCGACCGTTTTGATTGTGTCGATGACTGCAACGGACGGCGTCGCTGCATCAGCGCCCTGAGACACCGCGTGAGCGACCCGACGGAACAGTTCAGACGAGGCGACCGGGCGGGCTGCATCGTGCACCAGCACAACGCTTGCGTCGTCGGGAACCTGAGCAAGTCCGGCTCTAACCGATGCACTTCGTGACGCTCCACCGGTCGCGCGAATCACCGGTGTCTGCGAAACGACGTTCGGCGGCTCATCGTCGGCTTCGATATCAGCGGGTAGCACCACGACGATCCCGTCGCTCATTGCAGCCGCATGATGCAGGCTCCACATGAGCACCGACCGGCCGGCGATCTGCACGAACTGCTTGGGAATCGCCCCACCAAAGCGCGAACCGCTACCGGCTGCGACGACGATCGTCCAGATGCTGCTCGACGAAGGTGCGGAGGCGGGGTTTGGAATCGAGGTCATCACGGTTGAAATCAGGTAGGTAACCACAACGTTTGTGTCCGACATTCACAAGCTGGCGTGGGCAAGTCGAGCCGGAGGTCCAGTGCGCGGTACTGTCGTGGTACCGCACGGTACCGACACGACCGATGCCTTGGAAGGACGCCCGATGAGTGACGCCGCGGCACTGGCCGAAACACAACTGTTCGCCAACCTCGACGAAGACAATCTGAACACCCTCGCTGAAGCGTGCTCCCGCCGGCACCTCGATCGCGGCGACGTGCTCTTCCGTCAAGACGACGAATCGAACGCGGTCTATGTGGTCGTCGCTGGACGCATCGCTATCGCGAACCGCTCGTTCGACGGTCGCGAGTCGATGGTCGCGTTGATGGAAGACGGCGACCTCTTTGGCGAGATGGGTTTCTTCACCGAAGGAGCTGGCCGTTCAGCCGATGCCCGCGCCCTCGAACCGTCTGAACTGATCGAGCTTCCGTTCGGCCCAATTCGAGAGCTCTTCGAAGGTCAACCTGAGCTGTTGTGGGGTGTGGTGTCCATGCTTTCGCAACGTCTGCGATCCATGGACAATGCCCTTGCTGACTCGGTGTTTCTTGACGTGACCGGCCGCACCGCCAAACGTCTACTGGACATGGCAGGCGAAGCCGACGACTTCGAACTACCGCTCACCCAAGAGGAACTGGCTGGCATGGTTGGCGCCTCACGCGAGCGGGTTAACAAGTCAATCAATCAGTTCATCAAACTCGGCTGGCTTGCACAGACCGAACGGGGCTATTCGATCACGAACCGGGAACAGCTCGTCATTCGATCCCGCTGAGCCACGGCGGCGTCAGCGCTCACATGCGATGGCCCGAACCGAAAGGGCCCGGCCTGATTTGTCCGGCAGTAACGACCGGTCACAGGTCATGCGACTGACCGCACTGATGGCGAGTTGAGTCCAAGGGTGCCGAGAGCCTGAGCGACAGTCGACGCCCCGGTGACTGCTAGCGGGTGGTCGCCAGTCGCGTCGATCTCCGGAACGATTGCCCGACGAAATCCGAGTCGCGCTGCTTCGGTCAGTCGACGGTCAACGGCTGCCGCGGATCGCAGTTCACCGCCCAGACCTACCTCGCCAATGACGACGACATCGGACGGAAGCGGCCGGTCAAGCGCAGACGACGCGACCGCAGCACACACTGCAAGGTCAGCGCCAGGTTCGCCAATGCGCAAACCTCCGACGACCGACAGATAGACGTCGTTTGGCGACACCACCAGGCCAACCCGTCGGTCGAGCACCGCGAGCAGCATCGAAAGGCGCTTCTGGTCAAATCCTTGCGCCGAACGGCGTGGCGCGGGAGCTGAGGTTGCAACAACCAGGCCTTGCACTTCAAGCACCACCGCACGACGGCCCTCGATCGTGACCGCGACGGCCGAACCGGCGACGTCGCTGTGTCTATCGCTCAGCATGCGACCGGACGGGTCTTCGACCGTCGCCAGTCCCTTGCCCGTCATCTCGAACACGCCCAACTCGCCAGTTGGACCAAAGCGGTGCTTGAGGGCGCGCAGCACTCGCAACCCCATCTCGCGTTCACCATCAAAAGCCAACACCGAATCCACAAGGTGCTCGAGCACCCGTGGTCCGGCAAGAGAGCCGTCCTTGGTTACCTGGCCGACCAAGACAATGGCGCAGTGGTTCTGGCGTGCTGCCACTGCTAACCGATGCGCGCACTGTCGAACCTGCGCAACCGAGCCTGGCGCCGAGGACAGCCCCGGGTCGAAGACGGTCTGGATCGAGTCGACGATCGCCAGCCCCGGCTGCACGGTTGCAATGTCGGCGAGTACCCCCTCGATGTTGGTATCACCACCGACATGGACGGCCGATGCGCTGAGTCCCAACCGAGCAAATCGGGCCGAAACCTGCTGCGGCGACTCTTCAGCGGACACACAAAGTGCGCTCCCCCGGGTCGACGCCCACCCGGCCGCCACCTGCGATAGCAATGTGGATTTGCCGACGCCTGGTTCGCCGCCAAGCAACGTGATCGAGCCGGGCACTAGGCCGCCGCCCACAACCCGATCAAATTCGCTGATACCGGTCGCAAGCGGGACAACCGCAAGCTCATCGAGTTCGGCAAGCAGAACCGCTGGTTGCGGCCCAACCTGGAGCACCGCATTCGTGCCCTTGGCCGGCTCACCACGTGCCGCACCAAACCTGTCGCCCCCGGGGGCACCGCTGCCGATAACTGACTCGACAAGAGTGTTCCAGTTGCCGCAGCCGTGGCAGCGCCCAGCCCACTTGGGGGCCTGGTCGCCGCATGTCGAACATTCGTAGACGGTGCGGGGTCGTGCCATGGACCGAACCTAGGGATCGGGTGTGACAGCACCGCTGACAAATCACTCTCGTCACCTTCGGTCGTGCGCATAGGGTGAGCACATGTTGATTCGCAGCCACGACCGCGGTCGCTCAGATGAGCAGTGGAAGTCATTCATTGAACGTCAGGGATTTGGCCATCTGGCCGTAAACGCTGATCCCTTTCCAGTTGTTGTGCCCACGCAGTTCGTGCGTGCAGGCGATGAGATCCTGCTGCACCTCGCGGCATCGAATCCCATTTTTGCGGCTCTGGCTACGTCACCTCAGGCGGTTTTGAGTGTGGCTGGTGACTGGGCATACATCCCTGGTCAATGGAAGGCCATCGACGACGAAGACCCCTCGCTCGGAATACCGACGACGTATTACGCAGCGGTCCAGATCTGCGGCAAAGTCTCGGTCGTTGACACCGAGAGCGGCATCGCCGAGGTGCTCCGAAGCCAGCTCGCCAACGTCCAGCCTGAAGGCGGGTTGGTTGATCCCGCCGAGCACGCGCCCAAATTCGCAGCAATACGAGGGCTCAGGCTGAGCATTGACGATGTTCGTTCGAAGTTCAAATACGGGGGCAACGCCGACGAACCGCACCGCGCTGCTGTCGCGGAAAGGCTCCGAGCCCGAGGTGCTCCCGGTGACGTCGCTGCCGCCGCACACATCGAAACCCGTTCCGAACGTGACTAGAACCATCCCTACTCTCAGATATGACGTGGTCCTGTTCGACCTTGACCACACGCTGTTCGACTTTGACCAGTCAGAACGGCTCGCGTTTCGCGACCTCGCCGGGTGGGCTGGCATCGACGACCCTGCCGCGTATGACCTCTACCGCTCAATCAACGCGGCGCTGTGGCGGCGGGTCGAATCAGGTGAACTCGACCCGAACGATGTGCGCGAGCGCCGCTCAAGCGAGTTTCTCGCTGCCTGCAACATCGACCTCGACCCCGAAGTCGCCACCCAGATATTTGTCCGTGGTCTCGGTGCACACGGCGACTTGTACCCAGGTGCGCAGGACCTGCTCGATGCCCTCGACGGGCGCTGTCGCATGGCCATGGTCACCAACGGGATCGGCGAGGTGCAGCGGGCCAAGATCGCACGACTCAACCTCGACCGTTGGTTCGAGGCATACGCAATTTCAGGTGAGCTCGGACACTCGAAGCCGCGCCCGGAGATCTTCTCTCACGTGTTACAAGCGCTTGACGTCACCGATCGCTCAACGGTGGCGATGGTCGGCGACAGCCTCACATCTGACATCGCCGGTGGACAGGCCGCTGGCATTGACTCGTACTGGTTCGACCGCAATGGCACGGCGGCTCAGCACGACGCACGCGGCGAGTTCACCTCACTCGGCGACCTTGTAAACCTGCTGTCTGTTTGATCTCAGCCAACAGCGATATCGACCATCATCGTCCACGGTCATCCCACCCTCGCGTTGCGGTCGGCCATCGCCGAGCCGACCACGAGGTCAACCCCGTCGCGAGTACAGCTTTGCGAAACTGTCCACCACAGCGTGGCGACCCTGAGCCATAGCCCGGTCGTCTGACAGGCAAACCGTTCGCATACCAAGCGACGCCGCAGCATCGAGGTTTTCGACAACGTTGTCGACGTACAAACAGTGCTCGTATGCAACGCCCGTCTCTCGCCGGAGCCGGTCGAGCGAACCCAAACTCGGCAAGGTTTCGCCAGTTGCCGCACTGCAGATCCACGGCCAAACATCGAGTAACCCATCTCGTGATCGGGTGAGCGTGGACCATGTTTCGACATCGTCGGTGACCGCTGCCAGCGGTATGCGTCGGCGTCGTAGCTCGTCCACAAACGCGGCGGCTCCAGGAGCTAACTCGCGCATGGCGATGAACAGTGCATCGACATCCTCGTCGCCGACATCGAGACCACAACGATCCCAAAAGGCAGCGGTATCGACGCGGCCGGTGATGACGTCGTCCCACGCTGCCTGCAATTCGGCGACCGAGTCAGTACCACCGTTGTGATCGACGAACTTACGCATGGCCTCGTGCTGCGGGATCCTGCTGTAGAGCAACACCATCGCGTTGAGCACGATCAGCCGCACAGGTCCGGCCTCGGCCGGTGAAAGCACAGGAGCCGAAGCTGCGCGCTCGTCGATCTGGGGTATGCGGCTGCTCAAAGGTTCGGGCTTGTCGAACTCAGGGCGATTGCGTTCTGACCGCCGCTCCAGATAGATCCCAAGTGCCGCGAGCAGCGTCGACAGGACCACAAGAGATAGCAGCGCGAACCCGATCCATCGCAGCAGCACAGCAAAGGAGTTCTCGTTGGTTGCTGCAACCTCGACCTGAGCGGCCCGGTCATCGTCAAACCGCGGATTCCACATCGCGGCCGTCGCAGAATCACCATCGTCAGCCGCGATCGATGCTCTGACCGTGACGCCTACGGCATCGTCTATCGCTACGCCGTCGGTGAGCTCATCGAGCGGCACGCCAAAAGGCTGGCCACCGAACAGGTCAGCGATATCTGGATCAGTGAGAAGGTGCCACCCCCGCGACAGGTCGACCGAGAATGACACTGCATGGGTGCGGCGCGCGAACTCGTTCGTTGACGCAACGTTGACGTTGACGAACACGTCTGGGCCAGCAATCTCGTCAAGGACTGGCTGCCATTGGTCACGCGCGAACACCTGCTTGGTCATTGCCAGCTCGACAGATCCGTCCTCGGCGATGACCGGATCGGCGACAGTCCAGCCGGCCGCAGCAAGGTCATCGACCCGAAGCACCTCAGCAAAGCCGTCGATCTGAGACGCGGCTTCGGCATCGAATACCCCGGTAACCATGACGGTCCCTGAGCCGTCTTCGGTGACATCGAGCACGACGGTGAATTCGGCTCTGCAGGCACCGAGCAGCACCAGCAGTCCCGTGATCATCGCAATCGAGAGCAGACGGCGAGACACGGAATGAATGTAGTTGGAAGCGGCCGGTGCCAAAGCACCGGCCACGGGATGCATCGAGCGTGGTCTAC
>CALDYC010000027.1 GCA_937941245.1 uncultured Acidimicrobiales bacterium | reverse complement strand
CCCGCTATCAGCACGCCCGCTGCGTCGCCTTTCACGTCGCTGTCTTCTCGATCGCTCGCGTCGTTGAGCACGGACAGCCAGCGGATCAAAGCACAGTCGAGCATCGACGAGTCCTCGGTCGACCCAGGCGCTGGTCTAGATGATGACCCAGGTGCTGGTCTAGGTCATGTGGTACTCGATGACGAGGTCAAGGTGCCAGCCCGGTCCTTTGTGCCCCCAGAGACTGAACGATTCGCACCGCCTGAGGCGGTTGACCCGTACGCCGACCTGGCCCCGAATGACTTGTCACGTGACGAGATCGATCTGCGCCCAAAGAGGAACCCGTACGCCGAGCTTGCACCGCGCCACACCGAGTCACAATGGGCGGACTGGGACATATCGCCGGACCCTGCTGACTGGGGCGATCTTGCTCAGCTCTTCGATTCGTCCCCACCACCGGTGATCTCATCGGGCGCAAATGTGTCGACCGATGCTGCCGAACCCACGAACCAACGGTCGCCCAAGCGGCCAAAGTCGTCAGGGTTCTTCTCTCAACAGACGTCGTCGTCTTCGTGATTGGTCAGGCAGCTCGGTTGCGTTGACTGACTGTCGATCCTTGGCCGTCGGCCCTTGCCGTCACCGTGATGCCTCGTGGCAGCGAGTTCAACAGTGTTGGAACATGGGTGATGACGCCAACGAGAGCGCCCTGGCCCCGCAGCGCATCGAGCAAGTCGACGGCCCGCTCGACTGATGACTCGTCGAGCGAACCGAAGCCCTCGTCGATGAACAGCGCATCGATTTGCACACCACCACTCAGACGCATGACAACGTCGGCAAGTCCAAGGGCAAGTGCGAGCGAGGCTTGAAAGAGCTCGCCACCAGAGAGGCCTTCGGTGGGCCGGCGTGTTCCGGTCACCGTGTCTTCGATCTCGAGGTCGATGCCCCAGCGGCCACGCCGGTTCTTGCCTTGGTCAGCCACACATAATTGAAAGCGTCCGCTGGTCGATTGCGACAGGCGCAGGTTGGCCAATGCAACGACGTCTCGCAGGTGAGACCCAAGAACCCAGTTCTCGAGAGACACGTTGTGGTCGTTGTCACCCGTTACGAGTTGTGCAACTCGTTGCAGCTGAACCGACGCCTGATCAGCGCGATGCAACCGGGCCAGTTCGGGTTTGATTGTGTCGATCGACTTTTCGGCCCGCCGCAGCTCAGCAGAGAAGCGACTGAACTCATTGCGTGCCTCGCGAAGGTCAGCGTGTGCCTGGTCCGCCCGTTGCGCGGTGATGGCCAGGTCTGCAACGACGGCTGGTACCGCGGGGAGTTCGTCCAGCTGCCCCGCAGTTCGTTGCACCTTGGCGTCGAAGTCGGCGACCAATTGTTCGAGCTGCGTGAGGTCGGTAGTCGCTAGGTGCGCCGCTTGCGCCGTGGTCTCAGTGTCGAAGGGTGATTGGTGGAGGTGCTGAGCGAGGCGGGCCCGAGCTCGACCCTCGACTTCGATGCATGTTGCCAAAGCGCCAATCGCCGCAGCGTGTCGAGGGAGCACCTCGTGAACAGCTTTGAGTCGTTGGATCTTTGCCTCGACGGACGGCAGCGTGTCGAGTTCGGTCTCGGTCGCAGCGCGATCAGTGAGGGCTTCGTCAGCATGGACGAGCGCAGGTCGAAGTTCGGACAGGCGTATCTCGCAGTCGGTTAGCCGGGCCTCGGTGACCGACGCTGCGGCCGTGAGGCTGTCGCGGCGGCGACGATTGTCGTCGAGGGCGGCGTAGGCCCGATCGGCCCGATGGGTGTCAGAAGCAGCGCGCCGCTCATCGGCGCGTGCCTGGTCGAGGTGCTGTTCGAGCTCGGAGATAGTGAGTTCAGCCGCCGATCCGAGTGAACCGAGGACCCGATCGCGGCGGCTGACTGCTTCGGAATGGTTGCGTCGTTCCGCATCGATCTCTGCGGCGAGCTCGTGCATGCGGGTTTGATGGGTATGGGCTGCGCTCGCGCGGGTGCGATTCGTATCTGCGGCAATCCGAGCTTGGTGCGCGGTGTCGATCGCATGTGCTTGAGCACGTTCGAGTGTGTCGAGGTTCGATCGTGAACTATCGGGGGCAACCGAATGTGAGGTGGCGTCGCGCTCGTTGAACACTCGAAGCGTTTCACGATGAAGAGCGATCAGTTCGTCCAATCGTTCGCTGGACGTGCGGCAAGCCGTTCGCAGGTCCTGCTCGGTTGCTCGCAACCGCTCAACGGCTGTGATGTCGGGAACGTTTGTCGGTTCGTCGACGGGTGTGTTGGCAGGTTCGGGGTGTGAACAACTACCGCATACCGGGCACGGTTCGTCGGTCTGCAGAGTTGCAGCAAGCCGGCCGGCGGCGCCCGCAATGAACTTTTCGAAGATTTGACGTGACGCATCTTCGGCATGGCGCAGGTCCTGTTGTTGACGGGCGACCTGTTCCGAGAGGTTACGGATGTCGTGCAACGCGTTGCCGGCTTGCTCGAGTTCGGTGACGCGGTTGCGCGCAACCTGCAATTGGTCATCGAGCGATGACTGAGCTTGTTGAGCCTGGAGGGCCAGGACTAGCTCGGCCTCGGCCTGGGAGGCGAGGCCCTGGAGCTGCTCGAGGGCGATCGTCGAGGACCGAATCAGATCGTTCAGCCGGTCGACCTCGCGCCCATCATGTAGCTGCTGAGCTACAGCTTGGACCTGTTCCGCGACCTGTCCCGCGGTTGGGCGCCCAGCGACGTCGTCGATGGTTGCTTGGGCCTCGGCTAGGCCAGCATCGGCTTGATGTTGTTGGTCCCTGATCTGGGCTAGCGATGTGACACATGCTCGGCGTTCGACTTCGGCCTGGCCGATCGAGTCAGCGATCTGATCCCTGGACCTCAGGAGGTCAGCGAGCTCAGATAAACCTTGGAGCCGAGCCGACACCCGTGCGTGGATCACCTCGGGAGCGTCGACGACGGGACAACCGTTGGAAGTCGCAATATCTACGCCGGTGGCATCGAGACTCGAACAGATCTCGGTGCTGAGTCGATCGACCGAAATCTGCGCAGCGCGAGTGTGGTCACTCGCCTGACGGAGGGACTTGTGTGCTGCGACGACCGGTACGGCGTCGTATGCACGGGAAATACGCGTGCGCTGTTGGCTGACCGACTCTGCCTGCTCGTCGAGTACGTGAAGTTCAGCGTTGAGTGTGGAACGTCGCGCGAGAGTCTGGTGGTGAACTTGAGCCGCCCGATGCTGAGCTGCAGCCACATCGCAAAGCTGCTCATGGTCGGCGAGCTGTCGTTGCCTGATGGCCAGTTCAGTTGATCGAAGTTCGTCAATGCGCAGGTGGACCTGTGCGAGACGCTGCGATAGATCAATGTCGTCTGGTGTGATCGGTTGTCCGTCTCCAGGTGCGTGATCGGTGCTGTCGTTGCCTTCGAGCGTGTCGAGGTGCTCGCAGATGTTGTGCAGCTGCGTGCCGATGTGGTCACGAGCGATTGCGTGCGACGACCGCTCGGCTTCGGCTTGCGAGCGCAGATCGCTCGTCGCATGGTCGAATATGCCAGTACCGAACAGAGCCCGCAGCACTTCGCGTCGTTGAGTCGATGACTCGCGAAGGAAGCGACTGAATTCGCCCTGAGGAAGCAGCGCAACCCGTTCAAACTGTGGGCCGGTTAGGCCGATGAGGTCACGACAGTGCTCGTTGACCTCGTTGATTCGGTTTGCCACAGCGGTTGGTGCTCCGCCGTCGTCGAGTTGCCACAGGGTTGCGCTTGCGGTTACTTCGGTTGTACCGGACCCGCTGCGCTTGGCTCGGGTCTGCCTTGGTGACCGCGTAACTCGCCAGCGTCGACCGTCTGCCGCAAAGTCGAGCGTGACGGAACACTCGCGTTCGGGCGGTGCGTGGTCGGACCGTAAGTGTGGATAATCGTGCCGACGCCCGGGCAGCCGCCCGTACAGGCAGTAGTAGAGCCCGTCGAAGATCGTGGTCTTGCCGGCCCCGTTCGGTCCTGCGACGACGAAAAGTCCGAGGTCGACCAGCTGTTCAAAGTCGACCGTCTCACTGCCACCGTACGGACCGAACGCGGTCATGGTCAGACACAACGGGCGCATGGTCAGTCGGTTTGTTCGGCCCGCACCACCGCACGGCTTACCAGGTCGACATCGGCGACCGGAAGTTCGGGAGCGACGTGATCGAGGAACGCTGCTGCGAGCTCGGCACCGGTCAACGAACGGGTCGTTTCAGATGTGAGGGTGCTCGTTTGCGTGTTGGGTTCTGCGGTGCGGACGATCTCGAGGACGTGCGGAAAGCGAGCGCGAAGCCGTCGATGGGCGTCGGGGACCGGGTTCGAGTCGCTCAGTTCGATCCGCACGAAGTCGTTGGCGTTGCCGGGATGAGCGCTGAGGTCGTCGATGGTTCCGCGAATGGTCGCCACACCCCGACCAACCGTGATGGGAACCGGTTTGGTTCGGGCATCGCCGTCGTCGTCGAGTTCGATCAGAATCACTTCTTTTTGCGAAGTCTCGCCGAAGGAGTACGGAAGCGGAGCGCCTGAGTACCGAATGCGCTCGTTACCGCCGACGATCTGTGAACGATGCAGATGTCCAAGTGCGACGTAGTCGAAGTCAGTGAACAACGAAGCCGAAACCAATCCGGCGTCACCGACCGCGAGTGTGCGTTCAGAGTCGCTCGGTTCAGTGTCAGCGACGAATGCGTGGGCGAGAACCAGGCTGCGCATGCCCTGCGGGATCTGCTGTCGGGCGGTCGTCAGCGCGTGACGCAGAACCGATTCGTGGGTTACAGGTTTCGCGGCATTCGTTTCGTTATCTGTGGTTGGTGCAAACACGGGGTCGAGGAACGGTACGGCGACGATTGCGAGCGGCCCGTCGCCGTAGACGCGGATATCGACGGAGCTGGCGTGGCGGTAGCCGCCCCTGAGCAGCAATCCGTCAGTGAGAAGCCCGTCGATGCTGCCTAGCCGTTCGGCGCTGTCGTGATTGCCGGCAATTGCGGCGACTTCGGCGCCGGTGCCCAACAGGCGCCGCAAGGCGCTGTGGAACAGCTCTACTGCAGCGGCCGATGGAACGGACCGGTCGAAGAGGTCGCCAGCGATCGTTACCAGGTCGATGTGTTCGCGAGAAACCAGATCGACCAGCCAGTCGATAAAGAGTTCTTGTTGATCAAGTAGGGAGCGCTCACCAAAAGAGCGGCCGAGATGCCAGTCGCTGGTGTGAATGATGCGCATGTCATGACCGTACGACGAGGGTGTGACAGGTTCCGGGATGGTGCGATGAGCAGCGCTGGCCAGAACTGTTGATCGGCGCGAACCGACCAGCATTTTGATCGTTTGGACCCCGATTGCCTACAGCTCGGCTGGCAGGTTGAACCGGCCGTCAACTCCTGGCTGGAAGTTGATGACCCGCGTAACCGCCGCCCGCGGAATGGGACCGTAGATATGCGGAAAGGCGTGACCGCTCTCGTAGCAGTCTTCGAACACGATCTCGCTTGGCACCAGCGCTGGGTCGATGACGAGGAGCACGAGATCGGTGCGGCCAGTGAACCGTTCGTTCGCAGGAATCAGCACCTGTTCGGGCGTCGAGCAGTGAATGAAGCCTTCGGCTTGCAACGACGGGTCGATGTAGGGATCAGCGCCGGCTTCCCAGCGCTCGATCGGCGCAATGTGCAACAAAATGACCATCGAGAAGGTTGCCGCCGCTCGCGGGTTGTTCCTCCTTGCTGGGACCGCCGTGCTGGGAGCGCTGTGTTGGCTCGCCGTGGGAGTGGTCAACGTCTTCACCTCAGGCCAATGTTGGGTGAAATTTGTGACGCTAGAACTGCCGTAGATGGTGATTTGTCGAAAGTTCGCCTAGTTTTCACCCATGGATGCCTTGCTGCTCGGTCGACGAATACGGCATTTCCGCAAGGAAGCTGGCCTGACCCTCGATGCGCTTTCCGATGCGGTTGGTCGTCCGACGTCGTATTTATCCCAGCTCGAGAACGGTCATGTTGAGGCTCGGATAGGTCTGCTCGGCGAAATGGCAGCTTCGCTCGGATGCAGCACTGCTGACCTCCTCATTGACGAAGCACCGAACCGTCGCGACTCACTCGAGATTTCGGTGATCCGAGCGCAGAACGATCCCCGGTATCAAGCGCTGGGTCTAGCTGAGTTCAAACCGACAGCGAAGACGTCTGACACCGCCCTCGAACATCTGGTCTCGTTATACGAAGCGCTCACCGGTGCCGAGGCAGCGGCCGATCGTCGAGACGGTGACGACCAGCGACGGGCAAATGTGGCTCTTCGAGCAGAGATGCGTGAGCGCAACAATTACTACGCCGAAATCGAGCAGGTCGCATCGGACATGTTGACCGCGGTCGACTACCCCGGCCAAGGGCCTGTGTCGGAACGCATGCTCATCGACATGGCCGAGAACTGCGGCTTCACGATCGACCGGGTGCGTGATCTTCCGAGCACATCGCGTTCGATCGCTGACCAACGCAATCGCGTGATCTACATACCTCAGCGCAATGATCTCACTACCCGTGCGGCGCGCTCGGTGGTGCTTCAGACACTTGGTCACTTTGTGCTGGGCCACCGCGACAGCGACGTCTTTTTGGACTACGTCCGCCAGCGTGTCGAGTCGAACTATTTTGCAGCGGCGACCCTCGCTCCCGAGGCCGCGTGCGTGAAGACGCTGCAGAACGCCTATGCCCAGAACGACTTGTCGGTCGAGGATCTCAAAGAGCTCTTCTACATCAGCTACGAAATGGCCGCGCATCGTCTTACCAACCTTGCGACCGAGCATCTCGGCGTCACGTTGCACTTCATGCGTAGCGACAACGAGGGCGTTGTCTGGAAGGCCTATGAGAACAACGGGGTGCCGCTGCCCACGGACAGCTTTGGCGGATTTGAGGGCCAGCGTCTGTGTCGTGAGTGGGGCACCCGCCAGGCGTTCCATTCAGAGGATGCCTACGCGCTGCACTATCAGTACACCGATAGCCCTGATGGCGAATGGTGGTGCGTCACCCACGTCGAGGCCGACCGGGCACCGGCCCATGCCATAACCGTCGGTACCGACGCTAAGCAGGCGAAGTTCTTTAGAGGAAGCGACACCACCCGTCATACCGTGTCGCGCTGCCCAGATCCGATGTGTTGTCGCGAGCCGCACCCGACGCAACGTCAGCGATGGGCGACGGTTGCCTGGCCGTCCGCACGAGACCGCAGCCACATCGTGTCCGGATTGCCAGCAAGTCGGGACAATTTCGGGCGCTTCCCCGGCGTCGATATGGTCGAGGTCTACGCATTTCTCGACCGTCGATCCGAGTAGCCCAGCGGGGTCGCGACACGCGACAACGGCGGCCCCGAAGGACCGCCGTTGCCGCGAAGAACAACTAAGGGGAACCAGTTGTTCGAGTCTCGCTGTGCGTACTGGGTGATGAGTACGGGGTGATGAGTACGGGGTGACGACTAGTGGGTGAGTTCGATGCCGTAGCCAGCTGATCCGTGTTCGCTGACGTCGAGACCAGCAATTTCTTCTTCGGCGCTGACTCGAAGCAGGCCCGCTGCTTTGAGTGCAGCGAACAGCAGGCCGGTTGTGGCGATAACCCAGGCGGCGACGATCACAACGCCGATGGCTTGGGTAAGGAGCTGGTCGATGCCGCCGCCATAGAACAGTCCGGCGTCTTCGCGGCCGAGGAATGCGTCGTCGAAGGTTGCGAACAGGCCGACAGCAAGCGTGCCCCAGACACCAACGATGCCGTGAACTGAGACCGCGCCGACGGGATCATCAATGCCGATCTTGTCGATGAATAGCACGGAGAACACGACGATTACGCCGCCAATTGCACCGGTGATGACTGCTCCAGCCGGGCTCAAGGCCCCAGTTCCTGCAGTGATCGACACGAGCCCTGCCAAGATGCCGTTGCCGGTCATGGCCACGTCGAGGAAGCCCGCCTTGGCCCACATGGTCCCACCAGCGGTCAGACCGCCTGCGGCGCCGGCAAGCAGTGTGGTGACTGCCGCCCGGACAGCGACGTTGTCTGCTGCAAGTTCGGAGCCGGGGTTGAAACCGAACCAGCCGAACCAAAGAATGAACACGCCGATGACCGCAAAGGCAATGTTGTGGCCCGGGATGGCTCGTGGTCGGCCGTCTTCGTCATACTTGCCAATTCGTGGACCGAGGAATATGGCGCCCATCAATGCGGCCCAGCCGCCGGCTGAGTGGACCAGTGTTGATCCGGCAAAGTCACTGAACAGCGCGTCGCCCACACCGATGTCATTGAGTATGCCGCCGCCCCAGAACGAGTGGACGACCATCGGGTAGATGAACGCGGTCATTGCTGCGGAGAACAACAGGTAGCCAGTGATCTTGGTGCGTCCGGCCATTGCTCCCGAAGCGATGGTGACGGCCGTCGCCGCGAACACGACCTGGAAGAAGAACGGCGTGTAGCCGGAGTAGAGGCCGTCAAAGGTGCCCTCGCCGAACCCGCTCAAGAAGAAGGCGTCGGTTCCCATCAATGTGGCGTCGCTGCCGAACGCAATGCCGTAGCTGACCGCCCAGAACGCAATAGCGCCGACACACATATCGGCCATGTTTTTGGCCATGATGTTGGCCACGTTCTTGGCTCGGGTGAGACCAGCTTCGACCAGACCGAAGCCAGCCTGCATGAGGAACACGAGAATGCCGGCGATGAACACCCAGATGTTGTCGAGTGCGGCCTGAACTGCGGCAGCCTCCGACATCTCCTGAGCCATCGCCGGTGTCGTGGGTATAAGCCCGGCGATGGTTGCGCCAAGCGCCACGATCAGAAACTTCTTCTTCATCAGTCCTCCTCGGTTCGTCGCTACAGGCGACGTCAAGGAAGCTACGTCGGCCCGATTTCAGCGTTGTTTCGCAGGTGTGAACGCCGATGGCCGCTGTGTGTCCGTCATGTTTCGTCGGTCGGCGTCAGCGGCCGTTTGTCGATCTGCCAGCACTCGTTCAGCAGCTGGACCACTGGCGGTTGGTGGCGCGACCGGGCTCTGGGACAGGGGCCTTAGGCAGTGCGGGTCACGACGAACTGGGCCAGGCTCCGCAGTTCGGCGCTAGCGGTGGCCTCCAGGGTGGGAGCTGATTGCAGTGCGCCAAGGGCAGCCTGCAATTCTTGCTGAGCTACGGCTTCGACCTGACGTCGGATCCCGCCATCAGCCAGGGCTGCTGAAAGCAGCACGATCTGGTCGTCATCGGGTTCGTTCTCATAGGCACGCAACACCGTGTCGCGAAGCTCGCCACCGGCATCGAGTGCCAGGGCGATTGGCACCGACTTCTTGCGTTCACGAAGATCATTGCCGGCCGGTTTCCCGGTGACCGCAGGGTCGCCCCAAATACCGAGGACGTCGTCGATTGCCTGAAACGCCCGGCCGAGAGCCATGCCGTATCGCTCGAGGGCGCTGGTCTGGTTGGCGTCGCCACCACCCAGTTCGGCTCCAATGGCGATCGACTGTGCCAGTAGCGCTCCGGTCTTGTTGGCTTCCATTGCTAGGCACTGTTCGAGCGTGGCGGTTTGTGCACGGTCGAGGGCGACGTCCTGCGCCTGTCCGGCAATCATTGCGGCAGTGGCATCGGTGAGTCTGGAAAGCGCACGCAATGACCGCGAGTCGGACGTGTCGGCTAGAAGGACCTGGAACGCCAGCACATGCAATGCGTCGCCGACGATGATCGCGTCGCCAACCCCGAACACGTCCCAGACGGTCCGACGGTGTCGGCGGGTGCGATCACCGTCCATGATGTCGTCGTGGATCAGTGAGAAGTTGTGAATGAGCTCGATCGCGACCGCGCCGGGAATGCAGTCGTCCGCCGTCCCTCCGACAGCTTCGGCGCCGAGAACAGCGAGAGCGGCTCGGACCCCTTTGCCGGCTGACCCCGGAGTTGGCTGTCCGTGCTCGTCAGTCCATCCGAGGTGATAGGTCGCAGGTGTCGCCAGGTTGGGGTCGAGCGAGCGAACGGCCAGGCGCATGGCGGGGTCGATCCCGACCCGTGCCCGATCCAAGATGGCGGGTGCTTCGGTCATGTCGGCCCTCGCTCGGCTGTAGCTGCCCGGTCACGATATGGCGCATTCGAACCAGGACCGCCTGTGCGACGTCGCTGTCTGCCTAGGGTGATCGTGGGTTGTCGTTCGAGGCATCCCTGAAAGAAAGGAACCCGCCGTGGGTGTTTTTGACTTTGTTCGTGATGTTGGAGCCAAGGTTGGCATTGGCAAGAGCTCAGAAGAGCGCAAGGCCGAGGACCAGATCGAGCGAAGCCAGGAGATGGCTCGCAAGATCAAGGAGACCGCTGAAAAGAACCAGGCTGCCCAGGCAGCGAAGCAAGCGACCAAGAAGGTCACAGGCGAGGATCGTGCGAAGGCGCGCGAAGCCCGCATTGAACGTAAGTCCCA
Organism: uncultured Acidimicrobiales bacterium; assembly: GCA_937941245.1. GTDB lineage: Bacteria > Actinomycetota > Acidimicrobiia > Acidimicrobiales > UBA10347 > UBA10347. The sequence goes on along the minus strand of CALDYC010000027.1, from coordinate 34,548 downwards.
GGAACGATTTGCGGAGTACAACAAGTCGATCGAACTCGAGAAGTACGTGAGCGATCTTGGCCTGAAGTTCACCGGGCTTGATATTCGCTACGACGATGGGGTCGCATACATCTCAGGTGAAGCTCCTGATCAAGAGACCCGCGAGAAGATCATCCTGGCGGTGGGCAATGCCGAAGGTGTTGGCAAGGTCGACGAGGAGATGACCGTGGCGGTCGCTGCTGACGAAGCGGTGTTCCACACGGTCGTTTCTGGCGACACCTTGTGGGCGATTGCTGACAAAGTCTACGGAGACGGCAATCGTTATCCCGAGATCTTCGAAGCGAACAAGCCCATGCTGACCGATCCCGATCTCATCTTCCCAGGTCAGGTTCTGCGCTGCCCGAAGTGACCTAGGCGGGCTGCGCTATTCGCGACTAGTCGCGGTGCACCGAGTCTTGGCGGCTCGTTTGGTCGGTGACGATGTGGGCTCCGGCCGACGGCGTCACCGGCCACACCTGTGTCGGTTCTGTCGCCGGTTGGGTGTCGGGTGCATTGAAGTGGTCGAGAACCGACTGGCAGAAGTGGTCGACCGCGTCGTTGTCGACGAGAGCGACGGCACATCCGGCGAAACCCCCGCCCGTCATGCGCGCACCGTGGCAGCCGTCGATTGATTCGGCGAGCGTGACGATTGCGTCGAGGGCTGGGCCGGTCACCTCGAAGTCGTCGCGAAGGCTGCGGTGACTTTCGCTCATCAGTTCGCCGAGCCTGGCGGTGTCGCCGGACTGCATGGCGTGCACCGCGTCGCTGACTCGTCGATTGGCGGTGACAACGTGGCGCGCTCTGCGACGCACCCGGTCGTCGGTAATCGTGTCGAGGTCGTTCAAACGTGCATCTCGCAGCGAAGCGACGCCGATGGTGGTGGCTGCGGTGTGGCAGGCATCTTGCCGCGCGGCGTATTCGGATTCGAGCAGCTTGCGTCGTGTGCCGGTGTCGAGAATGATCACGGTCGCGTCAGAAGGAAGCACCACATCGGTCAGGCTGAGGTCTCGGCAATCGATTCGCACGGCGCACCCGGCGGTGCAGGCAGCCGAAGCGAGTTGGTCCATGATCCCGCTCGGCAGCCCAAGAAGGTCGTTCTCGACGCGCTGAGCGATCTTGGCCAACTCGATTGACGAGATCGACCCTCGAGCTGCTGTCACAGTCGCAAGCCCGGTAGCGACCTCGAGAGCTGCGGACGACGACAGACTTGCGCCGGTGGGAATGTCGGTTGCGATGCAGCCAGTCCAGCCGGTCGCGGGATAACCGTCTGCGGCGACGAGCTGCGCGGTGCCATGCACGTAGCGACTCCAGCCTTCGGCGGCGAGTGGGTCCTCGATCGAGAAGCAGGCGTCAGCGAAGCCCTCTGACGAGACCTCAATACGGCAGGTGTCATTGGGTGTGAGAGCAATCGCCGTCGCAAAGGGAAGCGCCATCGGCAGCACGAACCCGTCGTTGTAGTCGGTGTGTTCGCCGATCAGATTCACTCGCCCGGGCGCTTGAACGATCACGGTCGGTTCGCTGCCGTGGGCTTTGGCGAAGGCGACGCGAGCCCGTTCGGCGGCTGTAACAAAGGCGCCCGCGGTCGACGATGCAGAGAAGACAGTCATGGTGTCGGTTCGTTCATAGGCACGTTAGCGACCACTGCCGCAGGCTAGAGCAGACCGGATGGCAAGCTTCAGCCGGCTGCGCTGCATGTCGAAGATTTTCGCCGAACTGACAATTTGCGTAACCACTGCGTCACACTGTTCGTCTAACCCCCGTGCGTCGCTCTGGCGCTGCCTCCGTCTGAAAGAGACACCCTGTGTCCAACCAAATCGAAGCGATCGAACTCGTCAAAAGTGTCGAGCCGACCATCGCCGCCTTGATGAACGAACATCGCGAGCGTCGCGATCACTGGTATTTCGAGGATTTCATTCCGTGGGAGCAGGGCGAGAGCTTTGTGGACAAGCCGTGGGATCCATCACAGGCGTCGCTGTCACCAGAGATTCGGACCACGTTGGTGCTGAATTTGTTGACCGAAGACAACTTGCCGTATTACCACGCGTTGTTTGGCCCGTACTTCGATGCCGACTCGCCGATGACCGAATGGTCCGGTCTGTGGACCGCCGAAGAGGGCCAACACGCAATCGCCATGCGGGCGTACTTGTTGACGACGCGCAACTGTGACCCGCGAGCTCTTGAAGACGAACGCATGCAGGTTGTGCAGTCCGGATGGCACCCCGAGTTCGCGTCGATTCTTGACCTGTTCTGTTACACGTCGGCCCAAGAGCTCGCGACTCGCATTAGTCACCGGAATTCGGGGGTCAAGTCCGACGACGAGGTCGTGCACACGCTCATGTCAAAGATTGCTCGTGACGAGAACTTCCACTATTTGTTCTACCGCGGTGTTGCCACCGAGCTGTTTGACCAGAGCCCCGATCTTATGGTGCAGGCACTTGAGCGGGTGTTGTCGAACTTCGCGATGCCCGGAACGATGATCCCGGGCTTCCAACGTCGTGCGTTGAAGATGGCCCGATTGGGCATCTACAACTTGCGGATCCATTGCGAAAACGTGATCGAGCCGTTGAGTCGTCACTGGAAGCTCGATGCGTTGACTGACCTGTCTCCGGCAGGCGAAGCTGCGCGGGACACGATCTTGGCGATGCCGGCTGACCTGATCGAACGGGCTGAGATTTTCGAATCTCGCCAGGCGCGCAAGGTTGCACGAAAGACGCCTGCGTCGGTCTGACGCGAGCATGACTGCCTAAAACGGTCGAAACCCCCGCAAAGCGGGGGTTTCAGCCAGCGCGCTCGGAGGGACTCGAACCCCCAACCTCCTGATCCGTAGTCAGGTGCTCTATCCAATTGGGCGACGAGCGCAGTGCCACGAGTGTAGACCGTCGAAGCCCGCCACACGCCCTCAAATACGCCGCGAGATGAGACTGATCGCCGGCCGCACGCGACGACGGCCGGGCAATGCCCGGCCGTGTGGCGGAGAGGGGGGGATTCGAACCCCCGAACGAGTTGCCCCGTTACTTCCTTAGCAGGGAAGCGCCTTCAACCTGACTCGGCCACCTCTCCTCGGATGTGCCGCAAGCGGTACATCGATTGCCAGAGGCTAGCGCCGTACACGGGCCACTTCCGCACCGATATCTGTGACCGCTACGCCAGAGGAATTCGCTAGCCTCGGCGACGGAAGGATGGCAGAGCGGACGATTGCGTTGGTCTTGAAAACCAATGGGCCTTCACGGGTCCCGGGGGTTCGAATCCCCCTCCTTCCGCCAGTCAGGTGTCATTGACACCGGAAACCCCCGGACGTTTCGTCCGGGGGTTTCGGCGTTTTTAGACGATCGGTCGATTCGCCAGGGCCAGAACCCGAGGCCAGATCACAGACGAACACCTAGCTACCAGGCGTCGATACAGCGGGTGGCAACCGTTGTGGCGTCTTCAGCTATTGGTGGCACCCTGGCGGCATGAGCAGCGTCGTTGTCTCTGAACTTGACTTTGCCCATGCCGGTGCCGAGCCGTTGTTCTTCGATGTGAGTTTCGGCGTCGCTCCCGGCGAACACGCAGCGATCATTGGCCCCAATGGTGTTGGCAAGAGCACGATTCTGAAGATCTTGGCTGGTGAGCTCACACCCGATGGCGGTGACTTTTCTGTCGGCGGGACTGTGCTGACCATGACGCAAGACGTTGGTATGTCACAACCCGACGACACCCTCCGGGACCTGTTGTTGACCGTGGCGCCAACCAATCTGCGCACCGCTGGACAAGCACTGGTTGTCGCCGAACGAGCAATGGCCGACGGCACATCCGACGGCATGGACTATGCCGAAGCGCTCGCCGACTGGGGCGACCTTGGCGGCTACGAACTTGAAGTGCAATGGGACTCCGCGGTCGAACGAAGTGTGAAGTCCTCGGTTGAGAGTGTCGCCACCCGGCGCGTCGGAGAGCTATCGGGAGGGGAACGCAAACGGCTGATCCTCGATGTCTTGCTCAGCTCAGGCGCAGACGTGTTGCTGCTCGACGAGCCTGATAACTACCTCGACATTCCGACACGGGTGTGGCTCGAAGACGCGATCCGCCAGTGCCGCAGCACCATCGTGATGGTGAGCCACGACCGGGCGTTACTCGAACGGGTAGCAACCAAGATCGTGGTCATTGAAGGGTCTGGTTGCTGGGTCCATGGCGGCACATATGCCACGTTCCCGGCCGAGCGTGAGAAGCGCCAGAAGCTGATGGGCGACGCGCTCAAGCGTTGGAACGATGAAGAGCGTCGTCTGTTTCGACACATGAAGGTGATGAAACAGCGCGCCGCGCAGAATTTCAAGAACGCAACCAAGGCCAACGGAGCTGAGACCCGCTGGGAACGCTTCGTGGCCGCTGGTCCGCCTCCGCCGCCAGTGAAGGATCAGGTGATCCACGTCAACCTGCGAGGTGCTGACTCGGCCAGGCGGGTGCTGAATCTGCAACGGGTGTCGATTGGTGACTTGTTCTTCGCGTTCTCTGACGAAGTGCATTTTGGTGAGCGTGTCGGGTTGATTGGACCAAATGGCACCGGCAAGACCCATTTGCTTCGAGCGCTTGCTGGTGAGACTGAACCTGATGAGGGATCGATTGCGTTGGGCCCGAGAACTTCGGTTGGAACCTTCACCCAGATCAATGACCGGCCAGACTTCATCGGCCGTGAGGCTTTCGACATCATCCGCGAGCGCGTGACCGAAGACGAAAAGGCGATGAAGGTCCTCGCCCGATACGGACTTGCCGCACACGCACGGCAGCATTTCGACACGCTGTCCGGCGGTCAAAAAGCTCGGCTCGAAATCTTGTGCCTGGAACTCGAGGGCCACAACGTGTTGTTGCTCGACGAACCGACCGACAATCTCGACATCGAATCGTCCGAAGCACTCGAGCAGGCACTCGACGGATTCGAGGGAACAATCGTGTCGGTCAGCCATGACCGGACATTCCTCGGTGGATTTGATCGCTTCATCTTGATCAATGACGACGGCGACGTATGGGCGCTACCGGACTACGACACGGCGATGGTCGGGCTCGCTGAACCTGACAAGGTGGCCACGGTTCGTCTAGCCAAGCGCCTGACCAACAGCAGCTGACGAGACCGGATTCACCAGCGACGAGATCTGGGACATCGGTGCGATTACGGCGTTCTTTGCGATGTCCAACCGGTTGGCGAATTTGGCGTCGATGCGACCTAACGATGAGTTCTATGCAATGGCCCGTTGACAGGCCGCGACACACTCCATACTTAGGTATGGCATCGGACAACTCGACCTCCGATGCGTGGTGGCAGGACCCACGTGCGCATTTGGGTGTGCGGCTCATCCCGTTCATTTACGCCGTCGCCTTTGCGAGCACGGCAATCTTCAACCTTGTGCTGCCAGACGACGGGGACTGGCAGCGGGTGATTGTCGGCTATCTGGTTGCAGCGACCATCGCGTCGTGGTGGTTGTCGAGCCGGCTGGCACCCCAGACCAATCATTTGGTCAACTACCTCGGCATGCTCTTTGGGGCAGTGCTGACATCAATTCACTCGCCGTTGCGATGGATGATTGCTGCGGCCGTCGCGCTGGGATTCATCAGCGGTCTGAATCGTCGGCACAGTCGGGTCGAAGCTCTGATCGCCGGAGCGCTTACGCCAATCGTGCTGACGTTTACGGCTCGCCTGCACGACATCGAACACGCCTGGGCGATTACGAGCGCGATCTTTGGGGCGATGCTGATTCTGCGAGCAGACGTCGATTGGACCCGAGTCAATCGGCGTCGTGAGCGCGACACGCTCTCGGATATGTCGACCGTCTCGGGGTCATTCGTATGGGAGGGCGACTTCGAATCGGGCCGTCTCGTCGGCGCAACCGGCGATGTTGCTGGCGTGACCGGCTACTCCGCCAAAGAGTTCGTTGCGTCGGGCATCTACTCGAACATGCACCCTGACGACGCATATCAGTGGATCGACCCAAGTCGCGGCGACCTCGACGGCCGGGTAATCAAACGCAACGTCCGGCTGCGTCACCGAGACGGTCACTGGGTCACGCTTGCCGAAGAGCTCAAGGTCCGGGTCGGACCGAACGGTGCGACGTTTTTACGCGGCGTATCTTCCGACATCAGTCGAGCGCGCGATGCCGAGCAGAGCCGCGAGCGGTACCGAGGCGTGGTGAGCCGCATTCGGGCATCGGTCGTCATCTGTCATCATGACGCCCGCGGCACCGTCATCGTCGACGAGATCAATGCAACTGCCGCGCAACGTTTCAATATCGACATGGTCGACTCAGTCGGCCAGCCACTCGTTGAGACGGTCCAGTGGTGTGGTGAGCCGGTTATCCAGACCGCGCTGAGCCGCATGGTCGGACCTGAACCCGACAAGGTGTTGCTCACCCGGTTCTCGCCAACGTCGGTCGACGTCGCGCCCGCAGCCCCACCAGTGGTCCTCGACATTGAAGTGGTGCCATTGAACGAGGGCCTGTTCGCGGTGGTCATGCACGACATCAGCGATGTAGTCGCTGGTGAACAAACAATTCGTCATCAGGCCAACCACGACGGGCTGACTGGACTTCCGAATCGATTCATGTTCATGGCAGCTGCCGTCGAGGCGCTCGAGGCTCGCTCTGGGGACGAGTGCGTTGGACTGCTCATGGTCGACTTCGACCGCTTCAAAGAAATCAATGACACGCTTGGTCATACGGTCGGCGACGATCTGCTCCGCATTATCTCTCAGCGCCTGGCGACGACCTTTGCACGCGACGATGTCATCGTTGCCCGCATCGGGGGGGACGAGTTTGCCCTACTCATCACCGGCAACCCGAGCATTGCCCAACTTCGGGCCATAGCCGATGAAACCTGCGACGCAGTGTCGCAGCCGTCAACCGTCGCCGGGATGGGTTTGCGCATCAGCGCGTCGGTCGGTATTGCGTGCGCGCCCGATCACGGCACCGACGTGACAACGCTGTTTCGCTATGCCGATATTGCGATGTACAAAGCGAAGAGCATCGGCAGCCGATGGATGGTCTATGACGGAGAGGACAGTGAGCATGCTGTCCAGCGCCTCATGCTGGCGAGTGAGCTTCATCAGGCTCTGCAATCAGACCAGTTCGAACTGTGGTTCCAGCCCCAGTGCGATCTCCGCGACGGGCGGCTCGTCGGGTTCGAGGGTCTTGCGCGTTGGCGCCACCCGACGTTGGGCGTGCTGTCGCCGGACCAGTTTCTTGACGTGGTCGAGGTCTCGGATCAGCGAGAGACCTTTGATCGTCGAGTAATCAGCCTTGGCGCTGCATTTGCGCAGCAATGTCGTTCTGCTGGTCTGGCGCTTCGGGTCGGGGTGAATATCGGCGCATCTTCGCTGATCGGGGCGCATGCTGCCGATCAAGTGGCAATCGAACTGGCTGCGACTGATATTGAACCTTCTGATCTGGTCATCGAAGTCACCGAAGATGCTCTGACGGGCGACACGTCGATGGTCGCAGACCAGGTGCGCGAGCTTGCCAGTCTCGGTGTCGGCATGTCGATCGACGACTTCGGTACGGGGCATAGCTCGCTGGGCCGGCTGCGCAGCCTGGCGATGAGCGAACTGAAGATTGACCGCACATTCGTTGAACAACTCCGGTCTGACGATGTCTTCATCGTGCGCACCATCGTGCATCTTGCGATCGACCTGGGCCTGCGCTGTATCGCCGAAGGCATCGACGATGCCGCCACGGTCGATCGGCTTCTCTCCTTTGGGTGCTCCCTCGGACAGGGATACGGCATCGCGCGTCCTATGCCACAACCCGATGCGTTAGAACTTGTGCGTTCGCTCGCTGGCTACGACGAGCCGGTGCTACAGCTTCCGCTTTAGTGCCGTCACCGGTTGCGGACGAACGCCACTAACAAACTGGCGGCGGTCGCGATTGCCCACCAGAAGACTGATACGCCGAGCGCGTGTACCACGAGGAAGTTGAGCCGATCGCCCAACGGAATTGGGTTTGAGGACACCAGCCCGATCGCGAACGAGACCACCCCGGCGCCGAGACCGAAAATCATCGGGATTCCTTCTGCGGCTCGGATCGGGTCGCCACGGTGGCTCCAAGCGGAACGAGCGAGCACACAGATCCAGACCACGGCAGACCACTGGAATGGTGCACTGACAATGTCGCGGTCGACCATGTCGACCGGGCGTACACGTCGCGCAACGAGCCATTGCACAACGATCACGGCGAGGACGAGCGCTCCCTGGCGCAACGCCAGCTGAAGCCGTTCATCTCGGCTGAGCTCAGTGTCGATCTGATCCACATTCGAGACCGTAGCCGAGGGTGTCAGGACCGAATCTGATCTCGTAGCGATGTGAGCCACGACTCGGCGGACTTCCAACGTGCGTTTGCTTCGGCCCGAACCTCGATAGAAGTTGAACCGGTGATGGGGTAGGAGCCGAGGAATTTCACGTCAGCTTGTTTAGCCATGATGTTCTTCAGTGCGTCTGCGATGACTTCGTCGGCGATGTGACCTTCGAGGTCCATGATGAAGCAGTAGTTGCCGAGGCCCTGTTTTGTTGGGCGACTTTCGAGCTTGGACAGGTTGATCGACCGTGCTGAGAACTCTTGCAGAATCGATAGAAGCGAGCCAGGACGATCATCGCGTTGAAAGATGACGATTGAGGTCTTGTCGTTGCCGGTGATCTTCGGCACACCCTGTTGGGCGACGAGCACAAAGCGGGTTTCGTTGCCGTCGTTGTCTTGGATATCGCTTTCGATTGGTTGTAGTCCGTACAGCTCGCCAGCCAGAACATTTCCGATTGCGGCTCGAGTGGGCCCAGCTGTTTCGGCGACGATCGAGACAGCCTCGGCGGTGGAGTTCGCAGCGCTCTGGGCCGCATGGGGAAGATGATGCTGCAGCCACGAACGGCATTGTGCGATCGCGTGTGGAAACGACACCACTTCGGTGACGTCGCCGAGAGAGGTTCCGGGTGCAGCAAGGAGCTGCATCGAAATGGGGATCACGACTTCGCGCTGGATAAGCAGGTCGGTCGAGAAAGCGAGGGTGTCGATCGTCGCGTTGACGGTTCCTTCGATGCTGTTCTCGATGGCGGCGAATCCGACGTCGATCTCGCCGCTGTCGACGGCCCCGAGGACCGCTGGCATTGAGGTGTAGAGCCGGCGTTCGAAGTCGCCGACCTCGGGCACGGTCAGCATGGCCTGCTCAGTGAACGTGCCGTGAGGCCCGAGATAGCCGATGGATTGTGCAGCACTGGTCACGGCGTGAGGATAGAAGCGATGTCCGGTGTCGTGGGGCGACTTTGCTTGGTGATTGTTTCAGGGCGCGGTGAGGACGACGCTTGGGACGTGGTTGGTTTGACGTCGATCGGCGGATTCTGGGGGAGGTCGTGGACTTCAATAGGCTTTAGTCATGTCTCGTCTGTATTTTCGTCAGCTGCTCTCGGGTCGGGACTTCGCCGTCGACGATCCGATTGCTCGCCAAATGCGCAATTTCTGCTACCTCGTTGGCGATACCGAGACGGGCGAAGCAGTCGTCGTTGACCCGGCATACAACGTGACTGACCTCGTCGAGATCGCTGGCAAAGACGACATGACCCTGGTTGGAGCTTTGGCAACGCACTATCACCCCGACCACATCGGCGGCTCAATGATGGGACATCAGCTGGTGGGCATTGCCGACCTGCTGAACGAACAGCAAGTCCCGGTGCACGTGCAGGCAGCCGAGGCCGAGTTCGTCACGAAGGTCAGTGGCGTCGGCGGCGATGATCTGCAGATCCATGACGGCAGTAGCACAGTCATGGTTGGTGCGATCCCGATCGAACTCATTCACACGCCGGGTCACACCCCTGGCAGTCAGGTGTTTCTTGTTGACGGTCATTTGCTCGGCGGGGACACGTTGTTCCTCGAAGGGTGCGGCCGAACCGATCTTCCCGGTGGTGACCCCGCAGAGCTGTACACGAGCTTGACGAGCCGCATGGCTCATGTGCCAGACGATGCCGTGCTCTATCCCGGACACCTCTATTCGGCCGAACCGTGCCAGTCGATGGGCGAGACCCGCAAGCACAATTTCGTCTTTGCGCCGAAGAGCGCCGAACAATGGCTTGCCATGTTTGGCCACTGACCTTCGCCACTAGCGCATATTGGCGACATACCCAACGCGAATATCTGTGGGTACTTCAGCCCATTCTGGTTGGGCCAACGATTCGGAATGATGGAGGGGAGCGAAAGGACGTGTTGTGCGCTCAATCCCCCAAACTGAAATGTCCGAAGATGCCTGTGCCGTCGCTGACGGTGTGTGCAGTGTTCACGGCGAGATCGTGCGAAAGGCCATGGCTGAGGTGATCGCTCTTCGTGGGCGCGTCGCCCAGCTCGAACTCGTACTGAACGAGCCCGAGACGCGGATGGACCCAGCCCATACCGATGACGTTGACGAGCAGACTGAAACGGGCCAGATGCGCTCGATTCCCCTGCGCGAGTTCCAAGCTGCCGGGGCCCCTGCTGCTCAGGCCCCACCCACCGATCCCGGCGTTGAGCCCTTCGCCGAAGCATGGACTCGTGAGAATGCGACATTCGACGAGCGGTTCGCTGCTCGTACGTTCTTTGACAGCGATGCCGTCGACGAACGGTCGCGGCGCTGGTTTCTGAAGTCAAGCTGACCCAGGCGACTGGGCGCTTCGGCGGCCAAAACGCATGTCCCCGGGACAATAGGGGTAATCCCCTAGGGATGTTCCGCACGATGCCTGCTGGATCTGCTTGACTTACGCTCACGAGACCGTCGGCGAGGGCGGTCGTTTCATTCATGGGAGGTCCGCATGGATCTGAGCAAACTTTCTCCAAACAATATGATTGCTGGCGGTGGCGCACTCGTTGCCCTCATCAACATCTTCCTGCCGTGGTACGGCGTGAATTTTGACGGTTTTAGCGACAGTTCGAACGCTGTGGGCGCCGGATTGCTGGCCTGGTTCCCATCACTTCTTGTGGTTGCAGCCGGCGTACTGATTGTGTTGGACCGTCTCGGCGTGTTCACCGCGAAGGTGGGTGGCCTTGCCATTCAGCAGCTCGCAATGGTGCTCGCTGGCGTTGGCTTTGTGCTGATCCTGCTCAAGCTTCTGACTGACAACGACTTCACCAAGTTCGGTATCTACCTCGGCCTGATCGCCGCCGCGGCAACTGCCGCGGGTGCGTTCCTGTCCGGCAAAGATGCAGGTGTTGGTATCCCTAGCTCTGATGACTTCAAGGGAACCGGCGGCGGTTCGTCAACCTTCTGAGTATCCCCCGCCTCGATGGCCTGACCATCTAGGTTGAAAGCACTTCAAGCGATCGGGTCTCGTCGGACCCGATCGCTTGTTGCTTTTTGTCGCAGGGTTGTCGTGATGTCGACCGCCTTTCGATGACTGTCGATCACGGCCTCATCGATGATGTGCTCAACCCGGCGGCAGCGAACCCTGACTGTTCGGCCCGAGACGGCTGGAGCCAACATCGGCGCTCGCCCCGGCCCGTCGCCCCCGAGAGAACGCCGCGCCATCAAGTCGGTTGTGACGGCGCCTGCTCGGCGCAATCTGGAAGTTGTCGGCGAGGTAGGTGTCGACGGCGTCGGTTGCGAGCGCCAGGGTTTGGGCAGCGGCGCGTGCGGTTGGGCTGGCTGCGTGTTCGTGTCGCCGGGCTCGGTCGAAGCGATCCGAGACTTCGACGGCGAAACCACGCAGGAAGCTGCGTCGTTGCACCACCGCGCTCTCGCGCCCGCGAGATGTGTCGATGTCGAGCATGCGGCGGGTGGCTTGCATTTCGAGCGAACTTGCGACGATGTGTACCAGCTCTCGATCGTTGGCTCGGCCCACGAGAGAGAGTTCGGTGACCTTGTTGCTGCGGTATTGGGAGTGGTTCAGGACCTCGCATCGGTTGGCGCGAGCTACCACACCCCAGATCAGTGACCGTTCGCTGCTGTAGGCGCCGTTCAGGGGAACTCGGTCATGGCCAATGCTCGATGGATCGGCCCCGTGCAGGACTGCCTGATTGATCGCGTGTTGTTCGATCAGCTGCTGGGCTTTGGCCATAAACGCATCGGCCTCGGCTTCGAACGGCGATGACTCGGCCTTGGCGATGAGCGCTTTGATGCGCTCGATGATTGTCTTGGTGGGATCTATGGGCCGGTTGAAGGTCGGCGGATCGGAGTCGCTCACATCAGCGGTTTCTGTCTGGAGGGTGCGGAAGCTGGCCTGAACTTAACTTGGTGCTACGACACCTGGTCCGGCTCGATCGACCGCAATTTCGTCAGCCATTGCCACCAATGTCTCGCCACGGAACTCCTGCATCGCTCGGGCGTAGGCCCGCCGGTTGAGGTTGGCAAGTGAGCGTGCTTCGGCCACTGCGGTCGCCATGAGTGCATCGGCTGGAACGACCATGTCGAGGAAGCCGACATCGACGGCTGCTGCTGGGTCGGTCAACCGGGCGTTGACGATCGATCGTTGTAGGTGGCGTTTACTTAGACGCTCGCGGGCAATGCGGTTGGCCCATGCGGGCAACGTCATACCGATAGCGACCTCGTTCAAGCCAACCTTGAATGGACCGTCGACGCCAACACGAACATCTGCGCCGAGCAACATCAGTGCTCCGGCCGCAAGTGCGTGCCCGGTGCATGCAGCCACCACCGGAATGCCGGCGCCGTAGATATGGCGGACCAGGTCTCCTCCGTCCGCGACCAACGTATTCATCGCCGCGGTGTCATCGCCACGCATGACGGCTAGGTCGAACCCGGCCGAGAAGCGCCCCTCACGGCCGATGATGACCGCGGCAACACAGTTTGGGTCGGCTTCGGCCCCTGTCAACGCGTGGCGAAGCGCGGTGATGATGGATCCGGAGAGGGCGTTTGCCTTGCCGTCATCAACGGTGATCAATGCCACCGTTCGTCCGTCGTCGACATCGTCTGCTGGTACCTGGCTGACAACTACGTGTTCGCTCATAGCCGCACTGTGTAACGCGGGGCTGGTGCACTGCAAATCGGGGCCCGGTTGCGTGGTGCCGTCGCTAGAGTGGCGCAGCTCACATTTGTTGTGATGTCACGCGCGAGTGGCGGAATTGGCAGACGCGCAGGCTTCAGGTGCCTGTGTCCGAAAGGATGTGGGGGTTCAAGTCCCCCCTCGCGCACAGCAGAGAACGCGACATCGTGATCGAGCGTTCAACGACCGGAGCCCGCCGATAGGCGGGCTCTGGTCCGTTTTGTGGCCACGTTGGGATCACACGACGAAGACCTGTGCGGCGGCTGACCCGTTGGCCGGCTTGGCCTGACCAATGCTTTGGGTCACCGCAGCTAGTCTTTGGATGTGGGTCTGCGAGGGTTTGAACGACGACTAGAACATCTCGTTGAAGGCACGTTTGCTCGCGTGTTCAAGAGTGGACTGACGCCTCTTGAGATCGGACGTCGAATCACTCGTGAAATTGATGTCAACCAGACCGTCGGCGTGAACGGTGCCGTCTTGGTGCCCAACCACTACTGGGTGTACGTGTCCGCCGCGGATCACGCTCGGTTCGTTGAAGTTGCCACGACCCTTACTGACGAACTCGCACAGGCTGCTCGCAGCCACATCAATGATGAGAAGTACCAGGTGCTCGGCCCGGTTTCGGTGTCGCTGGTCGAAGCCGAGCAGTATCCCGAGGGTCGATTTCAGGTGCAGGCCCAGTGGCGCGAAGGTCCGCGTGACACCGCCCCTGGTGCCCTGCGCCTATCGAACGGCATGCGAGTCGAGCTCGGAGTACCGCCGTTCACCGTTGGGCGGATCGAGACCAGCTCACTGGTGCTTGTCGACGCAAACGCCAGTCGCAACCATGCCGTCATCGAACTGCGCGGATCGCGATGGACGCTCGTTGATCTGCAATCGACGAATGGCACGTTTGTGAACGGTTCTCGGATTACCGAACACGAATTGTTGCCGGGCGACGCTGTGGTGTTTGGTTCAACCCCTGCCACGTTCGAAGCGACCTGACCTCAGCCGACCCGTCCGGCGGCACTACGATTGAGCTGGCGTGTCCGATCCACTTCTCAATGTGATGAAGATCATGCTCCTCGCGGGCCTCTACCTCTTCTTTGTGCGCGTGCTGTGGGTGGTCTACAGCGATCTGCGTGATTCGCAGAACAGACTGCAGTCCGCCGGGGCAGGGTCGCCGGCCGGGCCAGCTTCTGCTTCTTCGCATCGGTCCCCCCAACCGGCTTCGGCTGCATCTGCCACCCCGGTGGTTCCTGCGGATTCGGGATCGCGCCGGTCACGCCGAAACAGTGCAGACGATGCGCGGCTGGCTCCGGTGCGAACCAGCGGCGGTGGCCGCGGCGTGACGGTTGGACAACTCGTGGCGGTTGCGCCGCCAGAACTCGCAGGCGCAAGCTACGCGCTCGGCAACGAATTGGTCATCGGCCGACACCCGCAATGCGGCATTGCGTTGCAAGATGGTTATGTGTCCCAGCAGCATGCGCGAATCTTCTTGCGTGACAGCCAGTTCTTTGTCGAAGACCTTCAGTCTCGCAACGGCACCCTGTTGAACGGCAAACCTCTCAGGGCCACCACCAAGCTGCGCTCGGGCGATCAACTCGGGTTCGGTGCCACGATCGTTGAGTTCTCATGAGTTTCGCTTTTCGCATCGGCGCACGAACCGACGTCGGGATCAAACGCGACACGAATCAGGACAGCTACATCACCTCGCAGCAGCTGTGTGTGGTGGCCGACGGCATGGGCGGACATCGTGGCGGTGAAGTCGCCAGCGCTATCGCCGTTGACGAAATGCTCGACAGCTTCGAGACAGCCACCCTCGAAAACATGCGCGCTGGCGTCGAAGCGGCGAACAAGCGAATCCTCGATGTGGGAGCCTTCAACCCGGCACTGCATGGCATGGGAACCACATTGGTTGCGCTCGGCATGATCGATGTTGATGGCGAGATTGAGATCGGCGGTGTCCACATCGGCGACAGCCGCATGTACCGGCTGTCTGACGGCACGCTCAACCAGCTCACCGAGGACCACAGTCTGGTCGAGGCGCTCGTCCGTGAAGGGCGTATTACGGCTCTCGAAGCCGAGACCCATCCACAACGCAACATCGTTACTCGAGCGCTGGGTGTCAGCGACTACGTCGAGGTCGACGTGTTCCACTATGCCCCGGTCATCGGGCACCGCTACTTGCTCGCATCAGACGGACTCTTCAACGAGGTTTCCGCTCAGGACATTTGCACGATTCTTGACGAGGAAGCAGACCCCGATGCGGCAGCTTCACGGTTGGTGACAACAGCGAATCGCGACGGTAAGGGCGGACGCGACAACATCACGGCCGTGGTCGTGGACATCGTTGCTGACGGCCAAGGGGCGATGCCGGCCATTGCCCACGTGGCGGTTGAACTTGGCGAATCCCCCGACATGGTGGGTGCCCCGAGCGCAGACGAAACGGTGACGGTGTCGCTCGACGAACCGGACCAATCGAGCCGGAACCGGTGGCCGTGGCGGCGCTGACTCTGGCTCAGCTGCGATCAGTCCAATGAAGATCAAAGCGTTCTTTGTCGGACGCCATCGACGCAACAGCGAGCTCTTTCTGATTGTCCTGGGCGGCCTTGTGACGACGGGTGCCTACGTGCTTGCCTCGCTTGGTCGTCTCGCATCGATCCCGGCAAACGTCGTCCCGTTCCTTGCGGTCGTGCTTGGTCTGTTTGTGGCAGCTCATGTCGCGACCAGGTTTCTCGCCCCCGAAGCCGACGGACTACTGCTGCCACTCGCGGGATTGTTAAACGGTCTCGGGTACGTCTTCATCGCTCGACTCAACGACGAGCTTGCTGCTCAACAGGCGATCTGGGTGTTCCTCGGCGTGGTGCTGTACATCGTCACGCTGTGGGTCGTGCGTCGAGTACGCGACCTTGAGCACTACCGGTACACGTTCTTGCTTATCGGTCTTGGGTTGCTCGTGCTGCCACTGGTACCTGGACTCGGTCAGACGATCAACGGTTCACGTATCTGGGTCAGTCTCGGACCGGTCAACTTTCAACCCGGCGAGTTCGCAAAGCTGGCACTGGCCCTGTTCTTCGCCGGCTATCTGGTCGACAAGCGCGAGCTTCTCAAAGCTGGCACCTGGAAAGTTGGTCCGTTCAACCTTCCCGAGATCAAACACATCGCTCCGTTGCTTCTGGCTTGGGGTGTGTCGTTGCTCGTGATGATCAGCCAAAAAGACCTTGGCACATCGCTGCTGTTCTTCATGCTGTTCTTGATCGTGCTGTGGGTTGGCACCGAACGCATTGCGTACCTGCTCACCGGTCTGGTGCTCTTCATGATCGGCGCCTATGTGGCCTGGACCCGGTTCGGGCACGTTCAAGTGCGTGTCGACGGTTGGCTCAACCCCTGGGAAGACCCGCTCGGTGGCGGCTACCAGGTTGTCGAAGCCCAGTTCGGTCTCGCGAGCGGAGGTCTGACCGGAAGCGGCCCCGGCCGCGGATATCCACAGCGGGTCCCTGCGGCTGAGACCGACTTCATCTTCGCGACGATCGGCGAGGAACTTGGCCTGTTCGGAGCGACTGCAGTGTTGATGGCGTTTGTGCTCATGGTCGGCGCTGGACTTCGAGCTGCAATGGCTGCATCGACGCCGTTCGCGACACTTCTGGCAACCGGGCTGACTGGGCTCATGGGCGTGCAAGCGTTCATCATTATTGCTGGCGTGATCCGAGTGCTTCCGCTGACCGGCGTCACGCTGCCGTTCGTCAGCTACGGCGGCTCATCGCTGCTCGCCAACTACGCCCTGTTGGCACTACTCATGCGAATCAGCGACGAGCAGACCAACCGCGCCGCCGATGCTCCCCGTCGAGCGGCTCGTCGGATCAAGGCCATGGTGTGACCCGATGAACCGTCAGATCCGTCAACTCGGCGTGGCCTTTCTCATCTTGTTTGCCGTGTTGTTTATTCGGCTGAATCAGGTGCAAGTTCTCGACGCCGAGGAACTCACATCGAATCCGCTCAACACTCGCCGCGTTGTGCGCGACTTTGGGCAACGCCGCGGCAGCATCGTCACCGCTGACGGGGTCGTGATCGCCGAGTCGGTCGACGTCGAGGGTCGCTTCGCCCGTGAGCGTCGGTACCCCGAGGGAAGCGACTTCGCTCATGTCACCGGTTACTTCTCGTTCGAGTTCGGAGCGACCGGAGTCGAACGCCAATACAACGACGAGCTCGCTGGCCAGTCCGACAGTCAACGTTTTGAATCGTTCTTCGACTTCTTTGGTGACGGGGACACGAGCGCCGACGTCGAGCTGACCATCAATGCTGAGATGCAGCGAGCAGCGGTCAATGCGCTCGGACAACGCAATGGCTCGGTGGTCGCTCTCGATCCGCGAACCGGCGGGGTCCTCGCCTTTCACAGCTGGCCGACGTTTGACCCGGGCCAGGTTTCGTCGACCGACCTTGACGCCGCCCGGGCAGCAAAGATCGCACTCGATGAACGCGCCGATGTTCCGCTGCTCACCAGGGCAAACCGCGAGGTGTACCCACCGGGGTCGACATTCAAGCCCATCACAGCAGCGTCGGCGCTCGAGAATGGACGGGCCACTCCGTCGAGTCCCGTCTTTGCCGAAGTGGTTGACTATCCGCTGCCGCTAACCGACGTGACCCTGAGGAACTTTGCTGGACGACCCTGTGGCGGAGATCTCGCAACATCGTTGGCCCGGTCGTGCAACACGGCCTTCGCCGAACTCGGGGCTGAGTACCTAGGTCCGGAACTTCTCGTGGACACCGCCGAACGATTCGGGTTCAACGAGACCCCGCCGTTTGACATCCCGTTGACCGTGTCGTCGAGATTCCCTGACGACTACGGCGCTCAACTTGGCCAAAGTGACCAGGTGCCACCGGCTCCGATCGTCGAGGGTTCTTCGTTGTTGGCGCAGGCTGCGATTGGTCAGTACGACGTTCGTGCGACGCCGCTGCACATGGCGCTCGTCGTTGCTGGTATCGCGAACGGCGGCGAAATTATGGCTCCCCACGTCATGGCAGCGGTTCGAGATGTTGATGATGGCGATGCGTTCGAGACCACCGAACCGGAACTCTGGCAGCGTGCTATCTCGCCTGAGGTCGCACGGGTCACGGCCGATCTCATGGTTGGGGTCGTCGACGGTGGAACGGCAACGTCGCTTGCTCGTCCAGGTCTTCGGGTCGGAGCGAAGACGGGTACGGCCGAGACGTTCACCGAAACCTCAACCAATGACACCCACGCGTGGATGATCATGTTCGCGGGGCCACCCGACGGGCCGGCTGAACTCGCCATTGCGGTCATGGTTGAAGCCGTTCCGGGTGGCGGCCAACAAACCGGCGGAGCCGTGGCGGGGCCAATCGCGGCAGCGATTCTTGATACGGCGTACTGACCTGACGATTCAGCGTTACCTGTCTGAGCTGCTCTGACACACCGATAGGGATCAAACCCCAGTGCTTGTGCCGAATATCGGCGGTACATGGCCCCTAGCATGGTGGCGATGTCCGAGGAGAACCGAACCGTCTACGGCGGTCGGTATGAGCTGCACCGGCGCTTGGCGCGCGGTGGCATGGCCGATGTGTTTGTTGCACGCGACCAGTTGCTTGGACGCCCCGTTGCGGTGAAGGTGTTGTTCCCCGAGTTTGCGGCTGATCCGAAGTTCGTTGAGCGCTTCCGTCGCGAAGCACAGTCGGCCGCAAGCTTGAATCATCCGAACATTGTCGCGATCTATGACTGGGGCGAAGAAGACGGCACCTACTACATCGTGATGGAGTACGTCGAAGGGCAGAGTCTGGCTCAGATCCTTCGTCGTGATGGGCGCCTATCTGCCGAACAGGTCACGCGGGTCGCGCTCGACGTTTCGGCTGCGCTCGGGTTCGCACATGACGGTGACGTCGTGCACCGCGATGTCAAGCCCGGCAACGTGCTGGTGTCGCCAAAGGGTGAAATGAAGGTCGCCGACTTCGGTATTGCGACTGCGCTCACGTCGAATGTCGACTCGAACCTGACTCAGACCGGCGCCGTGATGGGAACCGCCACCTACTTCTCGCCGGAACAGGCCCAGGGACAAAAGGTTGACCACCGCAGCGATCTGTATTCGCTCGGTGTAGTCATGTACGAAATGCTGATTGGGCGCCCGCCGTTCTCTGGTGAGACGCCGGTCGCGATTGCCTATAAGCACGTGCAAGAACCGGTTCCGCCAGTGTCTGAGCAAGGGGTGGACATCCCGGCCCCGCTCGCGGCGATTTGCATGAAGCTGCTGGCAAAGGATCCAGCCAACCGCTATCTCAATGCTGCTGCGCTTCGCAGTGATCTCGACCGCTTTCGTCAGGGCCAAGAAATCGCGGTCGCGTCCAGTCGTGGCGTAGTTGCTCCGCAAGCCCAGATGCCTGCGGGGGCTCGCACCGCTGCCATACCGGCCCAAGGTCCTGCCGGTACCCGAGTTGTGCCACAGACCTATGCCGAACCGCCTCGTCGGCGTGCTGGCCTGATCTTCGTCGGATTGGCAACGCTCGTGTTGATCCTCGGCGGTTTTTTGATCCTCGCGCAGGCCTATCTCAACCGTGACAGTGCCGATGATCCCGGCACCGAACCAACGGCGGTCCAGGTCACACAGGTAGATGTCGCTGCAGTCGGCGGTCGGGGCGAGGCCGATGCGCGCAGTATTTTGCAGGCCCAGGGCTTCGGCGTCGAAACGCGTGCGGTCGCCGATGATCGAATCGCTGCGGGTCAGGTCATCAACACCGAGCCTGCTGCCGGGTCCGCGCTGAACGTCGGCGCCACCGTGACCATGGTGGTCAGCTCAGGGCGCAATGCGAATCAGGTGCCAAACGTTGCAACGATGAGTGAGAACCAGGCGATCCAGGCATTGACGACCGCCGGGTTCACTCCAGAGATTCGACGGGTCACGAGCAACATTGCGCCTGACGGTGAAGTGGTTGGTCAAACCCCGCCTGCCGGAAGTGTCCTCACCCGTGGCGAGACGGTTGTTATCGAGGTCTCGGCCGGATCTGAAGAGATTCCGGTGCCTGATATTCGAGGTTCCGAATTGGCTGGTGCACAGTCGGTGCTGACCGTCGAAGGGTTCGTTGTCGACGGCGACTTCGAATTCGCGTTCGACGAAGAGATCCCCAAGAACTTTGTGGTCGGCACCATTCCTCCCGCCGGAACCTCGGTGGTCGAAGGCACCACCATCCGGCTGATCCTGAGCGACGGTCCCGAGGCGATCTTCCTGCCATCGCTGATCGGCGTCGAACGTTTCGCTGCCAAGACCCAGCTTGAAGAGTTCGGTCTGGTTGTCGTCGAGATCGCCGCCACCGTCGTCAACCCTGCCGATGTTGGATTTGTGACCGACACGATTCCGGCACCTGGAACGCTCGTTGAACCAGGGGCGGTGATTCAGGTGCTTGTGGGCAGCAGTTTCGTGCCCGGCGGTCCGACTCCGGGCCTGACTCCTGGCGCTGGTCAAACCGGTGGCACGAACGGTCAAGGCGACCCGAACGGCACTGGCGGATTCGGCGCATGAGCCCATGCCGAACCTGATCCCAAGCCGAACCCGAGCCCATGCCGAACCTGAGCCGAGCTAGCCGCTAGCTGATCTGGCCGCTAGCTGATCTGACCGAGGAAGCTGGCCAACATTGCATGCCCGCTGTCGGTGAGCACCGACTCTGGGTGGAACTGCACCCCCTCGATGGGCAGTGACCGGTGACGAAGACCCATGATGGTGCCGTCGTCGCAGGTCGCGGTCACGTCGAGATCGGCAGGCACCGACGACGGTTCGACAACCAGCGAGTGATAGCGCGTGACTGTCAACTCGGTAGGAAGCCCAGCAAAGACTCCGGCATTGTTGTGGGTGACAACCGAGGTCTTGCCGTGCATGACGTGCTCGGCGCGCACAATGTTTGCACCAAAGACCTGACCAATGCACTGGTGGCCCAGACACACACCAAGAGTCGGCACCGTTGGACCAAGCTGAGCGATGGCGTCGAGCGAGATCCCGGCGTCGTCGGGTGTGCCCGGACCTGGGCTGACGAGTAGTCCGTCGGGCTTCAGAGCGGCGAGTTCGTCGACGGTGAGATCGTCGTGTCGATACACGATGGGCTCGGCACCAAGCTCGCCCAGGTACTGCACGAGGATGTATACGAACGAGTCGTAGTTGTCGATGACGACGACGCGAGGAGCCATGTCGGGAGCTTAGGGCCCGGCATCGCTGCGTTGGCTGTGATTTGAGTATCCTCGCTGGCATGGCAAGTCCTCAGAAGCGCAAAGTCTCCGGCGGTCGTGTGACCCCTAAGGGCACACAACCTGTTGGCCGCGAGGCGCCGGTCAGTCAGCCGTACTCGTCGGGCTACGTGCCGGGCAAGGTCAGCCCAGCTTGGGTGCCGGTGCTGATGTTTGGTCTGTTGATCCTCGGCGCGCTGATGATCATCTTCAACTACATGGGTTGGGTCCCCGGCGGCACCAGCAACTGGTACCTACTCGGCGGCCTTGGGCTGATCCTCGGCGGCATCGTCACCGCTACGCAGTTCCACTGATCCACTGACGCACTGAGCCCTTGACACGGGCCGGTGGAAGCAACTTATTCGACCGGGGTGACCAGCGTCATCTCGTCCATGCAATGACGTGGCGGGTCGGGATCTTCAAGTGGGGCGATCGTCATACGCACCTCGGCGCCGCAGATCTCGCAGCGGTACATGATTTTCACCTTGCGCAGTTCGCCTGCAGGCGGCGGCTCGGCCATCGGCGTCGAGAAACCGCCCAGCAGTCGCATGCCGGTGCGCATGATCAGCAATCCAACAGCAAGGGCGATGATCAGCTTCAGGACGAAATACACCATTGCAGCGTACGACGATGCTGCGCCCGTATTGGTTCGCCAGGGCGGGTTGCCTATTGTGCGCCTACAGCGAGCTGCGCCTGGGCCAGGGTGGCGAGAAACCGGTCGTTCTCAGAAACTGATCCAATTGTCACCCGTATGCCTTCATCGCCGAACGGACGGGTGACGACACCGCGCTTTTCCATCTCGTTGTACAGCGCTTGGGTTTGGGCGCCTGTGGGGAGATAGACGAAGTTCGCCTGCGAATCAGGAAGCACCCATCCGGCTTCGGTCAATGCGGCGGCAACGCGGGAACGTTCGCCGCGAAGTTCGACGAGTAGCGGCTCGTATTCGTCACGGGCTGCCAGCGCGGCCCGGGCAGCGGCTTGTGCCACACCGTTGACGGCGAACGGGACCAGCACCTTGTTCACTTCGTCGACGATCTCGGGATCAGCGATGAGGTAGCCGATCCGCAGCCCTGCCAATCCATACGCTTTCGAGAATGTGCGGCTGATTACGGCATTGCGGTGTTCGTTGAGTAGCTCGACCGGGTCACCGAATGAGGGGTCGACGAACTCTCGATAGGCCTCGTCGATCAGCACAACTACATCGTCAGGGACCTGCTGCATGAACACCCGAAGCTGGTCGACACTCAACGCGGTCCCGGTGGGGTTGTTCGGGGTAGCGAGGAAAATCAACGCGGTTTCAGGCGTGATCGCCGCAGCGGTTGCATCGAGGTCGATCGCGTGATCGACGAGCGGCACGTGGATCGACTCGGCCCCCATGAGCTGAACATTTACCGGGTATGCCTCGAACGACCGCCACGGGTACACCGCAGCATCACCGGGGTCGAGATGGCTGAGGCAGAGTTGTTGCAGCAGCCCCACAGATCCGCAACCGACGGCGATATTGGCGACCGTCAATCCCACCGTTGCTGCCAGGTCGGCACGAAGGTCGAGTGCGAGGTGATCGCAATAGCGGTTCACGGTCGTAGCCGCCTCGGCGATGGCCCGGGTGACCGACGGCACCGGCGGATTGGGGTTCTCATTCGATGCCAGCTTGATTGCGTTGGCGATGCCGTGCTCGGCCTCGGCCTGTTCGGCGGCTTTGCCGGGCCGATACTTCGCCATGGCTGCGACCGCGGGGCGGATTCGGGAAACACTCATCGTTGGTCCTTTAGAGCAGTGGGATTCGCAGTGGAGATCGCAGTGGAGATCGCGGTGGAGATCGCGGTGGAAATAGCGGTGGCAGTCGATGCACCCGTGGGGTTCGGGCACCCAACACCTGCACGGTTCTGACGCGAGTGGGCTTTCACCGGTCAGCTCGATGAGCCGACACCCAGCGAAGGAACGTGGCCCGGTCCCAGGTGTTGATGACCAGGTCTCTGGGTGCCCAGCCACGCTGGGCAGTGCGCACGCCGTATTCCATGCGCCCGAGTTCGCTGGTGTGGTGGCTATCGGTGTTGATGACGAGCTTGACGCCGCGCTCGACGGCCCGGCGAACGACATCACTTGCGGCATCGAGACGGTTGAGTGACCCGTTGATCTCGAGCGCTACGTCGAAGTGCACCAGTGCCTCGAGAACGATGTCGATGTCCATCTCGATGCCGGGGCGGCGACCGATGTAGCGGCCGGTCAGGTGTCCGATCGAATCGACGGTGGGGTCGCTGATAGCCGCGACGAGTCGCTCGGTCTGTTTGGCGACCGACTGGTCGAAGTGCGAATGCACTGACGCAACGGTGTAATCGAACTGTGCCCTGAAATCGTCTGCGTAATCGAGGCCGCCGGTCGCGTCGATGTTGAGTTCGCAGCCCCACAGCAGTGTGGTAGCGGGATAGGTGTGCTGCAGTTCGGCGATTACCTCGCGATGCTCGAGCATCTCTTCGGCGTTTGATCCGTTGATCGGTAGATCTTCTCCGTGGTCGGTGATCGCGAGGTACTCGAAGCCAGCTTCGGCCGCCGTCTGCACCATCTCGGCAACGGTCGAGCGTCCGTCGCCTGACCGGTCGGTGTGATAGTGCAGATCGCCGCGTATGTCGCTGCGCTGGATCAGGTCGGCGAAGCCGTCGTCGGCGGCGCGGTCGATCTCGCAGGTTGACTCGCGCATCGGAGCAGGAATGAAGGCCAAGCCAAGCGCTTGGTAGATCGACTCTTCGGTCTCCGACGCGATGAGGTGCGACGGCGATGCGTGCGTCTCACTGGTTGCGGTGCTGTTGGTTGCTGGCGCGCTGGCTGCTGCATCGCCCGCTGACGGGTCAGCTGCAGCCTTGGTGAAGAGTCCGTACTCGTTGAGCAGCATGTCGCGAGAGATGGCCCACTGGCGCAGTGCAATGTTGTGCTGCTTGGACCCGGTGAAGTACAGCGTCGCCGCGCCGAACTGCTCAGGTGCAACCACCCGAACGTCAACCTGCAAGCCGACCGGCGTGAGAAACGAGGTCTTGGTATCGCCGCTCACGACGATGTCGTCGACCTCGGGTCGATTCCGGACGGCTTCCATCACCGTTGCTGGGTCTCTCGCCGCGACGGTGATGTCGATGTCGCCGATGGTCTCGGACATGCGTCGCAGGCTTCCGCAGAACGCAGCATTGGTCACGCCGTCGATCGTTCGCAACGCATCGACCAATCGCTCAGCGAGCGGCATGGCATCGGCGATTGGTGTTCGACGATCCTTGCCGGTCAATCCGAGGCGGTCGATGGCCTTGGCGATCTTCTCCTCACTCTTGGCCCCCATACGAGGAAGCTCGCGGATCTTCTGCTGATCTATGGCAGCGCGTAACTGGTCGACATTTTCGATGCCGAGTTCGCTGCGCATGAGACTGAGCGTTTTCGGCCCAACGCCCGGAATCCGAGACAATGCAACGAAGGCGGGGGGATAGGTTTCGCGAAGCGCGTCGAGCTTCGCAACCCGGCCGGTGTCGACGAACTCGCGGATCTTCGATGCGGTGGCCTTGCCAAGGCCATTGATTTTCGCCAGCTCTTTCTCGTCGAGTGTGGTGATGTCGCCGGTGTGCGCTTCGACTGCCAGACGAGCATTGTCATAGGCGCGAACCTTGAACGACTGCGGGCTTTGCTCATCGATCGTGGTCAGGGTGACGAGCTCACTGAGCATGGCGACGACGTCGCTTGTTGAGATCACGAAGTCACGACGTCATGCGTTCGAGCGCGGCCTTCATCTGGCCATGCACGGCATTGATTGCCTGCAGCGGACGCATCATGACCTTGAAGTCCACGATCATCGAGTCATCGTCGCACGTGATCATGTCAACGCCGTTGACGTATTT
Organism: uncultured Acidimicrobiales bacterium; assembly: GCA_937941245.1. GTDB lineage: Bacteria > Actinomycetota > Acidimicrobiia > Acidimicrobiales > UBA10347 > UBA10347. The sequence continues at coordinate 9,497 of CALDYC010000027.1, read as the reverse complement.
GCCGTCGACGGTCGTTTCGAACTCGAGCACCGCGTCATGGGTGCCTTTGATCGTGCGGGTATAGGTGAAGCTTCCGTTGGGCTTGTCGCCGTCTGATGTCGCGTTGGTTGGTTCGCCTGGCAAGGTCGCTCCGGCAGCACCGAGATAGAGCTTGGTGATGTCGATGCCTCGCTGCGGCGTGAACACGACCGGTGACCAGAACACGACATCGTGATGCAACAGCGCGTCGAGCCCGCCCTCAAGCTGGCCTTTCGCATTTGCATGAAATCGTTCGAGTGTCAGATCGATGGGGTTCATGCCCAACACTGTGGCCTGCCGAACGGCGGTTGTCACACTCGGGACTGTGGGCACCCGGCGGGCACCCGGCGGTTCAGCCGTTCAGATAGTCGTGGGGCTTGTTCCATTGAGCAGGTGGGGGAAATGCCCCCAGAGCCCACAGCGGTGGCCTAAAGCGTCGCCACCGCCCGACTCGTTGCGATAGCCGGTCGGCGACTGCGACGGCCACCCACGGGTTGAAGCCGAGACCAGAGTGACTTCCGAATACTTCGATGTTCTCGGTCGTCGGCCCGCGTCGTTCAAGGCAGGTTCGCCAATGCACGACGCCGTCGGTGCGGGTGTAGATCGCGGTTGTGGGTACCGGCATGGGGCTGACTGACTCGCTATCAGCCATTGCTTCGAGCGCAGCGGGGTCATGGACTGAACTGAGCGCTTCCCAGATACCCCCAACTGCACTCGCGTCGCCGTCCTGAATACGGATTGGGCTTCCCATCGTGATCACCTGACGCACGAGAGCGTGATTGTCGCGGGCGATGGCTCGGGCGTAGATGCCGCCGAGACTCCAGCCGATCAGGCTGACCGGCTGCTGTTCTCGTTCGACGATGTCGTTAAAGCGGGTGGTCAAGCCGTTGACGATGTGGTGAGTCGGACCCAGGTTTGGGCCAAGTTTCCACCCGTAGGTGCGATAGCCGAGGTCACGCAACAGCGCCCGCAGCTGGGTCGTTGATCGGTCGTTCGCGGTGAAGCCCGGAAGCACCAGGACCGGATGACCGTCGCCGCGGCGAAGCTGGCTCAGAGGCAGCCGGGCTAGAGGCCACGTAGCGAACTCCAACGCGGCGCGCCCCTCGAGGCCGGTCAACAATCTTGACGGCGCGGCGCTCACCTGCGCCATGTCAGTTGTTCCGAACAGCGGTCTTGGGGGTGGCCGGTTTCTTGGTTGCTGGTTTCTTGGTGGCTGGTTTCTTTGCTGCGGTCTTCTTCTTGGTTGCTGGTTTCTTGGTTGCTGGCTTGGTGGCTGCGGCCATCTTCTTGTTGGCAGACGATTTGGCAGCGGGCTTGGCGGACGTGGTCGTGGCCCGGCCAGCCTTGTTCGCAGCGGGGGTGGGTGCGGCTACGGGAGCAAGATCATTGAGTAGGTCTTCGAACGAGGCAGCGACATGATCTCGCAAACCCAGTGGGTCCTCGATCGCGACCGGGTCGATGAAAAGGCCGAGGTCGAACACGCCGTTGTAGGACAAAGCGGTCACGTTCATCGGTGTGCCAGCAAGCGGTCCCATTGCCACCGTCGCCAGCACTTCGGCGCCGGCGCAATACAGCACGAACGGGGCGCCGCGTAGGTTTGAGGTAGCAAAATCGATGCGCGCCGACTGCGCCCGTGCGGTGCGTGCTGCCACAGAGGTGGGTAGCAGGTTGGCGAGCCCAGACAGTCCGGTCATTGAGACCGAACCCGTCATTCGTTCGCGGGCTGCCTCGGCAACAGCGGTTACACCAGCGATGCGGTCAGCGCTGCTAGCGGCCCGGGCCTCGATTCGCACGGGAACCGGGGTGAAGCTGTTTCCGCCCATGTTCGTGTCGGTACGGGTCGAGACAATGAAACTGGTGTTGAAGCCATCGACTTCGACGCCACGTTCTGCGTGGTAGCGCCTGGCTCCTTCGGCGAGCCCAGCGATAAAGCCATCGTTCACCGTTCCGCCGCATGCCTTCGACGCAACCTTCAGACGGTCGAGCGACACCGGCACGTATTCGAGACGGCGATGACGAGAACGCTGGCCCCACAGTGAGGACCCAGCCGGACGATCACCGGTGTCGCGAACCAGACCCGACACCATCGCCCCGGTCGCCGTTGCCTGCTCGATCACCTTGTTCAGTCGTGACGGGTCTGCGGGTATGAGCGATGCCTCAGCCAGTATCCGGCGGGTGTTACCCAGGTTTCGGTGCAGCGTGTGGCGCAGCGCGGCCGTGGCAGTCGACTTGAGGTCGTCGGCCAGATCGCCGCCCGCAGATCGCTCATGTTCGGCAGCAGCTTTGGCGATGATTCCCTCGAGGTCCACCTCGGGTCGGGGGCCCTCGTCACGAGATGCACCCTGGTACATCTCAGCCATTCGCATCTGGCCGATCCCGTCGCTGATCGCGTGGTGGAAGATCGAGTAGATCGCGCCGCTGCCGTCGGCGAGTCCGCCGATGACGACGAACCGCCAGAGTGGTCGGGTGCGGTCGAGTGGGTCGTTGTATAGCTGCGCTGCCAGGTCAAACAGTTCTCGTTGACCGGACCCCTGGGGTAGGTCCATGCGTCGAACGTGATAGCTGAGATCGAACTCGGGATCGGGAACCCAGGTTGGGGTTTCGAGCCGTCCGAGGCCAGGAGCGACTCGTTGGTAGAGCCTCGGCATGCGAGCCGCGCCGTAGCGGACCTGACGAAGAAAGAGATCGAAGTCGACCGGTTGGTCAAGCAGCGTCAAGGCCGCGCCACTCGAATTCATCCACGGGTCCTTCTCGATGTTCCACATCAGTGCCTCGTGGTCACTCATGCGGTCGCTCAAGTCAACGGAACGTTCTTGTGCCATGGTGCTCAGTCCTCGCTCGTGTCGGTGCCTGGGCGGCGTTCGGTCTCGGCAGTTGGGTCACCCGAGTATCCGGGCGGGTACGTCCGTGCGAGTTCCTCTGGCGAGGGGTCCCGAGCGACATGGGCTTCGGCAGGAAGCAGCGCCATGATTGCGTCCATAATCTCGGCGGTCCCCGCATCGGGATCGTCGGTGGACAGCACGAACGGTTCACCAACGACGCAGGTGACGTCGGGCCGGTCGGTCACTGACAGGCGAGGCACACGGGCATTGCGGGGCCAGACCAATTCGGTTCCCCACAAGCCAACGGGGACGACGGGTACGCCAGTCATGGCTGCGAGCTTCGCTGCGCCCCAGCGGCCCTTGAGCTCAGGATCAAAGAAGGCGGGACCGCGGGGGATTGTGCCCTGCGGAGCCATCATCACGCACTCGCCGCCTCGCAACGCTTCGGCTGCTTTCTCGAGCGGTTCGTCTGAACCCGATGCCCGTTCGACTCTGATGCCACCTAGCGCCTTGGCGATTGCGCCGAAGATCGGAACATCGAAGACTTCCTTTTTCCCGAGCCCTCGAACGTTGCGCCCAGCCTTGGCCATCAACATGGCGAGCACTGACGGATCAAAGTAGGACCGATGGTTGAAAACAATCAGCGCCGCGCCGTCGGGGGGGATGTTCTCGACGCCTTCAAATGACAGATGTGCGTTGGGTGCCGCGATCTCGGGACGCAGCAGCGGACGAGTCCATTCTTGGATCTCGCGGCCGCCGATCTTGAACACTCCTTCGGGTACATCGAGGTGCCTGACGGTCCAGCCGTTAAGCCGTGCTGCAATGTCAAGCTGCATGTCGGGATTGATTGCGTGGGCGTCTCCGACCGCGTCAAGCATGGGCACATCGAAGTAGCTGTCGCTGTAGGCCGAGCTTCGCTCGAGCGAAACATCATTCTCGGCCGCCCACGCGATCACGGCGTCGGCCTTGGCGCGACCCCACACGAATGGGCCATCAAGCTCGCCCGTGAAGACCCCATCGACCTGTTGCCATTTCGTGCAGACCAGCGCGTCGAAGCCCAGTTCGGCGATAAGCGGCTCAACGAGCGGAGCGGGTGACGTGGTCGCGAGCACGAGCAGATGGCCCTTGGCGCGATGCGCGGCGATGATGTCGTGGGCGAACGGTTGCAGCTCGGCGACGACCTCGACTGCGGCGGCCCCAGCGGCTCGTTGCACGTCAGCAACGTTCCAACCAGCAGCAGCGCGGCCAGCCAGACGAGCTGGTTGCATCATCAGCCAGTTTTCGCCGAAACGCTCGTAGAAGGACGCAAGCGTGTCAGCAAACGGGATGTCGCGAGCCGTGCTGATGCCGGCGTCGGCAAGGTGTCGTTGCACGATGACCGACGATGAGCCGGGAATGAGGGTGCGATCAAGGTCGAAGATTGCAGCGGTGCGTGACACGCGGTCAGAGTAGTCGAGGCAACGTTTGCCGAGAAGTGCCGAGAAGTGGGGGAGGGGGTGTCGCAGCCGAAGGAGGGCTGCGGTGTCTGATCCGTTGCACCAGGCTCGACGTTTTGGTCATTCGTCGTCAGCTTCAGAACCGTGTTGTCAGATTCGTTCGGACGACTCGCCGATTCGTGTTTGTCCGCGCGAACCGGTGATTCGTGGTTTCATTGAGCCAGCCGACGCAGGAGACATCTTGAATACCACGACAGCCTTGAATATCGCCACGGGCCTGAACGGCCATCCTGGCGCGTCGGTGGCGCTCATTGATGGTGACCGCGAGGTGACCTACGGCGACCTGCGCAATCAGGTCGATAGCGCTCGCCAGCTTCTGATGTCGAGCGGGGTTTCGGTTGGCACGCGTGTGCTCGTGATCGGCGAGAACGAGGTCGATTTCGTCGTAGCTCTCTATGCGGCGCTTGGTGCTGGAGCGACGGTCGTACCGATCAAGGCTGTCAACCCATTTCCTGAAGTGCAGCGCAAAGTCGCCGCGGTCGAACCCGATGTCACGCTGCTCTGCGCGACCGCTGATTGGTTGAACGAGCGGATTGACGAGCTTGTGCTCGGGGAGACGTTCGTCGTGGCCGAAGCGGTCGCCGCTGGCGACGTGGCGACGGCGCCGCCCATCGTCATGCGCGACGTCGACGACATTGCCGTCATGTTGCTGACGAGCGGGGTGACGAGCGATTCCAAGATCGCCATGCTCAGCCACGGAAATCTGGACTTTGTGCAGGGTGTCTTTGTGGCTGACACCGAGGTCGGGGTCACCTCGGACGACGTCGCCTATGGCGTGCTTCCGCTCACCCACATCTTCGGGTTGAACGCCGTCCTATTCACCACACTGCGTGTCGGCGGCAGGATTGTGCTCGAACAGCGATTTGAGGCAATGGCCAGCTTGGAGCTGGTTGAACGACACAAGATCACGCTGATCAGTGGTGCGCCGCCAATGTGGCAACGTTGGGCGTTGTGCGATGTTGACCCGTCGATGATGGCGTCGGTTCGCTATGCGGTATCTGGAGCGTCGGCTCTACCGATCGAGACGTTTAATGCGATTCGGGCAAAGTACGGCATCACGTTGGCTGAGGGCTATGGGCTGACCGAGACGTCACCCGCAGTGACCTGGACACGAGGCTTCGAATCTCGGGCCGGGTCCGTTGGCAAACCCCTGCCGGGCGTCGAGGTCATTCTTGTTGATCCCGACGGCACGATCGTTGAAGAAGGCGACACCGGCGAGGTTGTTGTTCGCAGCCCCGGTGTGTTCCGCGGTTACCTCGATTCACCGGAACAGACCGAATCGGTGCTGACAGAGGATGGCTGGTTCTGGACCGGCGATGTCGGTGTGTTTGACATTGACGGCTATCTGTATCTCGTCGATCGGCTCAAGGACATCGTGATTGTCTCGGGGTTCAACGTGTATCCCGCCGAGGTTGAATCGATCTTGCTTGAGCACCCAGAGGTGCGCGGAGCAATTGTTGTTGGCACCCCCAATGCCTTGAGTGGCGAGGCTGTCGTCGCCCATGTCTCTGGTGAGGTGTCGGTCGACGAGCTCGATGCGTTCTGCCGAGAACGACTCAGCCGATACAAGTGCCCGACTGAATATCACCTGGTTGAAGAACTGCCTGTGGCAGCGAACGGAAAATTGCTGCGACGGGCTCTTCGTTCATGAGCAAGCGAACCGCATTCACCTTCGAAGCGGCTCCTGATCTTCCCGGCTCCGACACCCTGTCAAAGTACGGCCTGGCAATTATCAGAGCAGCGGTCGATCGGCTTTGGGATGTCACGGTTGAGGGCGTCGAAAATGTTCCGTTGAGCGGGCCAGGGATCATTGCCCCCAATCACCTGTCGTTCTGCGACTCGATCTTTGTGCCTGCGGCGTTGCCTCGCCGAGTTTGGGCTATTGGCAAGGGCGAGTACATGGACAGCTGGAAGACCAAGCACATCTTCCCGGCAATGGGCATGATCCCGGTTGATCGCTCAGGTGGCGATGCCGCGAAGGCCGCCCTCGAAACCGCCGCGAGGGTGCTCAATCAGGGCCGTTTGTTCATGATCTACCCCGAGGGAACGCGTTCTCGAAGCGAGTTCCTGCATAAGGGCCGCACCGGCGCCGCCCGCCTCGCTGCACAGTGCAACGCGCCCGTGATCCCAGTCGGGCACATCGGCACCCTCGCGATCCAGCCGCCCGATTCGTTCATGCTCAAGCCGGGGCTTGCGTGCACGATTCGGATTGGGGCTCCCATGCACCCGGACGATTTCGGTGACCGCAACGACCCTCGCACACTCCGCGCGTTTACCGATGCCGTCATGTTCGAGATTGCCGCCCTGTCCGGTCAGAAGTACGTCAACCAGTACGCACATGGCGACGACACGCCCGGCGTGCTGGCACATGCGGACAGACCCAAAATCGCTCGGCCGCCGCGTCGGCCATCGCCATCTCTGGTCGGGGGCGGAGCTGGGGCAAGCGGGGGTGGAACGAACGCGATCAGCCCGCCACGTCGCAAGGCCCCAGCCATTGCCGGGGCAACAAAGATCATTCCCGAATGACGCGACTCACCATCGCTCGACAACAGGAAAGCTGAGCCTTGCATGGCGGATAACCAACCGCTTGACCCAGTCGAGGTCATGCGCTCAATGCGTGATACTGGCGCGAAATTTCAACAGCTGGTCAGCAAGATGATGCTGCCCGCCGAGCACCAGAAGGCGCTGGTTGATGGGGTCGCCAAGCTGGTCATTCCGGGTGAACAGCTTCAGGCCCTGGTTGATCTCGCGGACACGTTTGGGCCGCAGGTCACCCAAATTGCTGCGATCCAAGAAGCGATCGAAGTCCAACGCACCCAGCTGCAGGCGATGACGAGCGAGCTCGAGCGGCTCGAGGTCAGTGTCGACCGGTTGGCTGCTGCCACAGAACAGATTGTTGCGTTTCAAAGCCCGCTGATGTCGTTGCTTCGTCAGCAGGCTGATGACCAGGCACCGACAACCGACAAGGACGACTGAAGCTATGAGCGAAATCGACAGCCAATCTTCGCTGACTTGCGACAACAACGACGACGGCGAGTCTGGTCAGGTCCTGCCATTCCCCACGGCTCCAGAGTCTCAACCATCACACGGGCCGACGTCGGTGCCCCTCAGCGATGTTCTTGGCGATGTGTTGCGCACAGAACGACTCGACCAAGACCGCACGCTCGCGGACGTGGCCGAACGCGCAGCCGTTTCGCTTCCGTATCTGTCCGAAGTTGAACGCGGCCGCAAAGAGGTGTCATCTGATGTGCTCGACGCGATCACCCGCAGCCTGGGTATCGAGGTCGCCGACGTGCTTGAACGAGCTGCTGATCGTCTACGCGGCCGGGCCGATTGGCGCGGTCCGACGTGCAGTCTGATCGCCGCTTGAGTTAGCCCGAGCGATCACATGATCGGCCAGGCCGTAGTCGACCGCAGCCTGTGACCGCAAGACAAGTGCTCGCTCGGTGTCTGCGTGGATCTGGGTCGCATCGCGACCTGTGTGCTCGGCGAGGATCGCCTCTGATTGTGAACGGATCAGTTCGAGTTCAGTCGCTTCGATCGCGAGATCTGAAATTGAACCTTGCCGAACTTCTGTATGAGGCTGATGCAGCAGCGCTCGCGCATGGGGAAGCATGGTGCGCTTGGTTCGGGCGCCAGCGGCGAGAAGCATTGCGGCTGTAGAGGTCGCTTGGCCGACGCACAACGTCGCGACGTCACAGTTGACGAATTGCATTGTGTCGTAGATGGCTAGTGATGCGCTGAATGACCCGCCCGGCGAGTTGATGTACAGCTGAATGTCGTGTTCTGATTCCGCAGCCAGATGAAGGATTTGTGCGACGACGACATTGGCAACACCGTCATCAATTGCAGTGCCGACGAACACGATTCGTTGACCGAGTAGGCGACTGAACACATCGGAGACCCGTTCGCCCCGCGGCGTTGACTCGACCACATTCGGAATGAGGTAGGTGCTCATCGCCCGTGGCCATTGCCAATCGATGCAAGCAAACCGATTTGTCGCACTGGCGCCCGTGGAACGATGTCGTCCAGCGATGACACGACATGATCGACGAAGCCGTACTCGCGCGCCTGTTCGGCGTCGAACCACCGGTCGCGACCTACGTCCCGGCTGACATCGTCGAACGACTGGCCGGTGTGGGTTGCGATCAGGCGACGCATGCGGTCGAGCGTTGCCCGCAGATTGTCGGCCTGGATAGCGACATCGGCCGCGACCCCGCCAACTCCGGCCGACCCTTCATGCATGAGCACTTGTGCATTGGGCAGCGCGAATCGTTTGCCGGCCGTCCCGCCGCACAGCAGTATCTGGCCCATGCTCGCGGCGAGCCCCACAGCGACAGTTGCCACGTCGTTGGGTACGGCCTGGATCATGTCGTAGATCGCGAGGCCTGCGACGACTGATCCGCCTGGCGAGTTGATGAACAAGCAGATGTCTGAATGTGGGTCATCAGATGCCAGCACCATCAGCTGGGTGATGAGCCGGCTGGCAGCGACGTCATCGACGGCCTGGCCGAGCACAAGCGTGCGCTGGTTCATGAGATCAGCTGGTTCGCTCCTGAGCATGCGGGTGAGTGTGGCGGGACCGGTGAGCGCAATGTCTGGTTTCTGCCAGAGGCAGAACTAGTGGTCCGTTGCCGACGCGCGAAGAACCCTCCGGAAGCCGCAGCTTCCGGAGGGTTGATTTCGCGAGCCTCGTCGGGGGCATCGGTGTGGCTGCGCCGGTGGATCCACCCCGAGGGATAGGGCGGATCCACCGAAGCGGGATCAGCCAGGCAGAAGCACGCCGTCGATGATGTGCACCGTGGCGTTTGCTGTTGGAACGTTCTGGCAGATGACGGTTGCACCATTGACGGTGAACTCGTCGCCTGCTGCTTCGATGGTCAGGTCTCCACCTTGTGCGGTGGCGACCGAACCGGCAGTGATCAAGTCAGCAGCGCTAAGGCTCTGGCCGATCACAACGTGGTAGGTGAGCACCGTGGTGAGGAGGTCCTTGTCGGCGAGCACTGCGGCCAGGTCGGCCTCAGGGATTGCTGCGAAGGCATCGTTGGTTGGAGCGAAGATGGTGAATGGGCCGTCGCTGTTGAGGGTGTCAACAAGGTCGGCTTCGACGACTGCGGTGACCAGGGTGGAGAGCAGCGGGTTGTTTGATGCTGCGGTTCCT
>CALDYC010000026.1 GCA_937941245.1 uncultured Acidimicrobiales bacterium | reverse complement strand
CGACAGCTGTGTCGGCAAGAATCACGGCTTCTTCGATACCACCAGACCCATCGCCCGCGAGCACCTGGACCCGATCGCCCGTTGCGATACCAGATGGAGCCGAGACCGTGTCGACCTCCAAACCCACAAGCGCTTCCCCTTCGCGAAGTGGCGCCGCGCTCCGAACCATCTGATCGGTCAGCAGGGTCCCGGCATCGAAGCTTGCGATCGGGACCGCGTCAACGAACAGGTCGATATGGATGGCCGCTTCGGTTCGGGGGGCGATGTCAGCGTTGATCTGGATCTCGGTCAGATCAGCGGCGGTGAGCGGGACACCAACCTCGACGTCGCGAGCAAGGGCGACGACGGCTGTCCTTTGTGTGGACGAGGCCTGCCACCACACCGCCAGTAGCCCAAACAGGCCGATCACCAACAAGGACAACATGAGCTGAGGCACCCGAGGCCCGCTTCGACGCGGTGACGAGGCACCTACCGACTCACGAGGTGGTTGATCACTCGACAGGAACGGCATCTACGGCGGCCTTTCGTTCAGAAATTGCGAACATCGTCATTCGGCCGGCAGCGATCATTGTCCTGCGGCTCCGATGATTTGTGCGAGATGGGTGGCAGTTCCAGAAGCATCGAATCCAGGGATCCACGAAACATCTTCGACGCGTACTGTGACTGACACCGCCAGCGCATCATCTTTGATGTCGACGGACAACACCTGCGCACCCGGATGGGTATCAACAACGCGACGAGCCTCGGCATGGGCACCCGTCGAGCGCACATCGATTCGCGGATCCCCATTAGCGATCGACTCAAGATCCAACGTTGCAGATGCAGCGCGAGCCGCCTCTGAAGCAAGATCTTGGGCCAAACCAATATTGGCAAGCTTGCGGTTGCCTTCGGCGACCACCGCGATCATCATGAAGAAGAACAGCGACAAAATGGCCACGAAGAGGCTGATTGATCCTCTTTCTGGTCTGTCCAATCGCACCGCTGACCCGGCCGTCATGTATCGGTTCTGAAAAACTCGATCACCGAAACCGCCCGAGCCGACGACGTTCGAGTCTGAGACCGGCCAAGCAGTCCCAATCCACCGAGTTCACGGGTGCAGGACACCGACACCGCGACCGTTCCGGGCCTAACGGCGGTGTCGTCGCCAAGAGCCGGCACGGACCAGTCGAAGTCGACGCTCACACCGCCTCTGCAGACCTGTCCTGCGGCTTGCAGAGCGAGGTTCTCAGCGTGGCTGTGATCGTTGGCCGAGAGCGAAGCCACGCGAGCAGCGGCATCGGCTGCGGCCTGAGCAGCGCTGTCGTGTCGAATGGCCTGCCCGAGCGCTACGGCAACCAGCGCAATGACCAGCACGAACGGCAACAACACAGCAAGCTCGGTCGCCAAAATACCGCTGTCGGACCGGTGTTCCTGTTCAGGTTGATGTTCATATTCGCACCGCTTGCGTGTCGTTTTCTCGCAGCGCCGGTCTTCGCAGGCTCTCATGGGCGGTCTCGCTCTCTCGGCACCAACGCTGCCGCCGATATTGAACGACTTCCGAGCACCGACGGATAACTCGCCGTGATCGAAACTCGCACCCACTCAGGTGACTCGAACAAGGCCGAGACCGTCGGGTCAACGACCAGCTGTGACGATGCAACAAATGCACGTCCCGCTGCCTCGACATCGGCGACCGTTGCGTCATATGACGACCCGACCTCAGCCGCGTGATCGACTGCGGCTTGCAGTACCGACGACGCGTGTGATTGCAGCGTGACATGCACCAGGGCGAGCACCATGAGCATGATCATCGGGAACAGGAGAGCCAGTTCAGTCGACGCCATCGCTTGTTCCGAGTCGGCCTTTACCCCAAACCGATTGCGGAATCGCTTGCGTCGGCGCCGGACAGGGCCAGTCAGCCACCGCCGATTTGCGGCACTGGCGCCTGTTCGATGTTGTTGACAGTTTGGCTGGTGTAATTCACGATGAAGGCACCTACCGCGATGGCCAGGCCGACAAGAATGAAGGTCAGCACCGCGACCTCGGTTGTTGTCAAACCGGCCTCTCGATCTTGTCGGCCGACTTCTCTCAGCCGCTGTTCGAATCTGACTGCTAGATGGAGTAGTTGGGTGTGCATGTGCGACGCCTCCTCGGAGTCGTAGGTGGTGGGTATTCACGATGCTGTTGCCAGCACTGCGTTGGAGAAGCGGACGTGGACCACTGTCGATAAGTCGATTGTTTGCAGCTCTTGTGCTCCGCCTAACTGATCGAAAATCGCGAAACCGAGAAATAGAAACAACGCGACGAGAAGCAGCCCAACCGGCAGAAGCATCTGTTCGGTGAGTGCTTCAGACGACTTCTCGACCTCAGCTTGGAGACGAGCCCGAAGCACGTCGGCCTTGGTCGCAACAGATTCGGTAAGCCGAGCTCCTTCGCTTCCGGACAGTTCTGCAGCGGCAACCAGGTCTCGGAGCTCACGAATATCAAATTGGTCAGCGAGCAACCCAAGCTGCGACCAGGGGGTGCGTCCTGACAACCGGGCCCGGTCAAGCGCATAGCGAATTTCGCCAAAGGCCCAGCCTTCGCCGCTCTCTGCCGCGCGCACCAACGCTGTCTGCAGCCCGCCGCCGCCGGACATGATGATTGCTACCAAGTCCAGATACGCCGAAAGCGCATGTCGAAATGCAGCTCGGCGACTCGCAGCTCGGGTTCGCAACCGAATATCAGGGACTGCGAATGCGACTGCCGCCGACGTCAGCCCAACCAGCGTTGCGACGACCGGGCTTGGGGCTGCCCCGACCGCTGCAAGTCCTGTCCAAACGATATAGATCCCCACCACAATGCCAGACGGCCATGCTGCCTTCACCAGACCGTGTTGAGCCAAGGTGGAGCCAGTCACGGCCAGGTCTCGCCGCAGGCGGTCCTCGTCATCAAGCTTTACTGCCAACGCGACACCCATTGCGCTCAACAAGCTTTGCAAAATCTGTTGTGGCGTGCGCGCTTGTGAAATGAAGGGCCGACCCGGCCCCTCGACTGCGCCAAAGACCTGGTGCAATGGTGCATGTCGCGGCCGGGCCGCGACCACGAACATCAACATTCCTGCACCTATGCCAGCGCCAAGGAGCAGCATGACCAGCGACTCCATCAGATGGCCCTTGCCACGAAACGTTCCGGCTGCGGCATGCGAGCCAGGCGCCGAGAGCTCCAGATCGCTGCAACGACTACCGATCCAACGACAAGAAGCCACAGCTGGCCCGTCACCGAGTTGTAGGCCACCAATAGGTCCTGCCCCGCAACCGCGACGAGAAGTGCCGTGAGCGAAACACAGCCACCGACGATCCTCATCGACATTCGAACGCGCGCCCGACCGACCTCGACTCTCACTCGCATCTGCGCTTCGTCGCGGATCGACGACGCCAGCCGCGTCAGCAGCGGAACAAGCCGTCCGGCGTCGAGGTCGGTGGCGCTCACCAGCCCGGCGATCACCATGTCAGAACATGGGTGCGACAGCGCTTGTCCGAGTCGCCGAAGCGAGCCTGCGAGATCGCCGCGCGGCGCAGATCTGGCGAACGTCAGTAGTTCCGATTCGATCGCAGCCGGCGCGGCTCGAGCCGTTACAACAAGGGCTTGTTGCAAACCTGCCGACGCGGCCATGGTGTCACGGATCTGTTCGCTCCAGGTAGCAATCGCTTCAACCTTCTCGATCTCGGAATCGGCATCGTGATTGCGGTTCGAGCGAAGCAGCGGAACGGCCAACGTCGCGCAAAATGCCCACACTGCAGCTACCGGCCACCGCGTCAGCGCTGCGACTGCCGCTGCGGCACACAGCGCAGCCGCGATCCAAAGAACCAGGAGTTGGGTTGACGTGTGCACCCTTTCGATGGCGGCAACAAAGCCCGGGAAGAGCTGAACACCTGCGACCGAGAACGCTGCCGCCAGTACGCCGCACCCAAACAGCGCTCCGAATGCACCCATCAACAGCAAGCTCACGTGATGGTCCCGCCCGCAGCCGCCCAACGCGCGTCAAAGCCGGCCGCTTCAAGACGGGTCCGGTGTGTCGCCGATGTAACGCCGTACGCAGGTTGAGCCCGCCCATCTGCGCCGGGAGCAAACACCTCGGTCGACAACACCTGATCCTCGCTGGCATGGTCGACTTCGCGGATCGACTGCACCGCGCGATCCTCGCCGGCAAAGCCGACGTGCACGACGAAATGCACCGCATCACGAATCAACAAGGTGGCGTGACCCGGATCGATCGGCGGTTGAGCCAAGGTCGCCGCATAGGTGATGATGCGGTTGAATACATTCTTTGACGAGTCCGCGTGCAAAGTGGTCATCGACCCTTCGTTGCCCTGCGACATAGCCAACAACATCGGAACCGTCTCAGCGCCTCGACACTCGCCGACTACGATTCGATCCGGGTCCATTCGCAGCGACGCCACAACCAGTTCTGCCATTGAGACCCCGCCCACTCCCTCAAGGTTGGGACTGCGAGCTTCACACTCGACGAGGTTCGGATGCTGCGCTGCGAAGCGGCTAATCCCAAGTTCGAGGTTGTCCTCAACCGTGACGATTCGATCGTCGGAGTCGATCTCGTTGATCAGCGCTCGTAGCAGGGTGGTCTTGCCGGTGCCGGTACCGCCCGAAACAACAATGTTGCGCCGCGCTCGCACCGCTGCTCGGAGAAAGCGGGCGACTACTTCGTCCATCATCGATCGACCGACAAGATCGTCGAGGGAACTGATCGCAAAGTTGTGGCGCCGAATCGACATCGACGGCCGCGATGAGACGCTGAACATGGCGTTCAACCGGTCGCCGTTGGGCAGCTGCATATCGATGATCGGATTCGCGTGATCGAATCGTTGTTCGACGCGCCCCATACGCCGAGCAAAGTCGGCAATGATTCGACGGAGGTCCTGATCGCTGGCTGCTACTGGACCGACCTGCTCACGTCGACCATCTCTGCGCTTGACGAAGACGTGGTCACATCCGTTGACGTGGATGTCTTGAACGGTCGGGTCTGTGAGCCAGTTCTCGAGTTTCCCAAATCCGAAGATGGCATCGAGCGCTTGCGCTATGGCCTTTTCTTCGGCGACAGGATCAGCCGGGGTCTGACCGACTGACATCCGAATCGCGCTGCGCTCCTGAAGCTCTGAGCGCAACGTAGTCCGGGCGAACCGCCGCTCGTCAGAACGATCAAGAGGCGCGAGTCCCGAAGCCGATCGACGAGTCACTTCTGCTGCCACTGCTTCGCCGACACGGTCGATAAGTGCCTCGTCGATAGCAAGGTCGTCAAACGACAGTGCGCCGATCAACCCCTCGCGAGGTCCTTCAACAAATGTCATGGCGAGCTATGAGCGAGAAGCGCTCGGTCGAACGACTGATACAGGTCGAGCAGCTCGGGGCTTACGTGGTCGATGCCTTCTGGCTCACCGAGATGCACGCACACAGCCCGCTCAAGGTCGCGCATTGACCGGTGCAGTTCGCTGCGATTGAGCGCCGCCGCCGCGACCCGGAAACGACGCTCGAAGCACTGCTCACAGCCGGGAACAAGCTCGAGGCCGCGTAGGAGCGCAGAACGGGCGATGTCGAGCTCCGAAAGCTCAAGCGCGAGATCAGCGCAGCGATGTACCGACTCATCGACCGTGAACTCGACATGTGACCGAACATGACTGTCGGCCCAGATGAAGCTGCTAGCCGTGCCTCCTGTGAACGGAACACCTCGGATTAACTGGACAGCTGCCTGCAGCTCAGTGAGTTCCTGCTCGCCCGATTGGGCTACATCGGCTTGGGCGAGGTGCTGAACGAAGGCTTCGAAGTCGGTCCGCACATCGGGCGATAGGCGGTACAGCCCGTGGGCATCGGCCTTGGAGAGGTACGGCTGCCCTTCAGCGTTTGAACCAATTGCCCGCCGGGCCCTGCTCATGACGTTCGCGAATGCCTTCTGCGATGGAGCCTCGAACTCTGGCCAGATCCAGGTCTTGAGCTGATCAGCGGTCGCACCGTGGCGATGAAACGCCAAGTATGTGAGCACGTCAACAGCCTTGACCGAGGAGAACTTGGTGGCGCCCGCCACCTGGACCGGTCCGAGAACGTGTACCGAGGGGACCAGATGCGCGTCGCTCGCTGGCTGAGCTCCAACCGACAATCCGGGAAACGGTGGTGAGCCCTTAACGAGCACATCGACAGCGAGTTCATCGGTCAGGTCCTGCGTTTGAGCTCGCAGCTGAGCCAATCGCGGTGCTCGAGGCTGCAGCGCGTCGTCAATCACGACGGCAACATCGAGCGCTTCTATTGCCGCCGCGACGTTCGACTTTGTCGTCGGTGATTCAAGGGCTGTGTGGGCAACCAATTCGGCACAAGCCGTGCGTTCATCTTCGCTGAGCAGAAGAGGTTCGATGACTCGCATATCCTTTGCTGGGGAAAGGCCGGATGCGACTGCCGTATCTGGGGCAGCTAGGTCTGGGTCTGCAGCACCGGTGTCGATGGCGTTCGCGGGGGCGTCGGGCGGGGCGTTGCCAGCAGACGCTCCTTCGTCGGACAGGCAGGCCGCATCTGAAGCGGAGGAGTTGACAGAGAGCGTGGCGCACACACCCACCGACGGAACATCGATTACTAGGCCGGCTTCTAAGCCGGGCGCTATTGCGTGGACGCCCGCGACGGCTAACGATGCCTCATGTGCTGGGTCTGGCCGAGTCGCGGCCACAACGATCACTGGCAGGGGCGTTACCACCGCTAGGTCGCACGCCGATTGCCAGTCTGCGACGTATCGAACGCGTTCGAGATCGGCAAATCCTTCGCCAAGCGCCACAGCAATGACCACGACATCGTCGGCCGCGTCGGCGACAGCGATGGACAGCACTGCTGTTTCTGCAAACCCCAAGACCGCATCGTCGGCACCCTCGAGTGCGAGGCCTTGCGACGCCGCAAGGTCAACCACGACCGGCGAGCCGCTTCGATCCGACCCGACCACGATCTGCGTGGCAGTTCCCCGCTCGTCGGTGAGGGCTTCAACAGGCTCTGCGGTCAGGCCGGCAATTACCCGCTCGATGTCGCGTGCTGCCGCAGAAACTGGGACGGGCAACGAGCCGGGTACACGGGTCCTGCGTTGCAGTTCTCGCCGGCGATGCAGTGCGGCCCGAAGTGACACCGCGAGAACGACACCCCCGCCGGTCACGAGCGCTGTCGCAGCTACTGGCCGACCGTGGCCACCACCTTCAGGCGTTGTATCACGAACGGCGACCTCTGCACCTACGACCGCCGATTCTACGACCGCCGCATCTAGGACTGCCGCATCGACGACCGCCGCTGCCGGTCTCGCTCCAGTGGGATCTTGATCAGATTCCGGTCCAACGCGAGCGCCACCATCGGGCGCGCTTGGCTCGTCGGCTGCATCTTGTGCGCCGGTATCGGCGCCAACCGCTGGCCCGGCTTGAGGCTCTCTCTCCCACACCTCGATCGGGACCTCTGCACGCGATGGGCTCGCGGTGTCTCGGTCTGGAACAACGTGGTCGGTCGACTCGGCAAGCTCAGTCGGCTGATCGAGAGTTCGACCTAACGCATCGATAGGGCTCTCGATCGGGCTGGCGGTGCCCGGCAGAGCAATGATCTCACCGGGGAAGATCAAGTCTGGGTTACCGCTCGCCAGGCGCTCGTGGTTGGCGTCGACGACGGCCTCCCAATAGACGAGCACGTCTTCAGTCGGCTTCTCGCCACTCAAACCGGAAAAACCCGCGGGAGTTGGCGCGTGCATTGCCGCGATAGCCCAAAGCGACTCGCCTGTCCGAACCTCATGCACGTTGGCCGAACCTGGCACGGCGAGGCGAGTACCAGCTGGGACCGAGTCCGTCGTGGCCTCGATGCGTTCACCGTTGCCGTCGAAGCGGTCACTGTTGGCCCGAGCGATGGTGCGCCATGCTGTTCCGTCGCCGTAGAGCTCGGTAGCCAGATCCCACAGATCGACCTGTTCTGAGAGAACAATCTCTGGCACCTCCGACATCTCAGCAGTAGCCGAGCCAGGATGCGTCTCTGACCACGGCGCGCCGGTCCCCTCGTCACGGCTCACCCAATCGCCGTTCACCGCGTCGCCGTTCACCGCATCGCCGTTCACCGCATCGCCGTTCACCAGGCCGCCTTGTGCACGTGGTGCGTACGATGAGCGGACCTCTTCGGTTGAGGGCGGAAGCGATCCGAGTAAAGATGCCTGGGCACTAACCCCGGTTGGCACAGCACTTAGTGCTCCGGCAAGCGTGACCGCTGCCACAAGCCGCGCTGCGAGAGCCTGCATGCTTCGCGGAGCTAGGGACCGCGTCGGAGTGCGGCAACGAGCCGAGGCCACACCTTCGACCAGCAGCGCAACCATAAGTTGGGCCCAAAGCGCCCACAACGCAAGCGCGCCGATCGTGAGAATTGCTCTTGCGAATGACGACCCGCCCGTGGCGAGCGTTCGTTCAACTTCGCCGAACGACGGAAGCGATGTTGGTATTGGATTACCTGCGATCGCAATGAGCAGTGCTGGGACACCAAAGATCAGTAGCCCAATGGCGACCGCAGCCGATGCGGCGCCAAACCATAGTGCGCGCCGGGTTGGCCGAACCCCTGCCCCAGATTGTGACCGTTTCCCCATGGTCTTCTTGCCGTTTTTGCTAGCCCAAGGCGCTGCATGCTTAGGGAGCTGCAACGCGATGGCCAGACATTACTGCCTACGAGACAGAAGTTCAATAGCAAGACGCGAGCACCCAATATGGCGTCTCTTTACGCAACGGTGAGTCCGCTCCCCGATCAGCATCGCCGCAAGGTGTTTGGGCCGCAAGGTGTTTGGACTGTGGGTATCGCGGTCCGAAAACGGCAAAAGCCGCCGACCCGAAGGTCGGCGGCTCTCGCGTTTCGTACGGTTAGTACGTTCCAGCTGCGTCGGTCAGCCGGTGAATGCAGGCGTCGGTGCTGCTACTGCAGCGGCCGGTGCCGTGTCAATGCGTGCAACGATGCAGTACTGACCAGTGGTGTCAAGAGCACCGATTGGGCAGGTAGCTGCGGTTGCGAGGTTTGGATCAGGATCGGCCAGGAAGCAGACAACCTGAACGGTTGATCCGTCGCCGAAGGCGCTTGAGCCTGAACCGATTACGGCGCGGACGCCGCGATCGCACTTGTACAGGGTTGGTGATGGGTCAATCAAGAAGCCGGTGGTGTACACGCAGCTCTTGTTGTTGAGCGCAGCATTGGCTGGGCAGGTGTAAGCACCGGCCTGGTCCAGAACTGGCTTGCGGCACTGACCCTGAGGGTCCTCGAGGCTGCCGATTGGGCAGGATGCGAGAGCAGCTGTTGGGTTGTCGTATGCCAGGCACTGTGAACCAACGAGGCCGTAACCTGCGGTGCACTGGAGGCCACCTGCGGTCAGGGCTACTGGCACACGGCACTGTGAGCCAACAAGCTGTGAGCCGGTTGGGCAATCAGATGGGCTGGTCTGAACTGCGTAGGTGCAAGATGCAATCTTGGTCACGCCGTTGAAGGTTTCGGTGTTAGCTGAAACAGTCACGCCGGTTGGGCCTGCTGGGCAGGTCCAATCGAGCTTTGCCTGGGTACCAACAGCGTTAGGGTTTGCAACCTTGCAGACGCCACCGGCGGCTGAAAGTGCGAACGGAGCAACACAGTCATCGTTGACCGTGGTTGGGGTTACCACTGAGTAGCACTGTCCACCGGTGAGGAAGACGGTTGCGCTAACTGGGCATGAACCGGCACCAGGAGTTGGTGCTGGACCCACGAGAACGCAGGTTGAACCGCTAAGGGTGCTGCCAGCTGCACAGGTGAGGTCACCAGCTGGGCCCTTTGCGACGAAGATGTAGCATCCGCCTGCGGTACCGAATGACCCGGCTGGGCATTCAGCATCGAGCTGTGTGGCCGCTTCGAAGCGGGCGCACATGCCACCGAGTGAGTTGTCAGGCGAGTAGCCGTCTGGGCAGTAGGTCGTGCCTTCCTGTGGCAGGATTCGTGCTGGTTCCCAGCACTTGGTGCCGTCAGGAGTGATCTGACCTTCTGCGCAGGTGTTCGCACCATCGGTGCTCACGACGTCAGCGGCTTTGAAACAAGCCTTGCCGTCTGCCTGGAGGGTGAAGCCATCGGGGCATGCTGGTGGCGGGGATGCATCTGAACGAGATGCAGTTGCCACAAACAGACCCGAGAGCAGCATTGAGAGTGCCGCAACGACGAGGAGCGCTGCCCTCGTGGTTGAGATCTTCTTGGTTGCTTCCACGGAAACTTCCTTTGTTTTACCTTTACCGACGCAGCCACTGGTTAGTGGCGCATTCCGGGGATTTCCCGGTTGTCGATCCCAAGATGTGCTGTTCACCTACTGGCGCACGACACACAGCGGTACCGACGGACAAACCATAACAACCCAACACCAGTCGGGGAAGGGCTGAGGGCACCTTGTTGCGACATCGCAACGTTGCGAACGCAAATCCGCATAAACCCGCCAAAGTCGGCGAAGTGTGCGTCGTCCGACGATGTCATATAGGGGCGATAACACCCACCACGGCAGAGATCACCTCCCATCAGCAGCCCAAAAAGTGTTGCAATACCAACGATCCGGCCAATATTGAGCGTCAACCGGTCGCCATATCGACAACCGGCGCACTGTTACGGTTTGTTTACGCTGAGGCGAGTTTGGCCGCACATACACCCCATACACTTCGCCCCGCATGCAACCCTGCGCTGACTTTGGGGTCCAACGGTGCCGAGTGCGGCGACTAGGACCCTACGAAATAACTTTTAAGTCATTTCGCTGCATTCTGGCCCTCGTCATTGCATCGACGATGCTCTCGTCGTGCGGAACCGGCGCCCGACCAGTACTGATAAGCCCTGAAACCATCGCCGAACTACCTTCGGTCGAACTTTCGCTACCCGCTGCCCCCAGCTCGGTGACACCACTGCCTCCAGCCGCCGCAGATCGTCCCACCGAGGCCAGCGTTGACGACGCACTGCTGTCGTGGTCACTCGATCGCGATGTGCCGTATCTCGACTCTTGCTTGAGAGTTGAGACTAGCCCTGGGCAGCTGTGCGATACCCCGACCGACAATGACGCCGTTCGCCTGCTCGGCCCATCAAAAGACGAGATCTGGTACGTCGTGCGGGTACAACGCATCGTGACCGAGGCAGCAGGCGTTGGCTACCGGGTTGCCGACGTGCAGATCGCCGGACGCTGACGAATCTGCGAACACAGCCATTAGTCAACGCTGCCGTGCTGGCTTAGCCATGCGAACATTGCGATCCCCGACGCCACCCCGGCATTGAGAGAACGGGTTGAGCCGTATTGCGTGATTGCACAGGTCATTGCAGCTGCCGCGCATGCCGGCTCAGACAAACCTGGGCCCTCTTGGCCAAACATCAACACGCACGAGCGTGGAAGCGAGGCCGTTTCGATCGGAACAGAACCCGCAACGTTGTCAATACCGATCAAATCGAGCCCGCGAGCATCGGCCCACACGGCCAATGCGTGCACATCAGGGTGGTGATGTACATGCATGTACCGGTCGGTGACCATTGCCCCACGGCGATTCCACCGGCGCCTGCCAACAATGTGCACGCCTGCAGCATTGAACGCGTTGGCATTTCGCACAACAGTCCCGATATTAAAATCGTGCTCCCAATTTTCGACCGCTACGTGAAAGCTGTGCCTCGACCGATCGAGTTCCTCGACGATCGCATCGTGGGACCAGTACCGAAAACGATCTTCAACGTTTCGACGGTCCCCGTTGCGCAAAAGCTCCTCATCGAAGCGTGATGCGGTCGGCCATGGTCTCGGGTGCGGCCCAACACCCACCTCAATAGTTCTGTCGCCAGTCGTCTCGTTACCGCCGCCGAGCTGTTCGTCATTCACGATGCAGGACTCAGGCCAGCTCACCTTGAGGAAGCGCGAACCGCATGAGCACAACGAAGTGGATGATCGACGCAACAGTAACCAAGACATGCCAGATCTCGTGGTAGCCAAACACCGTCGGCCACGGGTCTGGTCGACGCAGACCCAGCCCAATTGCGCCAACCAGGTACACACCGCAGCCCCCGAGCAGTAACCACATTCCTGATGACCCAAGGCGGTCATGCAATTGACCCAAGAACGGGATGATGATCGCAACAAGCACGACGTACAACATGGTCATTAATCCGAACGGCGGCACGACAGGCGACCAACGCAGCCCAATCCCGAGCACGGTGACTGCCCACACCACCGACAGCAGCACAAGACGCGACGTGCCTTCGAGACCGGTTCCGCCGATACCGGTAAACGTGCACGCAATCACCAGGTAGATACCGGTGTGATCGAGCTGGCGCATGCGCCACCATTGCTCATCAGTCCATTTCCCGCGGTGGAATGACGAACTGATCAAGAACATCAGGGTCAGACCAATGCCGTAAACCAGACAGAATGTCATGAACAGCGCGCCGTCAGCCCGAATCATCGCCCACACTCCAGCAACAACCGCCAAAGGAACGCACCACAGATGCAATAGCCCGCGGAACCGAGGCGGATCCAGCGAGATCTGGCGCCGAACGTCGTTACGTAAATCCGGGACCGTCACGACTCAACACCAAAGGCCGGTTCAATCTTTGACACCAGAGCCTGGATCTGTCGTGCAGAGTCGACGAACACATCGACCTCTCCCCCGGCCGGGTCAACGACCTCCTCCCACGCTTCGAACGGTTCCCCCACCAAACCAAGATCTGCCACCCGGGTGGCCACTGTCGAAGCGCTTCCGGAGCCGAGATCACGCGCGAATCGCGGAAGTGACGCTGTTCTGGCCAAACACTCAGGATGATTGCGCCGCAGGTAGGTGAGGTGCATCGGTTCGAAGATCGCGATCAGGCTGGCGCGGTCAATCATGGCTTGGTCGACCTGCTTGCTTCGGTGATCTGGGTCGGCAAGCCCGAGCCCTTCGAGTGCTCGGCGAGTCCGCACGCTCATCGGCAATCCCGGTATCGAGTGAGTGCCTGCACTCTCGACATGCACCCACGGTGTTCGCTCCCGCATGATCGAAGCTCCCATAACCGATCTCGCCGCATTGCCGGTGCACAGAAACAGCACCGTGCTCACGGCAGTTCTCGGCAAAGCATGGCCACTCGTTTGGTTCCGCCTTCGGTGTCTTGTTCACCCACGACCTTGAAGTCGAGCGCATCATGGAAATCGAGCGAAACCTGATTGCGGGGCTTGATGTTGACTTCCGCGCACAACACTGGCCATGTGCCTGAACCTGTTTCGATCGCCCACTCATAGAGCTTGCGGCCCAGGCGCTGTCCGCGAAACGCCGCCCCGATCACGATTCGGTCCACGTAGAAGAACCGCTCGTATCGCTGCGAGAACCAGGCGTAGTTCATGCTGTCATACGGTCGGCCCGGACCGTCGAGCAGCAGCAAGAACCCCGCAACGACCGAATCAACTTCGATCACGACGGCGTTCTCGGCCAAAGTAACCAGCGCCGACAAACTCGCAGCCTGGTGGGCGTTGACTGCTGGCACTGCATCGTTGTTCAGTTGCAGAACCCGTTCGAGGTCCTCATCGACCATCGGTCGGATGCGCACTGAAGCGGTCACTGCGAAGACGCTACGGGGCGCGACCGCCTGACCAACAGCGCAGTGGCTTTTGCTGTCACATTGCCATCGGCGACGCACTCTGCCTGGGCCTTCATCCGGCTAGGCGTCGAGCGCGAAACACGAGCGCTGAATCGCAGCGCAGTATCGATCGGCGTCGGCAGGTGGTAGCGCACTGACAGCGTTGCCGTCGCGATCATGCCGGAACCCGCCATGGCCTGGGCGAGTGCCCCAAACAGTTCGTCGAACAGACCTGCAATGACTCCACCGTGCACGCAACCTGGTGGGCCGGCGAACAATCGACCGACGGTGATCTGGGCGTCGAGCCTGGCAATCGCTGCGTCCTGCGTTTTGCCATGTTGGGACTTGTCCTCGACGTCGGTCGGATGTCCATCGGGATCTGAGCGATGCTCGAACCTGATCCCACCCGGATCGATGACCAGGCCGGGAGCGATCGGGTTTGCGCTGCCGCGGAACGGGGCAAGAGCACGCCAACGCTCTGCGCCAGCGCCGGACTGTTCCCACCAGCCGCGCTCGCCTCGCTCACCAAGCTGGTGCATGACCGCAGCAACCGCTGCCCGCGTCGCCTGGACCTCGCCGGCAGCGAGCTCACCAAGAGCGCATCGTCGGGCAAGAGCATGGAGATCTGCGGCGAGCAGGTCGCGAGCGCTCAGCGACGAATCGTCGCTGGCGGAAAGGGAAGGCACCACCAGGTCAGCGTAGGCAAAGCCCAATGGTCTTATTTCACGCCAAGGCGAGATCCGAGCCCTTCAGCACCCTTCTACAGTGCGGATCACATTCGCTCCAACCCAAGGCTCACGTTCCATGCTCAACACATCGACGCATACCATGCCGACCCGGACTATGCCGACGCGTACCACGCCGAGCATCGGCCGTTGCTCTTCGGGTCCCTTCCGCTCATTGGTCATCGCTCTCATGGCTGCAGTTGCACTTTTTGCCAGTGCATGCTCCGCCGAGTCCACGACCACAGTCGAGTCGGCCGACGATCAGAGCGACGAACAGGTTGACGACGCACCAGCTGGCGACACCGACAGCAACGCCAGCAACGACAGCGCTACCGACCCAGACACCACCGACCCAGACACCACCGACGACCCATTGGACGGGTCAGTTTCGGGAGTCAACCCGAAGGTAAGGACCTTCGTGTTCGACGATGCAGCAAACGCCGACGGCGGCCTGACTGACGACCAGATTCGTTGCGCCGACGAGTCGCTCGAAGAAAACGCCGAACTCTTCAGCGCAGTCATGTCGAGCGACGACCGCAGCGCCTTCTCACCGGATCAGCAGGCAGACCTGTTCGTGATCGCGGCAGAATGCGCGCCTGGTCCGGTAAGCGAAGCATTCCTCGCAGGGTTCTCTTCCGAAGCCGGCGCCGACTTCCCGGCTGAGGCCGGTACGTGCATTCTCGATCTCGTGGTCGAGCCGTCTGATCGACAGCGTCCACTCATCATTGGTTTCCTCGCATTGAATGACGGCATCGCAGTGCCGGCCAACTCACAGGAGCCTGTCGTTGACACCATGGTCGAGTGCATTCCGCCATCGGCGTTTTCGCAGGCAATTGTTGCCCAACTTGACGATCCGACTCTCACCGAGGGCGTCGACCAGGCTTGCCTGAACGACGGAATCGACGGCGAATCGCTTCGCGGTCTATGGACTGCCCTGGTAGCTGATCCCAATGCTGACTTTGACAACGCGGATCCAGCCCTGCTTGCTCCGCTGATGGACAACGTGTTCGGCTGCATCTCATTTGGTCAGATTTTCGCCAACCAATTCGCGGCCGAGGGAACCACGCTGTCCGAACCGACAATCGGATGCATCGACGACGGACTCGGTGAACTCGATCTGTTCGCGATCATGAACGACCCGACAGACGACGGCGAAGCAATGGGCACCGTCATGTTGGGTTGCCTCACCCCAGACGAGCTCGCTTCACTCGGCGGCTGACCGGCGGCTGATCTAGCCCAGCGACCGCCGACGAGCGACCTCAAAGGCGACCGCAGCACCGGCTGCAGCCACATTTAGTGATTCGACGTTGTTACTCATCGGTAACGACGCGGTGATTGTCGATCGTTGCATCGATTCTTCCGAGATTCCCAAGCTCTCGTTACCCAAGACCCATACCGCCCGATCAGGCAGGTCGAGGTCGTACAGATTGGTGCCCGCTGCATCGAGCGCGACCACGTCAAAGCCATCGGCCACGAACTCGTCGAGGGCTGCTTCGCTGGTCGCCGAATCGAGATGAGCGACCCGAAAGACCACACCCGAACCAGCCTTGACGACCAGCGCGCTCATTGCTGCGGTCCCCACGCGAGGAAGCACAACCGCGTCGATTCCCGCCGCCGCGGCGGTACGCAGCAGCATGCCGACATTTGCCGGATTGTGAACCCCGTCGAGCAACAACACATGGGTGACCCACGCTCGCCCTGTTCTCGATGCGAGGAACCCCGCAACGCTGAGCGGGGCTGGCGGCGTGACCTCGCCTACGACCCCTTGATGCCGACGGTCATCGCCCACCATCTGGTCGATACGTCGATCAGCGACCCGTCGAACGGGAACGTCATGGTGACGAGCTAGCTCGATCAGTTCGTCGAGTGCTTCTCCACGGGCAGACTGTGCGACCACGAGCTGGTCCACCTGGACCTCTTTGGTCTGCAAAATGTCGGTCATGGCCTGGCGACCCTGGATCTGCATGCGTCTTCCCCGTTTGTGTCGTGCAGCAAGCGATATCGAACCATCGCATTGGCCCAGCCGCCAAGTGTGACCTAGCTTCGGCCCATGACCTCGTCCAGCCCGACCTTTAACCTGGAGCACGACGTCGTCTACGGCGCGGCGGAACGGTTGTCGCCGTTGGTGCGCCGGGTCACGGCGAAGAACCCAAGTCGATTTACATTCATGGGTACCGGCACCTACATCATCGGCAATGGCGACGTAGCAATCGTGGACCCCGGGCCAGTCGACGACAACCACGTCGATGCCCTGGTTGCCGCAGTCGACGGCGAGACGGTTACCCATCTACTCATTACGCACACGCACGGCGATCATTCACCTGCCGCGAGCGTATTGCAGACCCACTTCGACTGCCCGACCGTCGGCTTCGGACCCCACCCGATTGACAGGCCAGATCCGGCTAGCAGCCAGTCGGCAGTGAGCGAAGCCGACTCGCATTCGGGCGAGCGCACGAGCATGTTCGGCTTCGACCCACTACCAGACGACGACGCGCCCAAAGCCGAGTCCGACGCTGACGGTTACAAGGCAGACCATGCGAACGACTGGGACTTCACCCCAGATGTAGTAGCGAGTCACGGCGAACAAATCGGTGGCTCGTCGTGGACGATCGAATCGCTGCATACACCCGGCCACATTTCGAACCATCTTTGCTTTGCACTTGCGGAAGAACAGGCGCTGTTCAGCGGAGACCACGTCATGGGCTGGTCGACCACGATCATCCCGCCCCCTGACGGAAACCTCAACAGCTACCTCGACTCGCTACGTCTGCTGTTGCCGCGCTCTGAACAGATCTACTACCCCACACATGGGGCGCCAATCACCGATCCGCAGGTCCTCGTGCCGGCTCTTCTCGCTCACCGAGAGAACCGAACAGCACAAATCCTCGACTGCATGACCGACGGGATTGACACCATTAAGCAGATGGTGCTGCGCATGTACACCCACGTCGTCCCGCAGCTCTATGACGCAGCTGGAGCGAGTGTCATGAGTCATCTGCGGGCACTACACGAGACCGGAGCGATCGCTTGCAGCGATACCGAACCGGGACCGATGAGCGTGTACACCCTGAGCTGAGCTGAGTGAACTGAGCTAACTGGCGTTGAGTTGACTTTTGGAGCAACGCGGGCGGAGCAACGCCGGCAGATCACCGCAGACAGATCAAACGCAGACAGATCAACGCAGACGTTCCAGGTCTTTGAACAGGTCAAGTGCCTCGGGGTTGGCGAGCGCTTCGCGGTTGGTCACCGCGTTCCCGTGAACCACGTCGCGAACAGCGATCTCTGCCAGTTTGCCGCTTCGGGTTCTCGGCAGATCTGAGACCGCGACGATCACGGCAGGAACATGTCTTGGGGTCGCACCTGCACGGATCGTTGCCCGAATCTCTGACTCGAGCTCATCGTCGAGCGACCGTTCACCGTCGAGATGCACAAACAACACGATTCGGGTGTCTGCGTCACGGCGCTGTCCAATGACGAGCGCTTCGAGGACCGCATCGATCTTGTCGAGCTGCGAGTAGATCTCGGCAGTCCCGATGCGCACTCCGCCTGGGTTCAAGGTGGCGTCGCTTCGGCCATGAATGATCAGGCCGCCTTGGGGTGTCCACTCAGCAAAGTCGCCTTGATGCCAGACATTGTCAAAACGTTCGAAATAGGTAGACCGGTAGCGCTCATCGCCGTTCTCACCGAGGAACGTCAGCGGCATCGACGGAAACGGACGAGTACACACCAACTCGCCTTGTTCGCCCGGAGGCAACGAACGACCGACATCATCGACGATGTCGACGGCCATGGCCAGCATCGGCCTCTGGATCTCACCGGGGTACACCGGACCGGTCGGATCACCGCCGACCAGGCATCCGCACAGATCTGTCCCACCCGAAATCGAAGCCAGGTGAACATCGGGCGAGATCTGCTCGTATACGAAGACAAACCCCTCTGAGGACAATGGCGAGCCGGTACTCGCAATCGATCGCAATGTGGACAGCCCATGTCGATCAGACACCTGGACGCCCGACTTCATGAGTGACTCGAGGAACTTCGCTGACGTCCCAAAGAAGGTGATGCCGACGTCATCGACAAGCTCGAACAGATGGTCGATCGCCGGATGTGCCGGATTGCCGTCGTAGACGACGATCGCCGCTTCGCTGGCCATTGCCGACGCCAACCAGTTCCACATCATCCAACCGGCGGTGGTGAAATAGAACACTCGGTCACCAGGGCCGATATCGCAGGCGAGTTGTTGCTCTTTCATATGGGTCAACAGCACGCCGCCGGCGCGGTGGACGATGGGCTTGGGCCGTCCGGTCGTCCCAGACGAGAACAACACATACAACGGATGGTCGAACGGGAGTCGCTCGAATACCGGGTCTGCACTCTCGACCGATTCCAGTGCTGAAGAGAGTCGTTCGGTCCCGGCAGGCGGCGGCGAATCGCCGTGGTCGACGATGAAACATGCGGTCACCGTCGCAAGCCCACGCAGCACTTCGCCCACCTTGGCGGAGCAATCGAAGTCGCGTCCGCCGTAGCGATAACTCTGGCAGGCCACCAACACCACCGGTTCGACCTGAGCGAACCGATCGAGAACACCATCGGCTCCGAAATCAGGCGACGTTGACGCAAAGGTGGCCCCCAATCCGACCGCCGCAAGCATGGTGATGTACGCATCGGCGACGTTTGGCAACATCACGACGACTGCGTCGCCGATACCAACGTTGCGCGCTCGAAGGAGCGCTTGCATATGACCTACTCGGGCGAGAAGGTCGCGTCGGGTTAGCCGCTCAGATACGCCGTCTTCGTTGCACCCGATCAGGACCACGTCGTCTGGCGAAGCATCGGGGCGAAGCAGGTTCTCAGCAACGTTCAAGCTGGCGTCGGGGAAAAATCGGGTGTCGAAGATCTGTTTTGCACGAGCGATTGGTTGTTCGCCTTTGGTTCCGATCACTCCAACGAAATCCCAGACGGCATTCCAGAATGCGCCGGGTTGATCAACCGAGAACCAGTGCAGCGATTCATAATTTGCGAACGGGCCGTGCCCACGGCGTTCTAACAGCGCGATGAACGCTGCAAGCCGTGTCCGTTCAATCCGACTCGGGTCGGGTTGCCACAGAGGAGACGTCTCGTTGCCGGTCATGTCCCGACACTAGGTCGTGGGTTCCGTGTCGGCGGGTTGTAAACCCTTGGCCGCTCAGTCGTCACGGCATGGTGACAAGCGTGGGTTCCTCAGATTCGGTCGCGCGAGCCAGACCAGTGTTTGCTCGATCAACCAGGCTCGCTGCCGGTTCGTTCTCATGGTTAACAGCCATGCCGCCGGCGACGTCAACATCGACGAGCGAGCTTCCGAGAACGACGGGATCGAGCAATGACACCAAGGCTTCGGTGAACTGGGCGACGGCGGTATCTGCATCGCCGTCGAGGTTCGTAAGTAGCGCCGCGTACCCATTGCGAGAGAAGCGGGCACACACCGCGGTCGGAACCGCGGCCCGCAGGCGATGTGCGAGTTGGTGGTGAAGTGCTTCGGTCGCGATTCGACCGAAGTCAGCCTCGATCGCGTCGGCGTTGCGTACACCGACAAGCACAAGCGCAACTTGGCTCGCTGCTCGGCTGGGAGCGTCGAAAGCCCGGCCGACCACGATCTGCAGCCCGTTGCCCGACAGCAGTCCGGTTGCTGGATCGTAGTGATGATGTGCGAGTCCTTCGACCAGGCGGAGACTCTCGGCCTGCTGAGCCGCGTTGAACGGTGCGGCGACCTGCCGGTCACGGTTGTCGGGATCGGGCGCCGTTTCGTCGGTCGGTCCGTCGGTCGGTCCGGCCGTCTCTGAGTGGTCGGCCGAGTCGACCGATGTGTCAGCTTCGGTCATCTGGCCAACACCAGCGGTCGATGTCGAGACACCATCGCTATGCACGGTGTCGGCAACCGTTTCGGGCGAGTCGATGATCCTCGCGGCAATCGTGAATTCGTCCGGTTCAATGTCGAGCCCGTCAGGGTCGTCGACCCCTGACCCAAAGGTGCCTGATCCAAAGATGAACGACGGGACCTCGAGTGACCCACCGGTGAACGTGCCGTTCGCCGCGTCATCAGCTGGCGCCTCGTCATCAGCTAGTGCTGTCGCCCAAATCGATGTCGAACGGTTCGATGCGGAACGGTTCGATGTCGAACGGTTCGCTTCGTTCGGAGCGATCGCGGGCGACGAGTCAGTGGCCGTTACCGCAGCTTCTGGGACTGCTCCGACGACCACCTCGCCAGCTTTGCCCCGGATTGCCGACGAAGATTCTGAAGCGACCCGAAGCGGCGGCCGCACGACGTACCCAACCGCGACAGAAACCGCGGCCAACACGAACAAGGCAACCTGGCCCGGCTTCCAGCTCGACGGCGTCGAGGTCAGCCACAACGCAGCGCCCAGCGCACCAACAGCTGCGACGACGCACACCGCACTGCGGGCCCACGACGACACGATCCGCTCTTCGCGCTCGCCAAGAAGTGAGCGTTTAGGGGCCAGAGCGCCGACGGCGAACACTGCCCAGCCAAGAGCCCACCAGCCAATATCAAGGTCATGTCCCGCAGCGGTGAGCAAGTTCAGGGCTGAGACACTGATTGCACCGACCAGGACGATCGCTAGTGCACGTCGAATGCGCAACGCCGTGAAGGTCGCAACCACGGCTGCGGCGGCAATGCCTGCGCCGAGAGCCCATCCAGCGGTTTCAAAGATGCGCGCACTGCGCACACTGGCAAAGCCAAGGTCTTCGACGAACGCGATCGAGGCTCCTGCAACACCACCGATGACCGCACTGATTGCGATGACTGGAACCGTTAGTGAGCGAACACGCGGGGATCCATCGGCGAGCAATCGAGGGGCCGCTGCGAGCGAGACCAGTGCAGCAAGCACACAGATCCCTGCCAGAACTGCTCCCACATCGTCGTAGCGATCGAGAGATACCGACCCTTCCGATGCAAGGTCGTAGCTAACCCGTGGAGCCGCTTTCACCAGGATCGACACGCTGAGTAGCAACCACGGCCAAAAGGACCGGTTTGCACGATCGAGGGCTGCGTCGAAACAAGCGAGTGAGGCCATTACCGCTGTGGCCATGAACAACGGGAGCTCGGCGTTCTCATCGACGACCAACGTCAGGGCTGCAGCGACAACGGTGAGGCAGGCACCAACAGTGCGAAACAACCGCTCATTTGATGTGGTCCTCATTCGTACAGCTCCACGAGCAGGTCACCGAGCCCAACAAGGTCATAGCCTTGCTGACTGTCGAGCGATACGCCCAGCGTTGCTCCCGGTCCGCCAGGGCCGATAAGGGCTTCGGCAGCACGGATCCGCTCCGCAGGCGTTAGGGGTGCGGTGCCGACAGGTACGCGATCTTGTAGGTCATTCATCACGACCGGGTCGGGATTCGCAAGATCCCGATGCACGCTGACTTCAGCGCCAACAAGACGGGCCAGCGGCGCGGCATCGTTGGCATATGAGCCGTATCCGATGATCCATGGGCTGACTTCGAGATCAAGATCAGGGTCAGCGGCAGGTCGGAAAATATCGCCACACGGTTCGACCGGATCGAGAGTACCGACCTCGCCTGACACCCCGAATGGAAGCGACTGGTCGAATGGCTGCTCGGTCTGCAGCACACGACCGAGCGACGCACGTTCGTCGTCAGATGCACTGAGCGTCGCAGGTGGGATCGCCGCACACGGCTGATCGTCAGCATCGATGACGAGCACCCATTGCGAACCGCTGTTTTGCATTTGCAGCGAATCTTCGCATTGGACAACGAACGGCGCCACTTCGAAACTCTCTGGGCACGTGCTGGGCGGGATCGGCAGGGCTTCGACGGTGTCGAGAACGACGTCGGCAAGCGCTTGTCGGGCATCGGTATCGAGCGATGCGAGCGGCGTGTTGCCATCGACCGCGTCGACCAGGACCGCGAACGCCGGGGACCTCAACGCGGTCGCCACCCCAGCAAGGTGCCTGCCTGGCTCGCTGGAGCTGATGTCGGGGTGGAGGGCAACGAGTGCCAGCGCCGTGGAAGTGGCCGAGATACGCAGCTCTTGGGGTTGGTCCGCAAATGCAGGCAATACCGCGGCAAGTGCCACGATCTGGTCAGATGCGGTGAGCCCAACGATGGCTCCAGCTGCGGATTCAACAATACGGAGTGACACGGCGTCGTCACCCGAAGCGACCACCATGGCGTTCTGGTTCGCAACGAGTAGGACGTCGGTGCCAGGAAATGCTGGGTCGAGAGCGATATCGATCGTGTCGGCTCGTTCCGCCAGCACGTCAGACAGCGCAACCGGCGCTTCGCGATCTGCCCCCTGGCTCAGGGCCACGACCCCAACAACGAGCGCTGCGAATGCAAGCAGCGCGATCGGGATCCGCCACATCAAATCGAGCATGGATGCGGTTGGCGTTACGACTGGTGCCTGCTGCTGACCAGCGATCGCACTGAGGAACTCGTCGGATTCGGGGGGTGACGGTGGGGTGTCTTGAACGGTCTGCATGGTGGCGTTTTGCTTTGGGTCGGTTCGTCCGCCTGGCGTACCCACCGTACGCGCAGCATCTACCTCTTTGTACCGCATTGGGTAGGTCGACCTAGCGAATGCGGCTCGGGATAGGTGTGGTCTCTGTCACGCCAGCTCCAGCTCGACGACCAGCGGTGAGCTAGGGTGACCTCGTCAGGTGGGCTGCCGGTACCGCCAGCGAGAGAGGGACG
>CALDYC010000025.1 GCA_937941245.1 uncultured Acidimicrobiales bacterium | reverse complement strand
CCGATTCAAGGGTCTGACCTACAAGACGTTGCCTGACGATCTTTCTAGGCAATTTGATGACACGTTCATCCAAGCCACGATCGTAGACACTGATGGTTCGAGGCATTCGTTGGACTCGATCTATCAGATTTTCGAACGTCTCAACTCTGGCGGGACACAGCTGACTGCTCACGAGATTCGGGTTGCGCTATTCGCTGGCCCGCTGATCGACTACATCGAACAATTGAATAAGAGTGACGCCTGGAGGGAACTGTACGGGAAGAAGTCTAAGCGACTTCGGGATCAGGAGCTTGTGCTGCGAATAATCGCTTTGTATGTTTCGGCAGCGACATACAAACGACCGCTAAAGGGCTTTTTAAATGACTTCGTTGGTGATCACCGTCAAGCAGACAACCTGCAGACTGACTTGATCACTGAACGATTTCTAACGACAGCCAATCTCATCCTGGATGGTCCCGGCGCATCTGCTCTCCGTTCACGTGGTCGACAGGTCAATGCAGCCATAACTGAGGCAATTTTTGTGGGCCTCATGCGACGCCTTGACCATGGAACAACCCCCGACATCACAGCAGTCCAATCTGCGTACGAGTCAATCCAAGCGAATGAAGACATGGTCTTTGCGGTCAGTAGATCGACAGCAGACGAAGAGCAAGTCAGAAGCCGCCTTGAGATTTCAACAGGCGCTTTCGCCAGGGTCTGATCTTGCACCCTGGCACATGGCCTTCCGTCGAGATCGCTCGGCTCGAGAGGTCGCTCAAAGCTCTCGTCAAGCTGGTTGACGAGCAAGCACGCAGCGGCAGTGATGACGTCGTGCGCGAGTTGTCAAGATTTCTCGTCATCAGGTCGTGTGGCCTTGTTGAACAGATCGCCGAAGAGTGTTGCCGCTCTTATCTGCGAAGTAAGTCGGACCCTCGTTCGTCTTCCTTTGGACAGAGTTGGCTTGGGCGTGGGGCCAATCCGTCGCCAGGAAACCTGGTAAAGCTCGTCTCAAGATTTGACCCCCGGTGGGCTGACGATCTCAATCATTTGTTTGACGCAGACGACGAATTGTTGAAGCGTGAGCTTGTTTTCTTGGTGGATAGAAGGAACAAAATTGCGCACGGGCTGAGTGAAGGAATCGGAGCCCGAAAGGCACTTGATCTTGCAGATATCGCCCTAGCAGTCTCAGGCTGGTTCATCTCAACTGTCAACCCAACGGCCTGAACGCTCTATCGAACTGGCAACAAGTCAAACGGGGAGTTGAAAAGCCCGTACGTCAGACGACGCGGTTCGCGCTGCGTCCAAACAGGTCCACCAATAGTTCCAAGAAGAACATATGTTCGAGTTCTTGTCAGTGTGTGGCTACGCTCTCAGCATGGGGCTGTCAGCAGTGGAACTCGCCACGAGGACACAGACTGAGTTCGACGCGATTGCTCCGGTGGCGCTCCCGCCGTTGCGAGGCGAGGGCGAGTTGGTCTCAATGGGCGCTCGCTTTGTTTATCTGGACAGCTGGTGCTGGCAGGAGTTGGCCGACGGCCGGTTCGGGCGCGGCGACTTCCCGTACGAGGAGGTCAGGCAGTCTGTATGGGACGGAGCTTTGGTTCTGCCTCTGTCTCAAACTCACCTCGCCGAGTTGAGTCGCTACGGCAATCCGCGACGACGAGCCGAGGCGATAGTGGCGATGCTTGAATTGTCCGGTATGGCTGTCGTCGATCTTGACGACATGCAGGCTTGGGATGCCTATGTTGGACTCTGCGGCTTGCATCAGCTCGATCGCGAGGTGGGTCGAAGACGGCTGACCTGGGGCTATGAGTCGGCCTTCATTGACTCCACAGAGTTGGACCGAGCGGCGGCTGAGAAGCGCATTCGCTCGGACTGGCGGCATTGGTCTGAGATGCCGTGGCAGCGCATGGCTCCCGCACCTGATCCCTTGACTCCACAATCTCTGGCCCATCAGATCGGTTGGATGTGCGCAGTCGACCCGGATCCCATTCCTCACCGATCGGAATTTGTTGACGCCCAACAGAAAATTCAGGAGCTTCTTCTCGGCGAGCAGCCACAACGCCGTGAGGATGTCCATGCCTTTCATCTCGCTCACCAACTTCTTGCGATGGCGCCGTATCTAGCGCTTGCCTCAGTATTGCTCGATGTTGAGTGCCCAGCGTCGTCCGCAGATGAATGGCGGGCAATCGTTTCGAAAGCATTGCTCGATGTTGAGTGCCCAGCGTCGTCCGCGGATGAATGGCGGGCAATCGTTTCGAATATGCCGGTCTCGCGGGTTTGGTCGGCAATGCTCCACCAAGCACATACAACGCAAACGAACCGTAACTGGAAGAAGAAGCAGAGCGATCAGATCGATTTCTTCAACATCTCAGTGGCCGCCGCACTCTTCGACTTGGTCATCGTCGATGGGCCGACTGCGCTCCTGGCGGAGCAGCTACCGCCGGGCCTGCATGCTGCGGAGGTCACAAACGACCTGTCCGCCCTTCTTGAAGGGGCCGGGTCTTTGCAGACTGGGAGAGCAGCGGCCTGAGACGCCGTCGAGATCGACACGGGGCCCAGTTCGCACACCGCCCGAATCAGCGGTTACCCCTTTCGGCGTAATCCAGTTACCACACCGTTCGCAGCGACCTGTCAGACAACAGCAACTCCGCGATCCGCCTCGGAGACGAACCGGGTGCGGCAGCAGACGGTGAACGCCTCGTTGCCTACCAGTTCAACCCCGGTTGCGGTGTGGCGTAGGCCGAGGGTCGCCTGGGGCTTTGATGATGGTCTGGAACCTGCTACGCATACGGATGCAGCCTGGCCGCTACTGCCGAAGTGAACATCTGTAAGTACGGTTCGAGTAGTTGTAAGCTGCCGCTGCTTACTATGAGTCGAATGTCTAGACAATGAGCGCTTCGCTATCAAGGTACTTGGGTGTTTGCGCTCTGGTACTAGTCGTTGGGTGTGGCCAGAGCGCCTCGCCCGACGCTAGCGACTCACAGGCCGTTGATGAATCATCCAGCGAAAGCCAACGCTCATTTGAATCAGAGCCCATAACCGTCGAACCCTTGGTCGAACCTTCGCCGAGCGACTCACAGCGGACCGGTGCACGCGAAGATGTGCAGCTGGCTGATCCATCTGTTTCTTCAATCCCCGCACCCGGAGCTTTACAAACCCAAAGCCCGCTCGACCTTCATTTGGGAACAGCTACCGATCCACGAGCGCTCAGCGACGGATACACAGCGGCATACGAAGGGCATGCAGAGAGCGTCACTCGCTGTATGAGGGCGCACGGCTACGACGGATACACCTACACGCAGTTGACGCCGCCGTCGCCTGAGGAGTTCCTTAGTGGCGCACAGGCTTCGGATTCTGCCCTTGTTTCTCAGTTCGGCTACGGACCCGTCGGTGCGCTGGGGCACGCGATTGACACCCGAATAGTCGTATCGTCCAACTCGGTTGTTGTCGAGGACCCGAGCATTCCGCGACCTGGGACCCCGGCTCGTGAGGTCTACTCCGGGCACAAGAGTCAATGTCTCGATGACGCAGCTGCAGTGATCGTGCTACCGGATCAGTTGCCTGGAATCGTGACAGACGCGTTCGCGGACTTGCGCCAAGCGACCTTTTCCAGCCAGGAAATGCAGGAACTTTGGGCTGAGTGGTCATCGTGCCTGGCGGCCACGGGTCAGGCCTTTGGGAATCGGGCGGATATCGCAGAACTCTTTGATTCGAAGGCTGCTGCAATCCGAGTCGATCTGAGTCTTGTCAAACTGGACAGCGACATTCCTCAGACAATCACTGAAAGATTCGACGCTTTGGCCCAACAAGAGCGTCAAGTTGTGCTGTCTGATCTCGCGTGCGCAGCAGAGACGAACCTTGACGCTCGGATGTCGACGGTGATTTCTGAAGCAGAGACTCGGTTCTTGGCCGCAAACGGTGATTGGATAGCATTGGAGATGGCGGATTGGCGCCGTTCGGTCGGGCAATGATGTTGACGCCGAGAGCCAAAACGGTTCGGTCCGGGTTCGGACATGACGGGAGCATTGGCAAGACGAAACTGTGCCGACAGAACATTTCGAACTACACGGTGTCTGATTGCACCGGCTGGTTCATAACTTGCGCCGCCTAGCAGAGGTTTCGCGAACCGGACGAGGTGTATTCATGAATCGTGGAGTCTGCGTCTTCACCTCGGTCCTGGTTTGCCTTGGCCTCTTGGGATCATGCCAACGAGAAAGCCAAACGTCTGACGTCGATTTCCTCCCTGCTGTAATCAGGGAGGAAATCGATGTTCTGCTCGACCCCGTGGCGTACACCACGGCGTACAACTCCTACACAGACGCGTTCTTTGATGCCATAGCGACTTGCATGGGCGAAGCTGGGCACAGCTATTTCACTCCAAACGGAGTCGCTCTTCCGGTTCCGATCGAAGACTCTCTCGACAATCGAGAAGTTCGAGGGTTGGGCTTCCTGCCTCCGGTCGGCGACTACGACGACTTCGGAGGCACGGATCAGATCGAGCAAGAATTGAACGAACAGGAAATCGGTTCGCTCAGTGACCTCGAAAGAGATGCATGGCTTTCCACCGAGTCGCAGTGTTCCCAAAGAGCCGAGGAGGCGACCGATCGGTTGCGACCTGGTGACTCGAACGGAACCGAAGCAGAGCGCGCAGTCGCTGAGGCGCAGGAATGGGCTGCGGGTCAACCCGCCTTTGTGAACGCCACAGCCGCATGGCAGTCCTGCATGGCCGAGGATGGCTTCCTGTTTCGCGACCAGGTCGATATGCGAGAAGCAGTCATCCGCGATCAGGTCGCCAACGACTACAGAAACATGTGGGCGCAAGCGGTTTACGATGCTCGCCTCGAAGGTGCCGACCTGCCGCAACTCGACTTCGTGTTCACGCCAGAACAACGCAACGATCTCGCGTCACGTCAGGATCGCGAGCGATCAATCGCCATTCGCGACTGGGAATGCGGGCGAGACCTCGCAGCGGTTACCGATGAACTCGTTCAAGCGCATTTGAGCCAGCGATTCGAATAGCCCGGACCGTTCCGCTTTTCGCTGTGGTTGCGTATGACATCGGTTTGGTACCTCAAGCACCGGTCGGGCATGGGCGAAGTCGAGCTGATTGGTCCGAGACCGGGCGGCACCCTTTCGGGTAACGCTTCCCATAATTGACATCCTTCCAGAACACCGAAGGCGAGGTGGTGACCGCCGTAGGTCAGCCTTTGGAACGTTCGTCGCCGTTTTTGTGCGTTCCTGCAGGGAGGGGTGCGAAGGCGATTTCTGGCTGGTTCTGGCCTTGCAGGAAGTCAAGGATCCAGTGCTGGTCGACCCGATCGAGATGTCGCCCCGACCGTCACACCCGGCTAGTTGTTGGCGTTGCGTACACATGGTTTGAGGTTCAGTGCCGGTTTGTGGGAGTTTGGCGGCTGTGGGTCGGGTTTGGTGCAATCCCTTTGATGGTTCGGGCTTGAACTGCTCTAGAGCAGTAACGAAGGCTGTCGCCGCGATGATCATGGCCGTTGTGGCGTCGTCGGTTGTGTCTTGTTCCGATTCGACGCAGCGCGGTTCGGGTCCCGAGTCGTCTGATTCGGAGGAGGTGGCACCAACTCCGGCGATAGAAGGTGCGGCAACGGCTGAAGGTTCGGAGCCGATGGCGGCGGTTTCGCCGCTGGCGTTGTATTCGTTTCGCGCTGAGTTCACGGCGCTGGGTCGCGCCGACGACTATGAGCGGGCTTTGGCGCAGGGGGGCCTTGATTGGGAGGGGGTCCCGCCGGTCGAGAACGTATCGGGTCGTTTGAGCGTCGACGTCGACGGCTCATGCGTGCGCATCGAGCGCCGTACTGATGGCGAGGAGTTCGTGCTCGTGTGGCCCGAGGATCAGACTGACTGGAACGACGCTGAAAGTCTGATCGTGATGTCGAGTTTTGAGGTGGGAGATGGTGCGAATGTGACGGTGGTGGTGGAGCCGCTCGATCGTTCGTCGGCGTACTTCGGTGTTGCACCGAAAGATCAATGTGTTGGCGAGCTTCGGCTCGTTTTGGCGTTGCGGCCATCGAAGGACCCAGCGTTGGGTGATGCTGACGTGGCACCTACGGCGACGCCCGGGTGAACTGGGCGTTAACCAACTAAAACTGGAATCTCAGCGCTCCGGGCGGAGATGAGTTCGGATGTTCGCGGCCGTGATTCTGTACATGTCGTAGCTGGCTTTGGCGAGTCCGAAGAAGGTTCGGGTTGGTTGCGTGGTTTGTGCCGCGTGCTGTGTATTCGGTTCCTCATCGCTGAACGGCGAAGACGATCTGTAGATTCGAACCAGGATGAGTGTGTTGTGGCCGCTGTTGGTCGTCCTGAGTCCTGCTGCCATTCTTCCGAGGCAAGCTGGACGGCTCTGGTTGGGGTGCGCGGCTGTGAGCGCCTTCGGCTGGTGGTGGCGGTTGTCCGCGTCACCGCCGAGCTTTGACGGTTTCGATCCGTACCCGATCTATTTTGGCGTTGCCGTGATGGCGACGACTCTTGGAATCTTCGTCGCTGGGATCTTCATATGGGGAATCCTGGGGAGCGACAAGAAACCGGACGACCACAATTGCGGATCACCGCCCTGACAGGGTCTCATAAGGGCCTGCCGACGACCGCATGGTCGGGCAGCGACTCGGTTTGCAAGCATCGGCAACAGCGCGGGACTAATCGGCGGGGTCGCTCTGGGACGTGCGTTCCTTGAACTTGACGCATTCGCCGAAGAAACTCCAGCCGACAAACAGATAGAACCCGATGTTGGCGAGTCCCAACAACATCACGGTGCCGCTCAGTCCCTCTTGTCGATAACCGACGATGGTCAGCCACGTGAAGACCGGGCAGATAGCTAGGGCCAAGCCCCACCCGACAAGAGCCCCGACTGTGCCCGTGCCCGGCGTGCCCGTCGGGAGCGGCCCGGCGTCACGTCGGTCATTCAGCCATCGCCGATAATGGGGCGAAGCATCGGCAAATGTCGAGTCAGACCAGGCCGCGAATCCGGTCCCGCCGGCAATCGGATCATGCGGCCACAAATAGTGCAGCTGATCGATTTGTTCAGTGTCGAACGCTCGGATCTCGCTACGCAACGATTCGAGGAAGTCGTCGAGCGACGTGAAATGGGCAATCTGTAGAAGGTCGAGAGATAGCTCATCGCTGGCGTTCGCCCCGAGGTGGGCTGCGAAGTCCTCAATGAGTCCAGCGAGTTCGGGATGTGCGTGCTGCACTGCCGGCATACGTCTCGACAACGTGGCTAACGCCCGCGAGGTCGGAAGCGAGATCGCCGAATCCGGTGCAACCGAAGACATGTCGCCGTCGTCACCGGCTTCGTGGGTGTCCGACAGGTCTTCGAGCCACGCAGCTTCGAGTGCTGAAACGGCACGTTCAACGCACTCGAGGTCGAGCAGCGCCAGCCACAGCCCAGGTAGCGAGTTGTTTGCTTCGAACAGCTCTTGTCCGCTGCTGTCAACGAGATATGCCCGATTTCCCACCTCGAGAGTCTGGTGGCATCACGTAATCAATGCCACACCGCCCTCACCGTTGAGCTCAACGGCAGAGCGGTTAGGTAGTCGTGTGACGGGCCAGACCGAGCAGTTCGCTAAGGCGGTCTGCGTGCGCAAGGATCTCGTCGGCAGGCTGGGTCAGCGCCAGTCCGGTCCGTCGCCGCACGAAATCGTCGACCGTTGCGATCATCTCGTTGGCCCCGACCTCGACGACATCGGCGGCGATCAAGTCGGTCGTGCCAGCCACCGTCTCGGCAAGGGCGGGGTCGCCCACAACTCGATCGAGTACTCGTTGGGCCCGACGCCCGTGACGTCGCCAGACCGTTTCCGCCGTCTTAGCCGAGAGCAGACCGGTTCGGTCGGCAGCAGCCAGAAATGCGTTTTGATCCGCAGTAGACGGTTCGCCAAACCAGCTCGGGTCGAGATCTGAGGTCGCGATACCCAATGAGTTCACGGCGTCGACGACTTCCTCGCCGACGTTTAGACAGTCCGTGAGCTTGCCGCCAAAGATCGTGATCACTGACCGCTCGTCGTCAGACTCGATCTCGTGTTTGCGTGACAGCTGCAGCCAGTCGGACTGTTCATGGGCATTGTCTGCCTCGACGACCAGCGGGCGTACCCCGCACCGTTCGGCGATCACATCGTCAACGGTTAACGGCGTGTCGAGGTCAAGGCGGGCGTTGATCTGTCGCAACACAAAGTCGCGGTCGTCATCAGTCACCGCTGGTCTCGGGTCGTCGACGCGGTTGTCGGTCGTGCCGATCACCGACCGATCGCCCATTGGAATCACGTAGTACAGCCGTTCGTCCTCATCGAAGAACGCGAACACTCGCTGTCCTGAACCGATGCGCGGAACCACGAGGTGAATGCCCTTTGAGTACGCGATTCGGTGCCGGGTGGTTGCTTCGAGCATGCGGTTGGTTTCGTCAGCCCACGGGCCCGTGGCGTTGACGACCGTTGTGGCGCTGAAATGCCGCTCGTCGCCACTCAACGCATCGGTGACCGTGAGCTTCCAGCACCCGTCGGCCCGCTCGACGCCAGTGACCTTGGTGTAGTTGGCGACGATCGCGCCCTGGTCGAGGGCGTTTTGTACGAAGCCGAAACTGAAGCGCGCATCGTTGTCCGGCAGGTACGCATCGGAATAGATAAGACCGCCCTTCGCCGCCGATGTGTCGATGGTGGGTTCGAGCGTTTCGATAGCGCTCGCCGACAACACCCGAGGGCGAGCGGTGGCAAAGCTTCCAATCGCCCAATACGCATGGGCCCCGAGCGCAGCCAGCCACACCGGGTA
Source organism: uncultured Acidimicrobiales bacterium (assembly GCA_937941245.1). Classification (GTDB taxonomy): domain Bacteria; phylum Actinomycetota; class Acidimicrobiia; order Acidimicrobiales; family UBA10347; genus UBA10347. The sequence goes on along the minus strand of CALDYC010000025.1, from coordinate 39,072 downwards.
CGGCGACGCGTCGTCAAAGGTTGCCAGGAACTCGACCGGCTGCACCTGAGTCGGATAGGCCTGCACAAGGCGGTTGCGCGACGTGCACAATTTGCGCACCAAGCCGAACTCGTAGCTCTGGAGATACTTGAATCCGCCCCAGACCAGGTTCGAAGACTCTTGGCTGGTCGCCGACGAAAAGTCTCCGCCATCGACCAACGCTATGTCGACCCCAGCAGCGCTCAACGCCGCAGCTGACACTGCGCCATTGATACCGCCGCCGATGATGGCGACGTCCACATGGGCACCGTGAAGGTTCGCGAGCTGGAGATCGCGCTGGCGTTGCATGGTCACAGAGCGTAGGCGTGGCTTGAGTCAACAGTCATGTCAGAGGGGGCGCCATTCGTCACTCGTCGGATCATGGATCAGACGCCCTCGGACGGGATCGTTGATCGTCCAGACATGAAGTGCCTCGTCGAACACCATGCCGTTGTTTGCTGGCGTGTGGTCGACTGGAACAGCTGCCGGAGCTGGCGCCGGCGCCGCTGTCGGTGTCGGTGCTGCAGCGGAGCTAGCCGGGGGAGGCGGTGTTGCAGTAACGCTCTGGGGTGCCACGCTCGGCGGTGCCGAACCCTGTGGGCGATACGGCGGCGGTTCGGCAAGACCGGTGGGGCCCGACACTGCTGCGGGAGCTCCGGGAGCTGCATAGGTAGGAGGACCGGTGACCGGCGCAGCCATGGTGCCGACAGACGGCGGAGGCGGAGCTGTCGCGGTTGACGATTTGCGATTGAGCAGGAACCACGCAAGGCCAGCGATCACGATCAACCCCGCAATGATCCCGAAGATCAACCCGAGGTTTCGCCCGCCGCCGCCGCCGTCGCTGCCGCTGGTGTCGCTGTTGTCGCCACCAGCGCGAGTCTGCGCAAAAAGGTTGGCGGGGGGATCGAGCAGGTCGACGGTCCACGTGAAGGTGCCGCCGTCGACCTGGTCGGCATTGTTCTTGCCGTCGACGGCGATCCCTGGCAGATCAACCGTCCATTGAAATATGGCATCGTCGAACAACTCGTCGACCAGCGCAGACGGTACGCCAGCGTTCTGACCGGCCAGGTCATCTAGGGCCAGGTCCTCGAGGTCGAGGGGTGCCGAAAAAATCCAGCCATCTCCCTCTTTGCGCAGCTGAACATCAGCGTCGATGAGCTGCGCTAGCGCTGCTGAGTGATCCGTGCCGGGTTCAAGGTCATAGGTCACCCGAGCCCCGCAGAAACCGTCCTCGTCAACGACCGAAACCTCGGCCCCGTCGGGAACGTCTTCGTCGAATCCGCCCTCTTCGCTGAAGGTGTCACAGATATCACCGAGACCGTCAGTTACGTCACCGAGCCCCTCGGTTGCGTCACCGAGCCCGTCGGCAAGATCTCCGAGCACCGAACCAAAGCCATCGGCATCGACCGCGCTCAACACATCGACTCGACCCGAACCATCGTCACTGACGCTGATGTCGGCCTCGAACTTGATGCAGCTGGTTGCAAACAGAATGAGCGCAGCAATGGTTGCTGCAAGTTTGATGTGGCGCACGACAGGCCCTCCGCACGGGTTGCGAACTGCACATCGTAGAAGGCGCCTTGCGGGTACTGCCGCAATTGGGTCATACGGAGCAGCTACGGTCCCCGGCCGTGTCCTCCCGCATGCGAATGGCCCTGCAAGGCCTGTACGCCTTGGCAGCCGTCTGCTTTGTCGTCGCCGTGGTGGTGGTGATCATCAATCGCCCCGAAGTGTCGGTCAACACCGCAGATGGACGCTCAGCCGACGATGCCTTGGCGGGCTCAACAGCAGGGGACACGAATAACGACGGGGCCGACCAAAGCGCCGATGAGTCGCTTGTTGCCGACGTTGCTGCGGCCACGGCAACGGTCGAACCAACTCCTGTGCCAACACCGACTGCGACGCCGGTACCGGTCTCGTTCGTCGATGCGATCCAAGCGCACCCAGTCGCTGATGAGCTGATCGCCCCGATCCCGGACTGCCCAGCATTCGTTCCGCCCTCGTCGAGTCGGCGCGATGCGTACCGATTGGTTTGTGCGGACGGACGACTCGAGGTCAGCGCAGTTGCTGCAGCCGACGGAAGAGTCGTGCACGTCGTCACCGAAGCGCCAGTGCCGATCAACGGTCTGCCAGCCGAACTGCCGTCGCGGTGGTCGTGGCAAGATCAATCACAACTCGGCACGCACATCGTCGTCGATCACGGCCCGATCGGAGCGACCTCGAATGTGCAAACGGTGTACTCGGGCCTGAACGGAATCGAACCCGGTGTAGTGCTCGGAAGCACCGTCCAAGCGGGCCAACCGATCGGCGTGTCCCGCGGAACGCTGGCCGGAGTTGACTTTTCGATTTGGACAGACGGTGTTCGCCATGATGGCGTCGCAACGCTCGAGCCGCTCGCTCCCGATGCAGCAACTCAGCTAGAGATCGCGGTGGCGCTCGGTGCCGCAACGACCTCACCGACCGACGATCGCTGCCCGCTCGTGCTGTTTGACGGCCAGCTTCCGGGAGCACCGCGCAACTACCGCAACGGCACCCATCGAGGAATCGACTTCGGGTGCGGCGCCGGTGGACGCAACGCCACCGCTATCGCCGACGGCACCGTCGTCTACGTCGTCGATGATTACCGCGATGCAACGCCAGCGGATCGACAGGCACTCCTCGACCTCGCCGCAGCTGCACAGATCACGCCCCACTGGACCCTCGTCATGCTGTACGGCAACGTCGTCGTCATAGACCACGGTGTGATCGATGGAGCCGGCCGCGTCGTCACGATTGCGGCCCACCTTGAGTCGGTCGACCCCAATGTGTCACTTGGGGCGCGGGTCAGCTCGGGCGACGTGTTGGGCGAGATCGGTAACCGAGGTACCGCCGCAGCGTCCCAAGGCGTGTTCGGTGCCGATGACCCCTCGCTGCACCTGCACTGGGAGATCTACATCGACGGGTGGTTCCTCGGCCAGGGGCTCGGGGCCGCCGAGGTGCGTGCGGTTATCGACGCTGCCCTGTGTGGCACCGGACAAACTGCAGGTTGCTGACCCCGATGCCGGTCGTGGCCGCTGCCGTGTCGGTTATTGTCACCCCATATTCGCGATGACGGGCCCGACGGCCAGATGGACGGCCACATGAGAGTGTCACGGTGACCGACGTTCCGGTCGACCTCGGCATCGCCGGGCTGGCCGACCTGCGTCGAATCGGCAGCGGAGGCAACGCCGTCGTATACAGCGCACGCCAACCTGCGCTCGACCGCACCGTTGTCGTCAAGGTGCTCATTGGCTTCGAAACCGAAGCGACCCGGCGGCGTTTCGACCGCGAACGGCGAGCAATGGGGCGCTTGAGCAGTGTGCAAGGCATAGCGCCCGTGTACGACACCGGGTTCACGACTAGCGGCCAGCCGTATTTGATCATGCCGTGGTACGCCGGCGGCAGCCTGCAAGACCACCTCGACGCACGCGGGCCGCTCGAGAGCTCGCAGGTGCGCGATCTCGGCATTGCGATCTGCACCGCAGTCGAAGCAGCGCACCGCAACGGGGTGCTGCATCGTGACATCAAGCCGGCCAACATATTGGTGGACCGCCACACACGACCCTGGGTCGCCGACTTTGGCATCGCGCACCTGTTTGACGATGGGGCAGAGACGTCGCAGGCGCTGACGATGACCCCGCTCTACACCGCCCCCGAAGTCTTCGACGGAGCACACCCGGCGGTCGCCGGCGACGTCTACTCGATCGGGGCGACCCTCTTTGCGTTGCTGAACGGGCGAGCAGCACATGCTGACACCGATGGGGCCGTCGGGGTGCTTGCCCTCATGCGTCGCATCAACGAGGAACCACTTCCTGAGCTCGCTGGATCGGTGCCACCCGGGTTGCAGCGTGTCGTACACGCAGCCATGAACCACGACCCGGCGCAGCGACCAGCCTCGGCCGGTGAACTGGCCCATCTGCTTGCCAACGTCGATATGAGCCCCGCCAGACGTCGCGGTTGGTTCGCTGCCCACAGTCGCCATCTAGCGGTCGCAGCGGTGATCGTGGCGGCAGTCGTCGCAGGGGCGGTCGCCCTCATGAGCGGGTTGGGGCGAGGTGCTGGGACGACCGACGCGACCGAACCAGCCTCAACCGTCGTATCGGCGCCAACAGTTGGAGCTGGCGATGACCAAATCGATCGGTTTGCTGTCGCCGCGCGACAGGCCGCACTAAGCGCGGTCACCGTCGAAGGGTTCAGCTGCGTCGGGGTAAACGTCGCTCCCGGCATGGTTCTGCCCAACGGGTTGGTGCTGACCGCGGACTATGTCATCAATGCGCCGTGGCTGGTCCAGGTCGTGCGATCCGGCGAGTCTGTGCCAGCCGAACCGATGAGCACCCACCCCGAACGGGCTCTCGGCATGGCCCAGCTAGCAGCGGCTCCCGCGGGAATCGATGTTGCTCGTGCGATGTCAGGAATGAGCGTCGTCGTTGTCGACCGGTCTGGCGATGCGGTTGCTGCTCAGCTATTCGACGATGGGCTCGACGGCTTCGAGGTCGAACTTGGCGACGACAGTTCCGTCGAGCGCGGCGCACTCATCATGACCGAAGCTGGTGAGCTCGTCGCGATGGTGTCGCGAGCCGGAAGCTCATCGGTCCCGGTGGTCGCTGCGGTCGGGATCGAAGCCGGATGGAGCGCCGAACCTCCACGGCAAACATGCGATGACCTGGACCGGTCGCTGACCTCGGCCATGGTCACCCAGGCGGCGTCGCCAGCGATCGCCGAGCTCTTGTTGCTGCAACAGTTGTCAGACGCGTTCGCGCAAGAACAGTGGTCCACCGTTCGGGCGCTCGAACCGGCCAAAGCGACGTTGACAGATGCAGCATTTGTCGATGGCTGGGGGCCGCTCGCTCAGAGCTTTTTGGTGCCGGTCCGTCGCGTCGCAGAAGGTGACGGACCGGCCGAGTGGCGCCTGGGTCTGATCGGCCACGAACGATGGAACGGCGACGACATCACCACAGTGTTTTGCGTCACCTGGATCGCTGATGTGTCAGCGATGACCGTGGTGCAGACCAACGAGGACACGCTCCGCATTTTTGGTTCGCAGCCAGGCGAAGCGAAAAGAGCGGGCTTCGTCGACCCGTCAGACGTGCTCGACACGGTGAACGCAACCTGTTGAACGCCAGATAGCCGTCTGCACTGGGCGCCGTTCGCTTCGCGCGAACTCAGGTGACCTGTTCAAGTGCGGTCGAGAGTGATTCCCATCGAGCGGACAGCACTCCAGCTTGGTCTTTGGCAGCGTCGTGTTCTTTGGCCAGCTCGGCGACCTTGGCGCCGTCGCCATAGATCTCGGGATCAGCGAGCTGACCCTGCAGCTCTGCGACGCGGGCCTCGGCCTTTTCCCACTGGCGTTCGACTTTGCGGATCTCGGCACGAAGCTGCTTGGTGTTTTGATGCCGGGTGTTTCGTTCAGTGGCATCGGCCCGCTTCTGCTGTTTGCGATTGCCTGGCGATGCCGCCGCAGGCTGAGCCGGCGTGGCAGCTTTGGAGGCTTTGGAAGCTTTGCCGGCGGTGCGCGCCGGACGGGCGGCCGCAAGCGGTGCAGGTGCCAGGGCCGCGTCGGTCACGTCGTCGTGCCAGGTGACCGTGCCGTCTCGTACCTCGACCAGGTGGTCGGCTACCGAGCGGATCAGGTGGCGATCGTGGGTGACGATGATCACCGTGCCCGGGTATGCCTGAAGCGCCTCTTCGAGCAGATCGCACGACGGCAGATCCAGGTGGTTTGTTGGTTCGTCCAGGATCAAAAGGTTGACCGGATGGATCATGGTTTTCGCCAACGCCAGACGCGTGCGTTCACCACCGCTTAACTCGGAGATCTGGCGGTCAGCGGCCTCGCCGCTGAACCCGAAACTGCCGAGCACTGTTCGCAAGTTGCGCGTGCCCATGTCGCCCATCGTGGCCATGAGCTCAGCATGTGCGGAACGGGACTCGTCGAGGACCTCGGTCTGATGCTGCGCAAAGGTTGCGATGTCGACGTTGTTGCCAATCGTGACCTCACCGGCCAACGGGGCAAGCTCGGACAACATCAGTTTGACGAGCGTGGTCTTTCCGGCGCCGTTCGGACCGATGAGCGCAACCTTCTGGCCCCGCTCGATCACCAAGTCAACGTTGCTCAAAATGGGCTGGTCAGCGACGTAGCCAGCCTGGACCTTTTCCATCTGCACCACGACGCGCGCCGATCGTCGAGGCTCAGGGAACGCGAACTTAGACCGCACCGCTTCGAGCGTGGGGACCTCGATCTTGTCGAGTTTCTCAAGCGTCTTGATCCGGCTCTGCACCTGGCGTGCCTTGGTCGCCTTGTACCGAAACCGGTCGATGAACTGCTCGACTTGCGCGACCTTGCGGGCCTGGCCCGCTGCCGATGCCTGGGCTGCCGCAATACGTTCTTCGCGCTGCACCACGAACTCGGCGAACCCGCCTACGTACTCGGTCGCGGTGCCGCCGCTGAGGTCGATCACCCGCTCGGCAACCGCGTCGATGAAGTCACGGTCGTGCGAGACAAACAGCAGAGCCGATGACCATTCAGACAGGTGCGCTTCGAGCCACGCCACACTGTCGACATCGAGGTGGTTGGTCGGTTCGTCGAGGATCAACACATCGGGCCGAGCAACGAGCAGCCGAGCAAGTGCAGCCCGCATGCGCCACCCGCCAGACAGCTCGGATAGGGCACGCTCAGCATCGTCGGCCTTGAAGCCGAGGCCAGCGAGCACCCGGTGCGCATCGGCTTCGGCCGAATACCCACCGAGCTGTTCAAAGTGGGCCTGGGCATTGCTGAATGCCTCGATCAAAGCGGCGTCATCGCCGGTCGACGCGGTCAGTCGGCTCTCGAGCTCAGCGAGTTCGGTGCGTGCCTTTTGTAAACGCTCATCGCCCGACATTGCTTCGGCAATGACTGTGCCTTGGGGGTCATCTGCCAAGTCCTGGGGCAGGTAGCCGATTTGCAGATCAGCGGGTCGGTGTACCGATCCGGTGTCGGGGTCGACCTCGCCCATCAGCATTGCGATCAAGGTGGTCTTGCCAGCGCCGTTGCCGCCGACCAGGGCCACGCGTCGCCCGGGCCGCAACTCGAGGGTCACGTCGCGGTACAGCTGGCGTCCACCGAAACTTTTGGAAAGAGCCGAAGCGGTCAGCATGCGATCAAAGCCTGTCCAAGCAGCTCGACGCCGAGAAGCAGGTCGCGACACAACATGGGTTCTGCGGCTTCGGCCGGGTCGGTCGGCGGACCCGAGGCAACGAGCTGGGGTTCGTCGATCAGCTCGATGTCGCCCAGCTCGATACCGACTCGTTCGATGTCGATGAGTTCGATGGTGAGCGTTCGGACCAGATGCAGCGCCTGGGTAAGCGAGGGTCCGCTAATGAACGCGTCGGCGTCTTCGGCCACGCAACTCGATAGCCGGGCATGCAGCTCGTGCAGGCGGACGTCGAGCGCCAGGTCGGTTGCGGTCACACCCGTGAGAGTACCGTTGTGCAATGCCTGAATATCCCGATGTCGTCGCCTATCTCGAGGCACTCGAACGCCATGTCGTGGGTCAACCAATTCGAGATATCACGATCAAGGGAGTCTCGGTCCTCAAGAGTTATGACCCACCAATAGCGCTCCTCGTTGGCCAGGCACCGAACGGCACTCGCCGGCTCGGCAAACGGCTCATCTTGACCTTTGATGATGAACTGTTCCTCGTCATACATCTCATGGTCGCTGGTCGGCTGCGCTGGCACGCGCCCGACGCCAAAGGCAACCGCAACTTGTTGATGGCGATCACGTTTGACACGGGTTCACTTCACCTGACCGAAGCAGCGTCGAAGAAGCGAGCTTCGGTCTGGCTGCTGCGCGGTGAGCAGACCCTCGCCGATGACCACGACCGCGGCGGGCTGGACCCGTTCATGCTCGACGTCGAGCAGTTCAGCCAGCGACTCACATCACAAAACCGAACCCTCAAACGCGCTCTCACGATGCCCGCGATATTCAGCGGAATCGGCAATGCCTACTCAGACGAAATCCTGCTGCACGCAGGGCTCTCACCAGTCAAACGCACCCGACAACTCGATGACGATGAGATTGCGCGTCTGTTCGCCGCAGTGATCTCAACGCTCACCGAGTACACCGAACGAATGAGGGCCGAGGTCGGTGACGGGTTCCCGGACAAGGTCACGGCATTTCGCCCAGACATGGCCGTGCACGGACGCTACGGCAAGCCCTGCCCGGTCTGCCAATCGCCGGTGCAGCGCATTGTGTACGCGTCGAACGAAGTCAACTACTGCGCAACCTGTCAGACCAACGGACGCCGGCTGGCGGACCGGTCATTGTCGCGCCTGCTCAAAGACGACTGGCCACGCACCATCGAGGAACTCGACGGCAACGACTGAGGCGCGTGCAACAGGTGCTCTAACACCGGCCGAATCGGGCCCTGTCAACCCGACCAGGCGATCAGATTTCGAGACCCAGTTCTTCGAAGATCTCCATACGAAGCAGCTCGAAGGTGTCGGTATCGATGCCACCGGCTTTGCGGTGTTCCTTGAGCATGGAGAACTTCTCAAGAAGGTCGCGATGCTCACGGGTTTGCGGCGTGAAATTCTCGATCAAGGTATCGAGACCCGCCGGCCGCGGCGGTTCCACGGTCGTGGTTGTCAATGGCCCGTTCAAAAGCTCGGTGCCTTGACGCCTGGAGCGCTTGCCTGCAGCCTTTTCTTGGCGGCGTCGTTCACGCTGTCGTTTGTCGAATGTGTCTCCGCGGCGGCTTGCCATGCCAGACCTCCATGTACCCGATGTGCCAGGCCAATTGGGCTGGCGCACGACCCGCAGTCGAAACGTTGGGTCTGCAGTCTCCCCTCGGGTGACAACATCGGCCGCTTACCATAGCGACTACGGGCGGTGATGGGGCAGCACCAAACCGGGTCATTCGCCACAAACAGAGTCGCTCATGGCCTCAGGTGATGCGGACAGCAATCGCATGGTGGCCAGTGGCGCCATCAGGGGCGGGATCAGTGATTTCGGAAGTCTGGGTATCGCCGAGACTGTCCGTTGCCCGCACCCGCAACGTGTAAATGCCCGGCGTGGCTTCCCACGGCAAGAACCATTGACGCCAGGCAGTCTCGGCAAGTTCTTCGGACAGCTCGGCGACCGCCCACGGACCCGGCTCTTCAGCTCCGTCGACGATTGCCGACACTTGCACTTCGACCTTGTCGATGCCGCGATCGGGGGCCCACGCCACGCCGGCAATCGGCGTTGACCCGGCGTTCAGGGTTGCGTTCGAAGCCGGTACATCAATGCGCGACTGGGTCTTGATCGGCCCCTCTCGTGACCAGCCGCGGGTGATCCAGTAGCCATCGAAGTTCGCAGTGGTGAGTTCGATCTCCTTCAGCCACTTGGTCGCCGACACGTAGCCATACAGACCAGCAATAACCAAGCGCACCGGGAAGCCGTGTCGGACCGGCAGCGGCTCACCGTTCATCGCTACAGCGACGAGCGCGACTCGGTTCGGGTCGTCGAGATACGCAACCGGAAAGGCACCGGTCCAGCCATCGACTGAGCGTCCCACAATCTGAACAGCGTCGGATTGGACCCCTGCTCTATCGAGCAAGGTCCGCAGCGGCACGCCGAGCCACTGGGCATTGCCAACGAGATCGCCGCCGACCTGGTTCGAGACACAAGACAGCGTCACAAAGTGCTCTTCGAGGTCCATTGCCAACAGGTCGTCGAAGGTGAACTCGAGTTCGGTGTCCACGAGGCCGGTGATCTTCATTGACCAGGTGTCGACATCGATGCGGGGAATCGCGAGCGCTGCGTCGATGCGGTAGAAATCATCGGCGGGGGTAACGAGCGAGGCGATGCCGTCGACGTCGTCGAAATTCGCAGCGGTCGTCAGCCGCCCCGCCCGTTCCGAAGCTGTCGGTGCCGCAGCGGATTCGCTAGCAGCCGCCGGCGTGACCTCGGCGGCGTTGTCGAGCGCGTCAGCGACCGCAGTGCGATCTGCTTCGATCCCCGCCGCCTGGCGGTCTCGCAAGATTGCACCAATACCCGGAGCGGCTACGCCAAATGCGGCGACTGCGCCGGCTGCGCCCACAAAGGACCGGCGTTGTGGGCTCTGGCTTGGGGTGAGTCGAAATGAGTCGTCGGGTGCAACAGAGGGGGCGCCAGCCACCCGAAGCAGAAAGCGCAGCGAAGCCAGGCCGACGATGGCGGCCACACCAGCGGCAAGCCAGCCGCGCCATGCGCTGTGTTGATCGTCGCCGAGCGTGGCTAACGCTCCGACCAATGCAAATCCTGCAAAGACTGCCCGGGCGATGCCGAATCGACGCCACGCGGCGAGTCCGGTCGCTGCACCGATGAGTAGCGAAATCACGACAATGCCGATGACTAATGCAGGCTTGTCGTTCTCGCCGAGCGTCTCGATGGCCCAGCGCTCGATGCTTCCGGGCACGTTGTCGATCACCGCGTCGCCAACGCGAACCACCAGCGATGCAGTTCGAGCGCTGATACCGGCTAGCAGCTCGCCGGCTCCAAGGGCTGCCCCAGCAGCGAGAACTCCAGCAAAAGCCCCACGCCACCGACCCCGTTCAACGGTCGCAGCAGCCAATTCGCGAGCTGGGTCGGTCGCCGAAGCTTCGGCAGCCGCTGTAACGGTTGGGTTCGGAGGTGAAGACTCGTGCATGGCCAGTCCAGTATCGCGGCACAGCACATGATGGCGACACGATCACGCGAAACATGTTGTTAACAGCTCGTCCTACAGTCGCACACGTGAGTGAATCGTCCCCAGGCCTCGGCCGTCTCGGTCTGACCGGCACCGTTCGGGACGAATTCGCGGCCGTTGCCCCGGCTGCAGGGCAGCTGGGGCGGGTGGTGCGAGTTGACCGCGGCGAATGCGATGTCGTGACCGACGGCGGACAGATCCGTGCGCTCAGCGATTCGCAACGGGCCCAGAGCGACGTTGCTCCCGTCACCGGCGACTGGGTCGGGTTGACCGCCGACGAAGCGCTTGGCTGGGTGGTCTCGCACGTTCTGACCCGCCGGACCTCGATTGTGCGCCGCGATCCTGCCGAGCGGGCCTCGGATCAGGTCTTAGTGTCAAACGTCGACAAGGTGGCCGTTGTGCACGGCCTCGACCAAGACACCAACGAAGCGCGCATCGAACGGTTCCTCGTTCTGGCGATTGACAGCGGGGCCGAACCGATCGTCGTGCTGAACAAACTCGACAAGTCACGCACCGAAGTCAGCGAGTGGGACTGGTTGGGCGATGTCGCCCCAGTGGTGCACACGAGCGCTGTTGATGGGCGCGGTATCGAGGACCTGCAATCGTTGATCGCTCCCGGCGAGACCATCGTGTTCGTCGGCCCGTCGGGTGTCGGCAAATCGAGCCTGGTCAATGCACTTGCGGGCGAGGAACTTGTGCCTACCGGCAAGGTACGTGAAGGCGATCGACGTGGCCGTCACACCACGACGGTGCGAGAACTACTTCTGCTCGGATCCGGCGGCATCGTGATCGACACGCCGGGCATACGGGCCATTGGGCTGTGGGCTGCCGACGTCGCGCTCGATGAAGTATTTGCCGACGTGTACAGCCTGTCTGCGCAGTGCAAGTTTCGCGATTGCACCCACCGAAGCGAGCCCGGTTGCGCGGTGGGCGCGGCAGTTGCCGAGGGCACGCTCGACTCGACCCGGTTGTCTCGCTACCAGCTGCTGTGGCAGGAGCTCGCCGAGCAGGCTCGCGAAATCGAAGAGCAGAATCGGCGCTCACCGAAGGGACGCCGACATAGGTGATTGGCTTCGGGCGAGTCGTGGGGCGCTGAGCCTGGGCCCGTCAGGTGGCGGGGGCGATTCGGTCGATGAGGCCCCACGCGAGCGCGGTTTCGCTATCGATTGTGTTGCCGGTTAGCGCCAACCATGCGGTGCGATGACGTCCACATCGACGAGTCACGCTCACGGTGCCGCCAGCGCCGGGGATGAGACCGCAGCCGACGTCGGGCAAGGTGAACGTCGTGTCTGGGTCGGCCACAACATGGTTGACAAACGCAGGCAGCTCGACACCAGCACCGACACACGGTCCGTGCAGGTGAACACGCAACCGATCGGCAACGTTTTCGAAGCGCATGGGCAGCGACCGTTGCATGCGAAAATCATGACCCGCGGCTGCGGACCGTGCCGAGCCGAACTCGCTCAGGTCGCGGCCTGAGCTGAAGGTCGCACCAGCGCCTGTCAGCGTCGCTCCATCGATCGAATCGTCACCAGCGAGCAGGTCAAGAGCGTCAGCCAGGTGATCTTGCATGTCCACGTTCAGCGCATTGCGTTTCGATGGTCGATTGAGGGTGATCGCGAGATGCGAACCCGAACGAATCGCGGCCACGCTCGGCCCGGTCGACTCGGTCAAGCCGTCGGCAGCAACCGGCTGCTTGCGTGCACCCAGCCAGCCAACGAATCGCTTGCTGCTCTGCAACATGGCATTGGCCAGCGACTCGGCAAATAGCGCAGCATTGACCCCTTGGCCCTGCCCCAGGCGAAGTAGCCATACCAGCGCGTGCGCAGCTTGTGGGCTGGCGTCGACTGCGACCCGAAGCTCGGTCAACGCGGTGTTGATGTCGTCGACGTCGACAACGACGGCACCACCGGATCGTTCGGCGAAGAGCAGGTCCATGGCGTCGGCCACGTCGTGCAACGCCGGGTCGAGGTGACCGTCGACGATGCCCACGGTGATCCAGGGTGTCTGGCCAAGCGCAGCGGTCAGCCGGTGATCGAGGTTGTCGTGGCGGATCTCGCCGCCGACATCGCGAAGATCGATTGCCATGATCTGGCCGTGTGGCTGCTCAGCCGATCGAGCCAGTTGCTCGTTGGCTTCGATGAACTCGATAGGAGTCGCGAGGCGAGTGGGTCGCGAGTCGAGTCCGGGGCGAATGTGCACTGATTCTCCTGTGCGTGTGCGGCGAGCATCGACGTCGTGGAACGAACGTAGTGCCGCCGTCTGACGGGGTATGAGCTGGGGGTATGAGCTGGTCGAGACCGTCGAGACCTTCGAGCCAGACGAGCCAGAATCAGGCCGCTAGCGGCTGTAATCGGCCGGGCCCTCGCCGGTCGGTTCCGGGCCGGTTGCGAGATGAATGATCCCGTCGCGTTCCGGGGTGCCAGGTTCGTCGCCGATGGTCCAATGCACATAGACCGGGGCCTCGTTCCGCAGAAGATCGATCCACAAGGCGAAGTCGGCCACGGGCAAGTGGGCGCGAACTGCGTCGGCGGCGCCGACGGTGTTGAAGCCAGCGGCCGAGTCGCCAAAGCGGTCGGCGAAGAAGATTTCACTCGTCGTTTCGACCGGTGTCGATCCTTCGACGATGACGTGGTGACGAAGAATCAGGAGACGGTCCGTGCCGAGCTCGCCGAGTCGGCCGACGTGGGCGGTATAGCTCGAGACTTGGGCGCTAGGCATGGCACTGCTCCGGATCGGGGAAACGTCTCAGAGATTAGCGCCCATGCTGGCCCCAGTCGGTGCCGGTAGCGTCGGATGGTGATCAAACGGTTTCCGAACTCCTGTTCGCTGCTGCTCGTCGCCGCCGCACTCGCGCTCGTATCTGGCTGTTCTTCGGCCGCGGTCCAAGGCCCGCCGATACAGGTCGAAAGTACGAGCGCTGCTGGTGCCTCGGCGCAAGCGGACGACGACTCGCCATCGTCGCCCACCGAGTCGTACCGCAGCGTGTTCGAAGCAGCCGAAAGATCAGTCGTCTACATCGAAACACCGTCGTTGTCGACCGGCAGCGGCATCGTGCTTGATGGCGGATGGATCGTCACCAACGAGCACGTCGTTCGGCGATTTCCTGAGGTGATGGTCGGAACGGCCGACGGCACCGAACTGGGCAACGTTGCGGTCGTCGCGTCGGACCCGATTCTCGACCTCGCGGTGCTCGGGCCGATCGACGATGCTGGCCTCGAGGCAATCAGCATTGGATCGAGCTCCGACCTGCGGCGTGGCGATCGAATCTTTCTGCTCGGCTTCCCCGACGAAGGCTCACGCAATCCAACACCGGCGATGACCTCAGGGATCGTCGGTAACTTCCGGTCCATAGCCGTCGGCGACTTTCCGTTTATACAGACCGATGCCGCGATCGGCCCGGGCCAAAGCGGTGGAGCCATGCTGAACAGCGATGGCGAACTGGTCGGTATAAGTGGACTGGCCTTTGGTGACACCGAATTTTCGTTGGTGTACGGCTCGGACTCGATGATCGACCGCGTCTTGGCCCTGATCGACGGCGAGTTTGGCATCGGCGAGGACTATGGCGAACCCGAGCGATCGTTCACTGAACAGATCAGCCAACGACGTTTCTTCGCCGCTCTTGTCGAGCCTGACGATGACGGCGTGATCGACATCGCGGTCAGCAGCGACGACGATGTGTTCATCGAACTTCAGACCCTCGACGATGGCCGGATTTACGACGATGAGCGGGGCATGGACCTGTTCACGACCAACGGCCCCGGAGCAGGTGAGGACCCGTACTTCGTCGACCGTCGTGACGCTGGCGACGAACGGATGAAAGTCACCGTGCCCGATGGCCAATACATCGTTCTGATCGGCTCCTACGAGTCGACGCCTCACGATGTCACGATTCGCTCCGGCGGAATCATGCGGCGAATCATCGAATCAGAGACCAGTTCGGTCCTGAGTCCCAATCAGATCACCGAGGGTGTGTATGACTGGGTATTCGATTCGGATCGATGGAGCCTGGAACTCACCGAAGGCGACGAGGTCACAATCACCGCCGATGGCATAGCGGACACGTTCTTCTCGGTCACGCTCGATGGCGACCTTGTGGTAGCCGATGACGATTCTGGGCTTGGCATGTTCGGCACTGGGTCACGTGCCACGTTCACGGCCGAACAGAGCGGGACCTATCAGGTCGAGATCGGCACATTCGATGCTGAACGCACCGGCTATCTGGTTGAGGTTGAGGTCAACTGATCGGCGCTCGGCGACGTCTATTTCGGCGACGTCTAGTTGTGTGACGGGTCCTCGGGTGCATTGGCAAACCATCGAACCGTGCCCGGTTGTCGACGAAGCACCTGTTCGAACAAGCTGTCCAGGCTCGCTTCGTCGCCCCACAGGTCGTCTGGTTCGGCGTCAACAGCGAACCAGGCGCCTTCGCTGAGTTCAGCGTCGAGCTGGCCGGGCCCCCAACCGGCATAGCCACGAAAGATGACTAATGCGTCGACATGGGCAGCGGCAATCGCCGGATCGCCGTCGAGATCGATTGAGCATGCTCGGGTCACGCTCGGGGTACCCACGCCATAGGTCGTGTCGGCGCCGATTCGACGGGCCATGCCAATGAAACCATCTGGCGACACTGGTCCACCGGTGCGGATCACCGCATCATCGCCGGTCAGTTCGGCCCAACGGGGAAGCAACGCAGTCGTCGTGAGCTCGCCTGGCTGATTGATGATTACGCCGAGTGCTCCCACCGGGTCGTGGTGCAACATATAGACGACAGCTTGATCGAAAACCCCGTCGCGCAGCGCTGGGGTAGCCACGACCAGCCGACCAGAGGTGGCTTGGGACATGTTCAGCTGGCGAGTTCGGCGATGACGTGATCGATGCACGCGGTAAGTGCAACGACATCGTCAGGTTCGATGGCCGGGAACATGGCGAGACGCAGCTGGTTCCGACCGAGCTTGCGATAGCCCTCGGTGTCGACAATGCCGTTGGCCCGTAACACCTGCGACACGACGCTCGCATCGACGGCCTCGTCAAGGTCGATTGTTGCAACCACGTTGCTTCGATGATCTGGGTTGGTGACGAACGGTGTTGCCATGGCGTGCGCATCGGCCCAGCCATAGAGGTGGGCTGCTGATGTTGCGCACCGCCCGGCAGCGAAATCCAAACCGCCGTTGTCGTTCATCCATTCGACCATGTGGTTTGTGAGAAAGATGGTCGCCAGCGCAGGTGTGTTGTAGGTCTGATTCTTGCGGGAGTTGTCGAGCGCGGTCACCAAATCAAGCCCGGCTGGAATCCACCGGTCGCTTGCGCCAATGGTCTCGATACGGGCGCACGCGGCCGGCGAGGCGAGCGCAATGAACAATCCGCCGTCGCTTGCGAAACACTTCTGTGGCGAGAAGTAATACAGGTCGGCCTCGGCGGTATCCCAGTGCAGGCCCGCGGCGCCGGAGGTGGCGTCGACCGCGACCAGTCCGGTTGATCCGTGCGGGCGCACGACCGGCATCGAAACCCCGGTCGAGGTCTCGTTGTGGGTAAAGGCATAGGTGTCAATCGCCTCGTCGGTGACGAGTTCTGGGTGTTCGCCCATGGCCGATTCGATGATCGTCGGATCCGAAAGATGGGGGGCGGCGACCGCTGCTTTCGCGAATTTCGAGCCGAACTCGCCAAATGACAAATGCTGGCTCTTGTTCTCGATGAACCCGAACGTGAGGGCATCCCACAGCAGCGTGGCGCCACCGTTGCCGAGAATCACTTCCCAGTCATCGGGTAGCGAGAACAGCTCACGCATGCCGCCCTGCAGCCGAGCGACGACGTCACGCACGCCGGGTTTGCGATGGCTCGTTCCCATGAAACCGGTCCCGGTCGCCGCCAGGTCAGTCAGCGACGATGGCCGCACTTTGCTCGGGCCAGCGCCGAAGCGGCCGTCACCCGGAAGCAACGAACTGGGGATCTCAATGGTCGGCACGTTTTCGCTCACCTCGCGAGTCTGCCCGACCGTGATGGCGCTTGCGTCAGATTATGCGAGCAATTTCGCGAGCTTCCTGCGAGACTTTTGACGTGAGCATTTCTGATCTTTCCCGTCGTGTCGGCTCAATAGCGCCTTCTGCCACCCTCGCCGTGAGCGCCAAAGCCAAGGCACTCAAGGCCCAAGGTAAACCCGTCATTGGTTTTGGTGCCGGTGAACCGGACTTCGCGACACCGCAACACATTGTCGAAGCGGCCGTCGCAGCGTGCACCGTGCGGGCGAATCATGGCTACACGCCGACCCCGGGCCTGCCGGCGCTTCGTGACGCAATAGCGGCAAAGACTGCCCGCGACTCGGGGTACCAAATCAGCGCTGACCAAGTCGTCGTCACCAACGGAGGAAAGCAAGCGGTGTACAACGCGTTCGCGGCGCTGTTGAACCCGGGGGACGAAGTTCTGCTTCCTGCTCCGTTCTGGACCACCTATCCCGAGCCGATCCGCCTTGCTGGAGCGACACCGGTGGTTTTGGCATCGACGATCGAATCGGGATTCAGAGTCACCGTCGATCAACTCGAAGCTGCCCGCACCCCGAACACCAAAGCCCTCATGTTCGTGTCGCCGTCGAACCCGACCGGCGCGGTGTATCCACGTGACGAAATCGAAGCGATCGGGCGGTGGGCGGTCGAGCACGATATTTGGGTGCTGTGTGACGAGATCTACGAACACCTGGTGTACGGCGACGCAGAGCATCACTCGATGCCCGTTGTCGTTCCAGAACTGGCCGACCGGTGCATCGTGTTGAACGGCGTGGCCAAGACCTATGCAATGACCGGTTGGCGAATCGGCTGGATCGTTGCCCCGCCAACGTTCGCGAAGGCCGCGTCGACGTTGCAGTCACATCAGACGTCGAATGTGTGCAACGTCGCTCAGGCCGCGGCGCTCGCCGCCGTCAGTGGCTCGCTCGATGCCGTGCACGACATGCACGCAGCGTTCGATCGCCGTCGCATCGCCATACATCGTGGGCTCAACGAGATTGACGGGGTATCGGCGCTCGACCCTCAAGGGGCGTTCTATGCCTTCCCGTCGTTCGAACAGGTCCTTGGTCGCACGATCGGCGGTGTCACCCCGACGACGACCGCGGAACTCGCGGACGTGCTGCTCGACCAGATCAACGTTGCGGTGGTTCCCGGCGAAGCATTCGATGCCCCGGGTTACTGCCGCATGTCATTTGCGCTATCTGACGAGGACCTCGCCGAGGGTGTGGGCCGCATCGCCGATCTCCTCGGCCGCGGATGACGCCCGGTCCGAAACCGACGCCAGCCGGAGCGTGGGCGTCGGACATTGCGGCCATAGACCTTGTCGCCGGTGCAGCATCGCTGACCGAAGTCATCGCCGACGGTGACGATATTTGGTTTGGCGAAGCTCGTCCCGAACAAGATGGGCGCGTCGCGATCATGCGATGGCGGCAGGGCACCATCGTCGAGGTCACCCCAGCCGACGCCAATGTGCGAACCCGGGTGCACGAGTACGGCGGCGGCGCGTGGTTTGCGCAAGACCAGGTCCTGTGGTACGTGGACGACAGCGATCAACGGCTTCGACGACTCGACCCCGACGGCACCGTCACGGTCCTGACCAACGAACCGTCGACGCCTCACGGCGTTCGGTTCGCCGACGGTCGGCCAACGGCTGATGGTCGATCATTCATCTGCGTTCGCGAAACGCACCACGCAGGCACCGCCGAACAGGTCGACCAAGCTGAACCGAACGAGCCGGTCAACGATCTCGTGATGGTCGCCGGTGACGGATCAGGCAACATCACCGTGCTGGCTGCCGGAGCTGACTTCTACGCGTCGCCCCGCATCTCTGCCGATGGCCGGACGCTCGCCTGGGTCCAATGGAACCACCCCAACATGCCATGGGATACCACTGAGCTCTGGGCTGGCACCTTGACCGATGATGGGCTGAGCCGCAGCCACAAGGTCGCCGGATCGGGCGACGAGTCGATCGTGCTTCCGGGCTTCGCAGCTGACGGAGCATTGTGGGCAGTCACCGACCGGGACGAGTGGTGGAATCTGTGGGAGTTCGCGGTCGACGCAACGTCGGCCGAACCGCTTGTCGAGGGACCATTCGAGATCGCAACACCGGGCTGGGTCTTCGGCATTTCACGTTGGGTCGAGATCGATGGCGAAGCAATCATCGCGTGCACTGATCCGGGCGGCGACACGCTTCTGGCGACGATCAACGGTGAGGTGCGCGACGACTGGTCAGCGGTCAGTGCCCTAACCCGCCACGGCGATGCCGTCGTATTCATCGGCGCTCGCCACGACGCCGAACCGGCGCTCGTGCGGTGGGTGCCAGGCTCTGAACCTGAGATTCTCCGTCCGGGGCGCGATCTCGGCCTCGATCCCGCCTATTTCGCCGCACCGGATCACATTGTGTTTCCGACCTCTGATGGCGAAGAGGCACACGGTTGGTACTACGCGCCAGCGAACCCAGAACATCTACTGGCGAGTGGGGAGCTTCCGCCGCTTCTCGTGCTCGCCCACGGCGGCCCGACAGCGCGTGCCCGCACCGAACTGTCGCTCGCGGTGCGCTACTGGACGAGCAGAGGATTTGCGGTTGTCGACGTCGACTACCGAGGAAGCACGGGCTACGGCCGCACCTATCGCCAGGCACTGCACAACCGGTGGGGGATCGCCGACGTTGACGACTGTGTGGCGGCCGCGTTGCATCTTGTCGATACCGGGGTGGTCGATGCCGACCGGGTGTTGATCAAGGGGTCGAGCGCCGGTGGGCTAACCGTGCTTGGAGCGCTGGTTTCAACCGACACGTTCGCTGCAGGAGCGTCACGCTATGGCGTGGCCGACCTATCTGCCTTGGCTGAGCACACCCACAAGTTCGAAGCCCGCTACTGCGATCGCCTGGTCGCGCCGTGGCCCGAGGGTGCCGATATCTATCGGGCTCGCTCGCCGTTGTTTCGTATCGACGTACTTGAGACACCCATGATCGTGTTGCAAGGCGATGCCGATGTCGTGGTCCCGCCAGAACAGTCAGAGGCGGTCGTTGCGTCGCTTCACGCCAAGGGCGTTGCTCATGCCTCGCTTGTCTTTCCCGGTGTCGGTCACGGGTTCCGCGATGCAGAGACGATCGTCACCGCACTCGAGTCAGAGCTCTCATTCTTTTGCCAGGTACTCGGTGTTGAACCGGCGGGCGGTATCGGTCGAGTCGAGATCGTTCACCTGTGAGAACAGGTCCCGACAGCGCTCCTGGCGCCGCGGTGGTGTTTGATTTCGATGGCACAATCGTCGACACCGAAACGGTCGTCTATCAGGCATGGAAGCACACGTTCGAGTCCGCAGGTGCCGTCGCAATTCCGCTCGACACCTGGTTGCAGTACATCGGTCTCGCCGATGCCGACGCTCTTGATCCGCGGGCTTTGCTGTGCGAGCAACTCGGGCTAAGCGCGTGGCCCGTCGAGCTCGATGCCACTCGACGCGAGTTCCGTGACAGCTTGCTCGCCGCCGAACCGATTCGACCGGGTGTCCTCGATTGGATCGATCAAGCCGAAGCCCGCGGTTTACGGTTGGCGGTTGCATCGAGCTCGCCCACAGAATGGGTCGTACCCCACCTCACTTCGCTGGGGTTGTATGACCGGTTCGGGTATATCAGCTGCGCCGATCCCGGAACCCCAGGTAAGCCAGACCCAACCGTCTATCGGCACGCGTGCGCATGGCTGGATGTTCCGCCATCACGGTCGATCGCCGTCGAAGATTCGGCGGCAGGTACGGCCGCAGCAATTGCTGCTGGCATGCGATGTGTGGCGGTGCCGGGTCCAATGACGGCTGGCATGGACTTTGGACACGCGCATGTTCGTGCCGGCTCGCTTGCCGACGTAGATCTCGAAACCCAGCTCGCGCAGCTCGGATAACCCAGCTCGCGCAGCTCGGATAACCCAGCTCGCGTAGCTCGGATAACCCAGCTCGCGTAGCTCGGATAACCCAGCTCGCGCAGCTCGGATAACCCAGCTCGCGCAGCTCAGGTAGCTGGGCGATGCGGAGCCGAGTCACGTTCTAAGCAGCGCGCGTGCTGCGGCCAGACCGCTCGTGAACGCGCCCTCGACCTTTGGGCCAGCGAACGCGTCGCCCGCAAGCGCGATCCGGCATGCGCCAATGTCGATGTACTCGGTTGGCTCGGAAAGGGGACTCACAGGTCCTGCGTAACGCCACTTCTTCAGCTGCGACGTCACAACGGTCGATTCGCCGATCCACGGTGCCGCGAATGCGAGTAGCTCTGCCTGCACCTGATCTGGGTCATCGTCGAAGCTCCGGGCGCTGAACGCATGGTTGGCGTGAAATGTCAACGCTCGACGGTGCGAGATGCCCTTCTTCATATTGTCGGCGATGAAGGTGAACGGTCCATCGTCGAGTTGCATGCCGCCGGGCTCGTCGACCGCACCGTCGCCGTCGATGACGGCGAGAAGAGCGAGCGTCGGGTGATAGCGCACGGCCCGTAGATCAGCGTCGAGACGATCAGGAAGCTCAATCTCACCTGCATCGAACAACGCAAGCATTTGCGGGATTGGAGCGGTCACGACCGCATCGCGGCCGGCACAAATCGTCGACCCATCATCGGCGATGAATCGCACCGTTTCGCCGTCGCAGGCAATCGCTCGTGCCTGCACTGCCAGCTGAATATCGAGGTCCCGGGCAAGCCACTTTGCGAGCGATGTCATACCGTTGGTGCCCCGGTAGCGGGGGTACCCGTCGGTTTCACCGAATCCGCGACACCATTCGGTGACGACTCCTGCGGTTATGGCTTGGTCCACGAACCTCGCGAACGCATCGCTCCGAGCGGTAAAGAACTGGGCGCCGTGGTCAAGCACCGCGCCCTCTAGCCGTCGCGTCGCGAGTCGCCCGCCGACGCCTCGGCCCTTGTCGATCACGGTCCCACGCCTTCCGCTTGTCGCGAGTTGGCGGGCGGCGACCAACCCGGACAATCCAGCGCCGAGAATGATTGCTGGCTGAGCATGTGCGGACGACATTGCCTCAGTATCGCGAACGTCACGCGGAGGGTTGTGGCTGTACCGCATAGATTGGAAGGATGTCGCGCGTACTCGTCACCGAAGAAATTGCTCCTGCTGGACTCGAACGATTGCGGCAGGTCGGTCACGACATCGACATCCAGATCGGACTAAGTCCCGAAGAATTGGTTCAGGCGGTCCCCGGAGCACATGCGCTCATTATTCGTTCTGCGACCACGGTCACTGCCGAGGTGATCGCCGCCGGAACCGACCTGCAGATCATTGGACGCGCTGGCATCGGCCTTGACAACGTCGACGTCGAAGCTGCGACCGCTCACGGTGTGATCGTCGCGAACGCTCCGCTGTCCAACGCAGTCACCGCTGCTGAGCACACCATGGCGTTGTTGCTTGCCCAAGCCCGAAACGTTGCCCACGCACATGCTGCGCTGGTCGAGGGTCGATGGGAACGAAGCAAGTGGAACGGCGTCGAACTGGCTGAGAAGACGCTCGGCATCGTTGGCCTCGGACGGATTGGAGCATTGGTTGCTGAGCGCGCCGCGGCCTTTGGCATGAACCTGATCGCGTACGACCCGTTTGTTTCGGTTGAGCGGGCGACTGCGATCGGTGTCGATCTGACAACGCTTGAAGACCTGATGTCGCGAAGCGACTTCGTCACGCTGCACCTCGCTCGGACACCAGAGACGATGGGGCTGATCAACACCGAGTTGTTGGCGCACGCCAAGCCCAATCTGCGTATCGTTAACGTGGCCCGCGGCGGGATCATCAATGAAGATGAACTCGCTCAAGCAATCGTCGACGGTGTTGTCGGTGGAGCAGCGATCGACGTCTTTGCCACCGAACCGACAACCGAATCGCCGCTGTTTGGGCTACCGCAGGTGACCGTCACGCCTCACCTTGGCGCGAGTACGGTCGAGGCACAGCTCAAGGCCGGGGTGACCATTGCTGAGCAGGTTGAGCTCGGCCTAGCCGGAGACTTTGTCACCTTTGCGGTCAATCTCGGCGCCCCGGCTACCGATGCTGCGCTGAAGCCGTTCGTCCCGCTTGCCATACAGCTTGGTGAACTGTTCGGTCAGCTCGCCGATGAGCTTCCTGATCGCGTGACCGTCGAGTTCAGGGGCGAGATTGCGGCAGGCGAGAATCGGCTGGTCGCTCTTGCGGCCATGCAAGGCATCCTCTCGACACATCTCGACGGGCCCGTATCGCTGGTCAACGCTGCGACGATCGCAGACGAGCGCGGTGTGGCTCTCGATGTCGCCACGATCGCCGAGGCCCACACCTACCGAAACGTGCTTTCGATACGCAGCGAGCACCACGAAATCCGAGGAACGTTGGTTGGCAAGAACGCCGAGGCGAGGGTGGTCCATCTCGACGCTCATGACCTCGAAGTCAAACCGGCATCGAATCTGTTGATCGTGCAAAATGCTGATGTCCCGGGCGTCATAGGAACCGTTGGATCAACACTCGGCTCGGCAGGCGTGAACATCAAGACCATGACCGTCGGCGAAGCCGCCCACGCGAACGCTCTGATGGTGATCGGCACCGAAGAAATCGCTTCGGATGAAGCGCTCGAATCGTTGCGCAACGTTGCCGAGATCACCTCGGTTCGACGGGTGCAACTTTCGGGGTCATTCGCTAGCTAGCGGCCGCTAGCCGAGAGCTGTCCGAACAGAGAGCTGCCCGAACAGAGAGCTGCTCAGGCCGAGTCGAACGGAAGCGGCGGCCAGATTGCTTGCTGGTCTTCGAGCTCGGGTTCGTCAAGTCGGTTGAGGCCCTTGACAGCCCGCACGACGAGTGCGCCAAACGCGGCGATCCACGCCAGCCGGCGAACACGCTCGCCGCTCACGATGCTGGCATGTAGGTCGGACGGGCGGACTCAAAGGCTGTGATGTCGTCGCCCTTCTGCATTGTCAGGCCAATGTCGTCGAGACCCTCAAGGAACCGATGTTGAATCGATGCACCGAGTGGGAATGACACGTTCACATCGATCGCCGGTACTTCGACGGTTAGCCGTTTGACATCGATCACGATCTCAAGTGTCGGGTCGGCTTGGACCGCAGCCATGATCTGATCACAGACCGCAGCTTCGAGTTGTGCGCACACCAGCCCGTTTTTGGTCGAGTTGTTCGCAAAGATCGGGCCAAACCGAGGCGAGATAACGGCTTCGAAGCCGTATTGCATGATTGCCCATACGGCGTGCTCGCGTGACGAGCCGGTTCCGAAGTTCGGGCCTGCGAGCAGGATCTTCGCGCCGGCGTGCTCTTCGCGGTTTAACACGAAGCTCGGCTCATCGCGCCATTCGCCGAACAAGCCTTTTTCAAAGCCGGTGCGTTCGACCTGTTTGAGCCAGTCGCTGGGGATGATCTGATCGGTGTCGACGTCGCTGCGGTCGAGTGGAACGGCGCGGCCTTCGACGATACGTACAGGTTTCATGTGAGGTCCTCAGGAGTTGCGACGTGGCCAGCGATTGCCGTTGCTGCAGCGACGGCGGGGGAGACGAGGTGGGTGCGACCGCCGCGGCCCTGGCGGCCCTCGAAGTTGCGGTTGCTGGTGCTGGCGCTTCGTTCGCCCGGGCTGAGTTTGTCAGGGTTCATCGCCAGGCACATCGAACAGCCAGGCTCGCGCCAATCGAAACCGGCTTCGGTGAAGATCTTGTCCAGGCCCTCTTCGACGGCCTGCTTTTGCACCAGGCCAGAGCCCGGCACGACGAGAGTGCGCATGCCATCTTTCACCTTGCGGCCCTTGGCCACCGCAGCTGCGGCTCGCAGGTCTTCGATTCGGCTGTTGGTGCAGCTTCCGATGAACACCGTGTCGATGTCGATGTCACGCATGGACATGCCAGCGGTCAGACCCATGTAGTCGAGCGCTCGAGTGGCTGCGTCGCGATCGCCTGCATCGGCCATATCAGCTGGGTTGGGGACCGTCGACGCAATCGGCGCCACCTGCCCAGGGTTCGTTCCCCAGGTGATGTGCGGCACACAATCGGCGCCGTCGAGAACGATCTCACGGTCGAATATGGCGCCCTCATCAGTGCGGAGTTGCTTCCACGCATCGACTGCTGCGTCCCATTCGGCGCCGGCCGGGGCCTTGGGGCGGCCCTTGAGATAGTCAAAGGTGACCTGATCGGGGGCGATCAGGCCGGCCTTGGCACCCCATTCGATCGACATGTTGCAGACCGTCATGCGGCCTTCCATCGATAGTGCTTCGATGACCGAACCGCGGTATTCGGCGATCGCGCCGATGCCGCCGCTCGTTCCGGTGCGGGCAAGAACGGCAAGCACAACATCTTTGGCGCTTGATCCGTCTGGAAGCGTGCCGTTGATGGTTACAGCCATCGTTTCTTGCGGCTGCTGTGGCAGCGTCTGGGTGGCGAGCACGTGTTCAACTTCGCTGGTGCCGATGCCGAATGACAGCGCACCGAAAGCACCGTGAGTGCTGGTGTGACTGTCACCGCAGACGACCGTCATGCCCGGCTGGGTCAGCCCAAGTTCGGGCCCGATGACGTGCACGATGCCTTGGTTGATGTGGCCCATGGGATAGTTCACAATGCCGAATTCTTCGGTGTTCACCCGAAGCGTCTCGATCTGCTTCTTTGACACCGGGTCGGCAATTGGCTGCGACTGACCTTCGGTCGGAACGTTGTGATCTTCGGTCGCGACGGTCAGATCGGGGCGGCGAACCGTGCGCCCGGTAAGGCGAAGACCTTCGAATGCTTGCGGCGAGGTGACCTCATGGACGAGATGCAGATCGATGTACAACAACGCAGAGCCGTCATCTTCGGCCTTGACGACGTGGCTATCCCAAACCTTCTGGCTGAGCGTGCGCAACGCAGACGGCGTCGGCGACGAGTGAGTTGGTGAAGAAGAAGTCGCAGACACGGTTCAGACCTCGATTGCAAGAATCTCGACGGACAGGTCGCCGCCGGGGGCCTGGTAGGACACCGTCTGGCCGACTTTGGCACCAAGTAGCGCCGCTCCAAGCGGCGAGCCGGTGGACATCACCGTGATGCCTTCGCGACGTTCTTCGATGCTGCCGATCAGGTACTTCTCGGTTGCGGTATCACCGTGGTAACGAATCGTGACCACGTTGCCTTGGGTGACCTCGTCGAGCGATGCGGCTTCGGTAACGATCACACAATCTTCGAGGGTGCCTTCGAGGTGCATGATCCGCCCCTCCATTTTGCCCTGCTCTTCTTTCGCGGCGTGATAGTCGCCGTTCTCGGAAAGGTCGCCGAGTTCGCGGGCCGTTTCGATTTTGCGAGCGATATCGATGCGGCCGCGAGTGGTGAGGTCGTGCAGTTCTTCGCTAAGACGGTCGAACGCCTCTTGCGACAGTTGTTTCGGGTCTGCCATGGCGAGCCACGATACCTACCCGACCGCCAGCCTCGGCCGCCGGCCCTCCTGGACGTGGCTTCGGACCCCCCGATTTAAACGCCGCTTCGAACCCTCGCTTTGCTCTGCAGCGCAGTTCGGTGTGGCCGGGCATCCGTACCGATCCTGATCATGCATACCATTGTTGGTCGGTTCGACTCAGGGAGACGACAACACATGGCACATCGCGTGGGAATCCTCGGCGGCGACGGCATTGGCCCCGAGGTCATTGCCGAGGGACTGAAGGTCATTGCCGCCGCAGGTGTTGAGCTCGACACCGTCAACTACGACCTTGGCGGTGCCCGCTATCTCAATGACGGCACGGTCTTGCCCGACGACGTCCTTGAGGAATGGCGTGATCTCGATGCGATCTATTTGGGTGCTGTCGGCACCCCCGGCGTGCCACCCGGGGTAATCGAGCGAGGTTTGCTTTTGAAAATGCGCTTCGCTTTGGACCTGTACATCAACCAGCGACCATTCGTGTCGCCCGATCACGGCGTCGACATGATGGTGATCCGAGAAAACACCGAAGGTACCTATGCCGGCGAGGGCGGGTTCCTGCGTCAGGGCACCGCACACGAGATCGCAACGCAGGGTTCGGTCAATACCCGCATGGGCGTTGAGCGCTGCGTGCGCCATGCTTTTGAGCTGGCGGCCACAACCGAGCGCAAGCACCTCACGTTGGTCCACAAAACGAATGTGTTGACATTCTCCGGCGACCTGTGGCAACGCACCTTTGACATCGTTGCCGCCGAATTTCCGCAGGTCGAAACGGCGTACAACCATGTCGATGCCGCATGCATTTACTTCGTGCAGTCGCCTGAGCAATACGACGTAATCGTCACCGACAACTTGTTTGGTGACATCCTCACCGATCTCGGCGGAGCGGTCAGCGGCGGCATCGGCTTTGCTGCATCGGCCAACCTCAACCCTGACCGCACCGGCCCGTCAATGTTCGAACCGGTTCACGGTTCGGCTCCTGACATTGCCGGAACCGGCGTCGCGAACCCGACGGCAGCGATTATCTCGGGCGCGATGATGTTGCGTCACCTTGGCGAGACCGACGCCGCAGATCGCATTACTGCCGCTGCTCACCAACTTGGTTCGACTCAAGGCGGCACCGTTGCTGTTGGCGATGCGATCGCCGCTGCGGTCGCCTGACCTGAGCCGCCATGACGACTGCACAACCCGAGAATCAGCTTCCCTCTGCCGTTGAGATATACGACACCACGCTGCGTGACGGAAGCCAACTTGAGGGGATCTCGTTCACTGTCGAAGACAAGCTGCGTATCGCTCGCCAGCTCGATCGCCTGGGTGTGCACTACATCGAGGGTGGCTGGCCAGGCGCAAACCCGAAGGACGACGAATTCTTCCGACGGGCCGCAGACGAACTCAAGCTCACTACCAGCGTGTTTACGGCCTTCGGTTCGACACGGCGTCCTCGCGGGCGCATCGACGAGGATCAAACCCTCGCCAACCTCATCAGTGCAGGCACCCAAGCGGTGTGCATTGTTGGCAAATGCTGGGACTACCACGTCACCGAAGCGCTGCGAACTGATCTGGACGAGGGCGTCGCCATGGTGCGCGAATCGGTCGAGTACCTGGTTGCGCAGGGCCGCCAGGTGCTGTTCGACGCCGAACATCTCTTTGACGGTTACCGCAACAATCCCGAGTTCAGCCTGCGCGTGCTCGAAGCAGCTGCGACCGCCGGCGCGCACCGGCTGGTTCTGTGCGACACCAACGGTGGGACTCTGCCAACCGAAGTGCGTCGCACCGTCAGCGAGATTCACGACTACTTCGGCGGCGACGTCGGCATTGGCGTGCACCTGCATGATGACACCGCCTGCGGTGTAGCCAACGCGATCGCGGGCGTCGAAGGCGGAGCCGTGCAGGTACAAGGGACGATCAACGGATATGGCGAGCGGACCGGCAACTGCAACCTCATCCCAATCATCGCGAACCTCACACTGAAAATGGGGATAGCGACCATTCCCGAAGACCGCATCGTGCACCTCACCTCGGTTGCCAATCAGGTCGCCGAGCTGGCGAACTTTGTGCCAGACGCACAACAGGCATATGTCGGAACGTCGGCGTTCGCCCATAAAGCGGGATTGCACACCAGTGCCATCGCTCGCCGTCCCGATGCCTACGAGCACGTTGCACCCGCATTGGTGGGCAACAACGCTCGCTTCGTGGTTTCTGAGATGGCAGGTCGAGCTGGCATCGACATCCGAGCGAAAGAAATCGGCATTGAGCTCGACGGGACACAGACCGGCGAAGTCATCGACATCCTCAAGCGGCTCGAACACGAGGGATACCAGTTCGAGGTTGCCGACGCGTCTCTCGAATTGTTGCTGCGCGGTGCCGCCGGATGGACCCAACCGTTCTTTGAGCTCGAGAGTTTCCGAGTCGACACCAGCCACCGGTCCGGAAGCGGAGCTCGCGCCTGGAACGACGTGGCAGTCGACATGGAGACCGAGGCCACGGTCAAAATGGTCCTCGATGGTGAACGGGTTGGTGCGATTGGTGAAGGCAACGGTCCAGTCGACGCGTTGCACGACGCGCTTGGCCGGGCGATCGGCGAGCGTTACCCGGCCTTTCGCGACATCGTCCTCACCGACTACAAGGTGCGCGTGCTCGACTCGGGCGCTGGCACCGCCGCGGTGACCCGCGTGCTGATCGACATGACCGATGGCGATCGGCGATGGACCACCATTGGTGTGAGCGAGAACATCGTCGAAGCAAGTTGGCAGGCACTCGTTGACGGAACCGTCTTTGGGTTGCTGCACGCATCGCTGGCTGCATCGACAGACGTGTGATCACCGTCGTCTCGCAATCGCGTAGGCTGGCGGTGTGAGCCAACCACAGTTCGTTCCCACCGCACCGCAGCAGTCGACGCATTACACGTCGCCACCCAAGCGCGACCGCAGCTGGTCTGCTGACCGCCCCGGAGATGTGTTCCAGAAGGGCCAACCTGCCGGCGAGCTGATGGGAACCCAGGGCCCTGACCAGGGGTTCGCGCTCAAACTGGTGAGAACCTTCGAAAATCAGCTGTGCCTGACGCCCGGCGAACATCTCGCCGATGTCAATGCCGGATGCGTGGCCGTTGCTCTTAAGCGAGCATCGGCATTTGGCCGAGCCCCAACCGTGCACGACCTACGGTGCGCGTTCACGATCTTCGGGTTTCTCGATCCCACAGCCGATGCGGAACTGATCGAGCTGCGCAAAGAGCTATTCGAGGAAGTTGCGCATTCGCACCACTACGCCGAGCGGCGCGCAATCGCCGATGCCGTGCCAACCGAGTTTTTACATCGGCCGCATTCGACAATCATCGACGACGCTCCGCAGTGGCGCTCAGTGCTCGCACGAGTGGTTGGCTGAGCGCACCGTGAGACCCTCATCAGACGTCGCCTACGACGCTGACGGCGAGTCGGCTCGCAGCGCCGGAGCGTCTTCGCACAGCGCCTCTGTGTCTTCGCTCAGCGACGGCAGTGCGGTGCGGTTCGCCGACCGGTTTACCGCGTGGTTCATCGATGCCCTGATTCTGTTTGCAGCCCAATGGTTGCTGTTCATCGTGCTTGCACGACAACTGCAAGCAGTCGGCATGCAGACGGTCGAGAACTGTGGGCTTGCCGATGTCACCCTGCAGTGCCGCGGGCCAAGCACCGGTGCCTGGACGGTGCTTTTCATCATGTGGATCGGGCTAACGATCGGCTACCACGTGTGGTTCGATGGTCGTATCGGTGCCACGCCGGGTAAACGGTTCGTCGGGCTCCGCGTTCGATCAAATGCCGCTGATACGGCTGGCCCACTCGGATTCGGTGCGTCGGTGGCGCGGGCGTGTATCCGCCAACTGCCGTGGCTCTCATTGGTGCTGGTGCTCGATGTATCGCCGCTGTCGCTCAACGTCGGGTCGGTTGGTGTCGTCGCGGTTCCGCTCGTCGCAACATTCGGCCTGATCATGGGAGCGGTCTTGCCGAGCGGGAGCGCAGCGCACGATGTGATCGCGGGCACCACTGTGGTGCGAGCCGATCATGATTCTGAGCTCATCGATGTGCCTGCCGCTGGCGACTGACGACCTCGACATAGGCTTGGCGAACTCATGACTGATCAGATTCGCTGCCGATTCGCGCCGTCCCCGACCGGCTTCCTCCATGTGGGAAGTGCCCGCACCGCACTGTTCAACTGGCTATTCGCCCGAGCAACCGGTGGCACATTTGTCTTGCGGATCGAAGACACCGACGGCGACCGCAACCGACTCGAACTCATTGATGTGATCTTTGAAGAGCTTCAATGGCTTGGCATCGATTGGGACGAAGGGCCGCTCTACCAGAGCGAGAATCGTGAACGCCACCGTCAGGTGGTATCGGACATGGTCGGCCGAGGTCACGCATATCTGGTGAACGCGGACAACGAGGTCGTTGATCAGACCGAGCTGCTCGCTGATCACGCCGTTCGATTCAGGGTTCCGAAAGACGAAACGGTCGCCTTCGACGACGCGGTTCGCGGCGAAGTGAGCTTCGAGACCAACGACCTTGAAGACTTCGTCATCTGGCGATCCAACGGATCGCCGACCTTCTTGCTAGCCAACGCGGTCGACGATGCCGACATGGGCATTACCCACGCAATTCGTGGCGAAGATCTGCTGTCGAGTACGCCGAAAGTACAACTGCTTCTGCAAGAAATGGGTGCGGTCTCACCCGTGTACGGGCATCTGCCGTTGCTGGTCAATGAGCAACGAAAGAAGCTGTCGAAACGCCGCGATGATGTGTCGATCGCCGACTACCGCAGCCGCGGCTACCTGCCCGAAGCAATGCGCAACTATCTGGCGCTTCTCGGCTGGGGACCAGACGATGACATTGAGATCCGCCCGATCGCAGAGATCATCAACAAGTTCGATCTGTCGCGTGTGAACAAGGCTGCGGCCTTCTTTGACGTCGCGAAACTAGACCACTTCAGTGCTACCTATATTCAGGCCCTGAGCGAAGACGATTTCGTGGCGCAAGCTTTGCCCTTCTTGCAGGCTGATGAACGATTCGCCGATGGCGCGGTTGACCCGGCGGCCGTTGCGATGTTTGGTTCCGAAGTGCAGCAACGTGTCTCGAAGCTGGCCGATGTTGGCGACTGGTACGAGTGGATTTTCGTCGATGAGGTGACGTTCGACGAGAAGAGCTTTGCCAAAGGATTGGTCAAAGCCAACAAGGGCGACGAAGTCCTCGCAGGGGTCATCGAGGCCTTCGAGACATGCGAATGGCGGGCCGACGTGCTTAATGAGGCTGTCCGCAGCGTCGGCGACCACCTCGAGGTCCGTTCCCAAGTGCCGGTTCGAGTCGCTGTCACCGGCAAGCAGGGCGGCATACCGCTTTTCGAGCCCGTCGAGTGGCTGGGCCGCGAACGCACCCTTGCCCGATTGCGCCAGGCTCGTGAACGACTCGCATCGGTCTGACGATTCGGCGCCGATGAGCGACTCGACCGATGATCCGGTCGAGTCCTTCGTGCCCGATCGCGACGCCGATCGTGACACGCCCCGCGATCGCGCGAGCGAGCTCGCTGGTCGGTTGGACGAGCGGTTGCAGTTCCCAGAATCTGAGCTGGTGAACAGCGTCGAGACCGGGATTGCAGGCTTCTTTAACTGGTTCGAAGGATTGATCGTGGCGGTGGTCAGCGGCAACCGACCCGGCGATGGCGCAGAAGTCGACGTCAGCGGCCCCTCAGACTCGACCGCTGCAGCGCTCGTCGAGGAAACTGCACCGCCCAGCAAGCGCACACTGAACCCCGACGCGCTTACCTACGACGACGTTCTCAAACCGATCCGCTGGCGGTGGATGCTTGGCTTTGGGATCACGCTGGCGGCGATCGCCGCGGTGTATTTCGGCGCGAGCATGCTGCAGGTTCGTGCTGCAGCCGACGATGACGACCGTCGTTCAGCCGACATCATTGTTGTGTTCGGGGCTGCCCAATTCAACGGCACCCCGTCGCCTGTTCTTGCCGCTCGACTCGATCATGCTTTCGACTTGTACACCGAGGGTCTCGCCGGCCTGATCGCAACAACCGGCTCGAAGGCCGAAGGAGACACCTTCACCGAGGGTTTCTCGGGCTACGTCTATCTGCGCAACCTCGGGGTTCCTGACAGCGACATCGTCACGATCGTCGACGGCGAGAACACCTGGCAGCAGATGTCGGCCACGGCAACACAAATGCAAGACCGTGACCTATCGACCGCGCTGCTTGTGTCGGACGGCTATCACTCGTTTCGTTTGCGATCAATCGCCGATGAGATCGGTATCGAAGCGTGGGTATCGCCAACGTCAACCGATGCCACGATGAGCGATTACGTGCGCGAGTCGACGGCTGTCTCGCTTGGCCGATTGATTGGCTATCGGCGGGTCAGCGCCGCAAGTACCAGCGAGTAGCGAGCCGATCAGCCGACGGTTGTTCGCCAACCGTGCGGGTCGTCCGCCGAGCCGGTCTGGACCGCAACGAGAGCTTCGCGAAGCCGCAGCGTGTTCGGCCCCGGCTGTCCGTCGCGGACCGCAGTTTGAGATCCGTCGATGATCAAAGTGCCGACCGGAGCAATCACCGCAGCGGTTCCCGAGAGGAACATTTCAGTGTCGTGGGCGCGTTCGTGGATCTCGGCTGCCGGCAGCGCCCGTTCCTCGATGCGGTACCCGAGATCGGTCGCCATCGTGAGAATTGACGATCGTGTGATGCCATGCAGAAACGAGCTGTCAAGATGGCGGGTCACGAGCGTGTCGTCGTCGATCAGGAAAAAGTTCGCCGCACCGGTCTCGGTTGTGTCGCCATCGGTGGCGAACAGCACCTGGTCGACCTGGTGTTCGGCTTTGGCATCGAGTGTTGGGCCGAGCGCCATTGCGTAGTTGGCGCCGCTTTTGACCGAGCCGAACTGCGGAGTGGTCCGTGGAATCGAGGTCTCAATCAAAATGCTCAGCGGCCGGACGCCGCCCGGAAAGTAGTCGCCAACGGGGCTCGTCAGCACGTACAGCAGGGTCGAGGTACTCGGCGATGCGGCTGCGCCGATGTTGAGATCCGAACCAATCAGCGTGGGGCGGAGATACAGCGAACCGGGAGCTGGGGGAGTGTGCGAAGCGTTCGCTGTCGCTGCATCGATGAACATCGAGCGAACCAGATCTGTTTCTGGCACTGCCATTCGCAACAGTTCAATCGAGTTACGGAAGCGAGCAACGTGGTCGTCGAGCCGGAAGATAGCAAGGCTGCCGTCAGCTTGTGCGTGGGCCTTGAGGCCCTCAAAGCACGAGCTCGCGTAGTGCAGCACATGCGTGCCTGGGTGCATCGAGAAGTTCTCAAGCGGCTGTGCAGCGCCGCTGTACACGTAGCCGTCTGGTCCGCCGGTGGCCACCGTCATTTGATCGCCGAACAGGGTGCCAAATGGTGAGGAGAACGGGTCGGGTGCGTCAGCCATCTGGGCAGCGTAGGCGATGGGCGAGCGCCAGGTCGAAGCGTTTTGCGACGCGGCGCTCAGGGCCGGTGCGGCAGGGGCCAAAAAGACAAAGGATCCGCACCGGAGTGCGGATCCTTCGTGGTCGGGCTGGTGAGATTCGAACTCACGACCCCCTGCTCCCAAAGCAGGTGCGCTAGCCAAACTGCGCTACAGCCCGATGTCTACTTCGCCGATGGTATCGGCGCTGAAGAATTTGTACCCCGTACGGGATTTGAACCCGTGCTACCACCTTGAGAGGGTGGCGTCCTAGGCCGCTAGACGAACGGGGCTTACCGTGTCACCCGGGGGTGACCAGCACTTGCGTGCTTTGCTCGGGCGGGAGGACTTGAACCCCCAACGACTGGACCAGAACCAGCTGTGTTACCAATTACACCACGCCCGATGGCGAGAGCCGATGGTAGCGGGAACGGTTGCGGCGGCCACCCGAAATGCGGCTATTCGAGCGCTACGTCGACCTTGTCCATCGCATCGTCTTCGCTCACGTCGAGTGCGAAGCTGAGTTCGGATACCAGCACACTGCGAGCCTTTTGGTAGAGCGTCTTCTCACCGGCCGATAGGCCCTTCTCGCGATCGCGCAACGCCAGGTTTCGGACGACTTCTGCCACCTGGTAGACGTCGCCTGACTTGAGCTTCTCTTGATGGTTCTTGAAGCGTCGGCTCCAGTTCGCGGGTTCGCGAACGTCACGCTTCTTGAGTACGTCAAAAAGGTCGTCGACGTCGTCGCCGCTAATCGGCCAACGCATGCCGACATCGTCGACTTTGTCGACCGGCACCGCAAGCGTCATCTCGCCGTGGGCCATTCGAAGCACGAGGTACTCGGTCTTGCGACCAAATGCTTCGCGCGATTCCTTCTTCTCGATTACCGCTGCGCCGTGATGGGGATAGACGACGCGGTCACCGGGCTTGAACGACATGGCTCTCCTGGACGAGAAATTGTAGAACGCTCCACCTTGCCCGCGTCTGCACCAATATCCACCCCGATATCGGTCATTTCAAGCTCTATTATCGGTATGTGACCAAACGCGGCTTCACCGAAATGGGGCAGCCGATGCTGACGGGACAGGGACTGCTATGGGCGCGCTAGGCCAGCGGTTTGCAGCCGGCGTTGTGACCTTGATCGCCGCAGTGGCTGCTTACCTGGTCGCACTCGCCGGGACCACGCCGACGGCGGCGCTCGGCAGCGGAAGCACCATCGTCTCGTCACCAGTCGCGGTGGCGATCGCTGCGCCAGAACAACGCACCATCGATTCGTATCAGGGGCTTGGCACGTGGGTCGACGGGTTTGACTACTCGCCTGCCTACTCGTCGACAGGTGTGCCTCCGCTGGTGCCAGCGGCGGTTGGGGAGATGGCCGAAGCGGGGGTGTCCACGCTGTATTTGCAATCGGGGCGCTTGGACGACCGCTCGCCCGGACTGCTCGAAGACCCATGGTTGCTTGCCGAGTTTGTGCTGAGGGCGCATCAGCTCGACATCGATGTTGTGGCGTGGTATCTACCCAAGTGGACCGAAGATTCGACTGACCTCGATCATCTGCTGGCGGCGCACGAGTTCGAGGTGCTCGGGCAGAGGTTCGATGGTGTGGCCATCGACATCGAGTGGAATCAGGCTGGTCTCGAGTGGCCCGAACGCAACCGACGGCTACTTGAGCTTGCCGCTGCGGTCGATGCCGCCGTGGCCCCTGATCCGGTTGGAGCGATCGTGCTGCCGCCTGTGCAGATCGAAGTCGTCAACCCGAGCTTGTGGCCCTCGTTCCCATGGCTCGAACTCGCTCCGTTGGTCGATGTCTGGATGCCCATGAGCTACTGGTCGTTTCGGGGGGATCCTTACGGAAACGGCTACACCTACGTCGAAGAGAGCGACCGGCGGCTGCGAAACAACCTCGGTGACCCCGACGCTGTCGTCCACTCGATCGGCGGCATCGGAGCGGAGGTCGGAGCGTCGCCGAGTGGGGTCGAGCCGTACGTTGCCTCGATCAACAACATGGACGAGTTCGTTACGGCGCTTGTCGATACCGGCGCGTTCGGTGGCTCGATATATGACTGGATGACAGTCGACGTGGCATCGAGGCAACGACTGACTCAGCGCATGGCTGAAGCCGGGTTGCTCCGTTGAGCTAGTTGGGCGATGCCAGTGTCGTCGCCACACAACGGTGGATCTGTTCACCGACGTCGGCGGGAACGAGTAGCTCGATATCTGAACGCAATTCGTCCAATTCCGGGAAATTGCCGAGGGCGAAGCGGCCGAACATCGGGTCATCCATGGCGCCAGCCCAATGCGGTCGTACACCCAGGCCGGCGAGATCGCCAATGGCAGCCCGTCGTCGCAGATGGCCCCACGAGGGGGCAGCTTCGCGAAACGCGTGGGCAAGCTCATGCGCAGTGGTTCGGATACCTGAAACGGGAGCGGCCGCGACCGCAGCGAGCCAGGTGAGTGGTGGTCGATCGGTCGGGTCGAGCACCGAAACAAGAAGACGATCGAGCCACAGGCAAAGAAGTGCCTCGGTCGGGTGGCGTTCGGTAGGGGCACATGGCCGCCCGACTGCACGCATGGTTGCATCGACGACCCAGCCAGATGGAGCGCGGCCACTCAAGCGCTCGCCGTCGACGTTGAGCGCGGTGCAGGACCGGCCGCATCGGCAGGTAGCGATCGCAATCATTGCTGGTCTTCCAATGGTGCGGTCGTTCTGTCGGGTCGCGGCGGCAGGAGCGACGACAACGAGCGCCGTGAACTGCGGGGGTAAGACCAACCCGATCAGCGCGTCTTCGGGTGCGATCGGTCGAGTCTGGAGCGGTTCGACCCGATGGTGATCGGCGCCAAACGCCAGCAGATGTGGAGCCGGGTGCGGGTTGTCGAGCATGCGGTCAAGCACATGCTGAAGCTGCACATGATGGCCATCGCAGCCGGGCGGCTCGGCAGCCAACGTTGCGTGTCGGTGAACCATGATCGTGCCAATCGGGGCAGGAGTGCGGTGACCAGTGCCGCTCCAGGGGTCACGATCCGGTTTACACGGGGCGGTAACGCGAGCCTCGCACCTGTGTGTGACAGCGAGGTGTGTGACAGCGAGGTGTGTCGCCAGCGGTGTGTCGCCAGCACGGCGGTGTTTGCGAGCACGCGGGTGTTTGCGAGCACGACGGTGCCAGGGGGCACTGGGTGTCCGGCCGCGCTCGGTAGTCCGATGGTTCGCCGTGGGACGACTACAGCGGGAATCCTGGCACAGCAGCAGGTCGAATCGTCCACACAAAGCTGGTCTGATGTACGGCGGCACCGTCAACGACCTCGGCGATGGTGACATCATACGAACCGATTTTTGTGGGAGTTCCGACGACGAGGGGCACGTTGGTGTTGACGGTCATGCCAGGAGGCAGCCCCTCGGCCCGGTAGGTCGAACCTGGCACGCCGGGTCCAAAGTTCACCCGAACATCCTCGTCGGTTGCGGTGGACAGGTCGTGGGTGGCAAGCAGCACGGGGGCGTCGTCAGGCTCGTTGACGGACCACGCGATGTCGAGCTCGGCTGCGTCGCGGGAACCGAAAGAGCCCGCGGGGCGGGCAACAATTGTCGAGACGTACTCGCCCTCGATCGTGGGCTGTCCAGCAATTTCGCCGGTGGACTGATCGATGGCGAGTCCGTGCGGAAGCCCGCTCGCGAACCATTCGATGTCGACGTTGACGTCGACGCCTGTGTCCGGCTGAGCGCTGGTTGCGGTGACTGCAACGCTCACGTCTTGGTAGGTGATCGCCTGGGCAGCTTCGGGGCCGACGATCTGAAGGTCGACGAGGTCGCGGGCTCCAACTGGCGGCGCATCTGGCCGAGCAGCAACCACAAGCTGCACCGTTTCGATCACTGGAACCTTGGGAAACGGTGTTGCCGCATCGTGCGCGTAGTAGCTAAACGAATCTGTGCCGCTAAAGCCCGGTGACGGTCGATAGGTCACCGTCGGGTCGAACATGTCGGTTCCGACCGGAACATCTAGTTCGCCGTGCTCAGGTCCTTCAACGATGACGAACGCCGGTTTCCCGACGGTGCCGATGGCGACGGCGCTGAGCGTGATTGCAACGTCGCTATCGCTCACCGCGACGTCGTCAATTGGCAACGCCCTCCACCCCCGAACCAAGAAGCTGTCGCGTGAGAAGATCGTCGAGTTGTTGGTCTCGTCACTTTCGACGATCTCGTCATTTGGGTCAGTCACCGCCCCCACCCAGTAGCGGCCAGGAGCCACATCGGTGATGTCGATCCACTGCAGCGTGATGTTCGGCCCGTATACATCTGACCAACGCGGCGAAATCCCCATCCGTAGATCGGTTAGGTCCGGTTGGAATTGGCCGCAGAAACCCGAGGCGAACTCGTAGCTATAGAGCTTGGGCGGCGCATCGGGCCACTCTTCAACGTCGGTCAGACAAAAGCCGACCTTCGAACCGTCATCGAGTAGTTCGGTCTGTCCGGCGTCCCACAGCGAGTAGTGGACGAGTCCCATCACATGGAAGTGGTTGTGATCATCGCTGGTTTCATACTCGACAGTGGGCGAACCAACGTCGGTCCACGTGTCGCCATCGAACACACGCTGTTTGACTCCGCCGGGGATTTGCGGGTTGCCCAGCAGGTCGAGCGAACCTTCGCCGATGTTGTGGATCGATCCTTCAAAGGTCACAACCCGTCGTAAACCCGGACCATCGAGCGGGCTCTCGACATCACGCTGAAACCAGATAATCATCGGGTCGCTGATGAGATCAGGAAGCCCCGGAAAGATCTGGCCTTCGGTCTGGGCATCAGCTGACGGAAGACCAGTGGCCGTAACCGCGAAGAGACACAGTAGAGCTGCACCCACTCGTGCCGCTGCTCGCAGAGCTGCGACGCCGCCGGACACGATCTGGTGCTCGACCCACAGGGCGATACCAGCAACGATGACGGCGACAGCGAGTGGGGCACTGATCCAGGCACCAACGTCGGGAAGCGGTGCAATGATGTGTGCCAGATGAGCAGCGAGCATTCACGCTCAGTTTGCCACGGCTAGCTGCTCTGATGGCTGCGCTAACGACCCGAAATGAGCTCGATCGGTCAGTCGTCACAGGCGAGGACCCCCACGGTCAGCTCAATCGGTCGGACTAATTAGTGCGGGACCGCTCGTTCAGCTGAAGTCGCTTGACGGCTCCGACGAGAATCTTGCGCGCCAGCTTTGGGCTTTCGTCAAGCATCGACATGAACTCGCGTCGGTTCAGAACCTCGATCTCGCAATCAGAGGTGGTCGTCACAGTGGCAGTGCGTGGTGTGCCGGCAATGATCGCAAGCTCACCCAGAAAGTCGCCGGGTCCGAGGTGAGCAACTGTTTGGCCATCGATCTCAACCCGAGCAGTGCCAGACGAAATGATCATGAACTCGCGCCCGGGCTCGCCCTGACGGGTGAGTTCCTTGCCGGCCCCGACCTGCTGCTCGCTCATCAACTTGTCTAGAGCTCGAAGCTCGCGCTTCGACAGCTCCGAGAACACTGCAATGTCACCAAGATCAGC
>CALDYC010000024.1 GCA_937941245.1 uncultured Acidimicrobiales bacterium | reverse complement strand
CGAAGGCGCAGAGGGTCCAGGCGATCTGGTGCTCATTGGCGATGCCGACACCATTCGCACCGGGCTCGAGGCCTACAAGGCCGCCGGCGCCACCGAATGTGCGCTCAACATTCTCGGTGACAAGGAAGCAGCCTGGGAAGCCCTTGCACCTCTCGGCGGCGAAATCTGAGGGCAATGCCCGAGACGCCCCAAATCATGGAACGGGGTCGGTCGATGTGCGCTTGAATAGGGGCAATGCTCCTTTCGATCACATCGACGTCCCCCGATGCCACAGATCTCGGCTATCTGCTGCATAAGCACCCAGATCGCGTGCGTTCGGTCGACATCGGGTTCGGAACGGCACACGTCTTTTACCCCCAGGCCGATGCTGATTCGTGCACCGTCATCCTGCTCGTTGAAGTTGACCCAATCAGGTTGAGTCGTCGGCGCAAAGACGTCTCGGACCATGGGCTTGAGCCGTATGTCAACGACCGCCCCTACGCAGCGTCGTCAATGCTGAGTGTGGCCATTGGGCGTCTGTACGGATCAGCCATGTCCGGTTCGTGTGAGACGCGCCCTGAGCTCGTCGAGGCGCCGATCGACCTCGAGGTGAGCCTGCCCGTTGTGGCCGCCCATGGCGGCGAAGAACTCGTCGCCAAGCTCTTCACCCCCTTGGGATATGAGGTGACCTGCGAAGCCCTCGCCCTCGACGAGCAGTTCCCGGCCTGGGGCGCCAGCGCCTATCTCTCGGTCATGCTCAAGGCACGGCTACCCGTGCAACGCATGCTTGAACATCTCTATGTGTTGCTGCCGGTGCTCGACAACCGCAAGCACTACTGGGTGGCTGAAGACGAGATCGACAAGCTGTTTCGACGCGGGGGCGAATGGCTACCGGTGCATCCCGAGGCCGAGTTCATCACCCGCCGGTACCTGCGATTTAGGGAACTGACCCGGCCCGCGCTTGCCCAGCTGTCTGTCGAGCAGGATTCCGACGACATCGACGGCAAGGGCGACGATCTCGAGGCCTTGGTTGAACGACCGCTCAGTCTCAACGAACAGCGACTAGCGACCGTCACCGCTGCAGTCGTCGAAGCTGGGGGAGGCCGGGTTGTCGATCTCGGTTGCGGCGAAGGAAGCTTGATAAGTCGCCTTATGGCCGAACCGAGCGTCACCGAGGTTCTTGGCGTCGATGTCTCAATCAGCGTCCTCGACCGAGCCGAGAAGCGGCTGAAGCTCGACGAATTATCGGAACGACGACGTGAAAAGGTGCGTCTTGTGCAAGGAGCGCTGACCTACATCGATGGTCGCACTGCAGGCTTCGACGTGGCCACGGTCATTGAGGTCATCGAGCACCTCGACCTCGAGCGTCTCGATGTCTTCGCGCGAGTGTTGTTCAGCCACTCTGCTCCCACGACGGTGATCGTCACAACACCAAACGTGGAGTACAACGTGCATTTCGAACGTCTCGGCGACAACGAGATGCGTCATCGAGACCACCGATTCGAGTGGTCGCGTGCAGAGTTCCAGCAATGGGCGCACACGGCCTGCGAACATTACGGATACAGCGCCGAGTTTCGTGACGTCGGCGAAGCCGATGCTGCCACCGGGCCGCCAACCCAAATGGCGATCTTCCGCCGAGCCGGAGCAGTAACCAATGACTGAACCAAGTCGAACAATCGAAGTTCCAGAAGTTGGCCTGGTCATGTTGTGTGGGGCATCGGGCTCCGGTAAATCGACCTTTGCAGGCCGCCACTTTGCCAGCACCGAGGTGGTGTCGAGCGATCAATGTCGCGCACTCGTCGGCGACGACGAGACAGACCAGTCGGTGACCGCTCCTGCGTTCGCGTTGTTACACGACATTGTTGGCAAGCGTCTTGAGGTCGGCCGATTGACGGTGGTCGATGCAACCAACGTCAAGCGCCAAGATCGAAAGGCGATTCTGGACGTTGCGCGCAAGTGGGATGTGCTGTCAACAGCGATCGTGTTCGATCTGCCGGTCGAAGTGAGTATCGAACAGAACTTGAACCGAGCTGACCGCCAGACGCCAGCCCACGCGATCCGGCGCCAGAGCAAAACGCTCCGTTCCTCGGCAAGGGGCATGCGCAAAGAAGGATTCAGCCGTGTGTGCACGTTGACCTCACTAGAAGAACTCGATGCGGTCTCGATCGAGCGAGTCAAGTTGTGGACCGATCGTCGCGATGACGTCGGCCCGTTCGACATCATTGGCGACGTGCACGGGTGCCACACCGAGCTCATGGGGCTGCTCGACCGACTCGGCTACGACACGTCGACCGACACGATTTCGCATCCTGACGGACGTCGGGTGGTGTTTCTCGGCGACCTTGTCGATCGTGGACCTGGCGTTGCCGAAGTACTTGACGTTGCCATGTCGATGGTCGAGATGGGCACAGCGCTGTGCATCTTGGGTAATCACGAGAACAAGCTGGGGCGCGCTCTCGCCGGTCGCAAGGTGCAGGTCACACATGGTCTCGCAGAGTCGTTGGAGCAGCTCGAAGCCCGCCCCGCAGCATTTCGCGAAAGGGTCGCAACGTTTATTGATGGGTTGGTGAGTCATTACCTGCTCGATGGAGGCGACCTGGTCGTTGCCCATGCGGGCTTACCTGAGCGCTATCACGGTCGCGCCTCCGGGCGTGTGCGAGCCATGGCGTTGTATGGTGACACCGACGGCGAGACAGACGAGTTCGGCCTTCCGAAGCGGTATCCGTGGGCCGACGAGTATCGGGGCGAGGCTGCGGTCGTGTACGGCCATACGCCGGTGCCGACTGCCGGCTGGTCAAACAACACGATCTGTCTTGATACCGGCTCGGTTTTTGGCGGCGAGCTCACCGCGCTGCGGTGGCCAGAAAAAGAACTGGTCTCATTCGCAGCAGAACACGAGTACTACGAACCAATCCGTCCGCTTGTTGAAGATGTCGCAGAGCGGCACCCGCTGCTGCTCGACGTTGGTGAAGTGCTCGGCAAACACTATGTCGAAACGGAACTCGCGGGTCGACTCACGATCGAAGCCGACCGATCTAGCGCTGCGCTTGAGGTCATGAGTCGCTTCGCCACAGACCCGCGGTGGCTCGTTCACTTGCCGCCAACAATGGCGCCGGTGGCAACGAGTAGTCGGCCCGACTATCTCGAGTACCCCGACGAAGCATTTGCGTACTTCCGTCGTGCTGGTGTGTCACAGGTTGTGTGCGAAGAAAAGCACATGGGTTCGCGTGCGGTCCTGATCTTTGCCCGTGACGCTGCGGCGGCGTTGGCCCGATTCGGCATTGCTAACGATGCAGCCGGGGTCATCGTGACGCGAACGGGTCGGCCGTTTTTCGGTGATCAGCTGGTGACCAAGGCACTTCTCGACACCTTGCGCGAGGCGATTGACACCAAAGGTCTCTGGGACGCACTCAGCACCGACTGGTTTGTATTCGATGCTGAGCTGCTGCCATGGTCGGTAAAGGCGCGAGAGCTGCTGCAACGCCAGTACGCGTCGACCGGCACGGCAGCGACGACGATGCTGAGAGCGGCAAGCAACGCGCTCGAAACGGCCAAGGCTCGGGGCATCGAAGTTGATGAAGTTCATAAGCGGACTGGAGCTCGGGCAACGCACGTCGATGCTTACGTCGACGCGTATCGCCGTTACTGCTGGGAGACCGACGGCGTCGACGGCATCGAGATCGCACTATTTCAGCTGCTCGCGAGTGAGGGTGAAGTGCTCGCTCGACGGCCGCACCGCTGGCACCTCGAAACCATCGATGCGCTCGTCGAGGTGGCGCCGACACTTTTGCGCCGCACTGACCGCCATTTCGTCAACCTCGATGACCCGGGGCAGGTAGCCGCAGCGACACACTGGTGGGTGGAAGCGACCGCGAACGGCGGCGAAGGCATGGTTGTGAAACCAGCTGAGCCCATTGTTCAGGGCTCAAAGGGTTTGATTCTTCCTGGGGTTAAGTGCCGTGGGCGCGAGTATCTGCGGATCATCTATGGCCCCGAGTATCTCGAGCCACAGAATCTGTCCCGGCTGCGTGAGCGATCGCTCGGCCGCAAGCGGTCGTTGGCGCGGCGCGAGTTCGCACTCGGCATTGAAGCACTTGAGCGTTTCGTGGCCCGCGAACATCTGGCGCGTACCCACGAGTGCGTGTTCGCCGTACTGGCCTTAGAAAGCGAACCGGTCGACCCGCGACTCTGACCTGAACCTGCGCGACGCCACAACCTTGTGGCAGTCATTCTGTTTCGCGGCCCCGAGTCGAGGTTCAGACGCATCGTCAGACAGTGGTGCTGAGTGCGCCCGCCAGGACTTAAATCCGTTGACCCACGAAGGCGTTGGCTATGGCGAGATCGTTGATGCGTACTTGCGTTGTGCTGCCT